>CAZHMJ010000166.1:0-10999 GCA_964533805.1 uncultured Anaerolineae bacterium | reverse complement strand
ACCCTGTCGCCGGCGCCGAACTTCGCCCGCTGGCTCGACCGGGTGCTGGCGAACCAGTCCCCGGAGGGGCCGTTCACGGTCAGCCTGCGGATCAATGAGCGCTTCGGCGGGGATGGTCAGGATCATCCGGGCTGGATGGCCTGCGATGCGCCGACCGTGCTGGCGGCGCTGCTCGACTTCGGGCTGGGCGATGATCCGCGCGTCCAACGCGCGCTGGATCACCTGCTGGGATTGGTCGAGGACAATGGCTGGCGCTGCGTGGTGGCGGAGGTCATGGGCGGCTTTCGCGGCCCCGGCCGCAAGGACGATCCGTGCCCGTACGCCACCCTGATCGCGCTGCGAGCGATCAGCCGTGTCCCGGCCCTGCGGGAGTCGGGGGCGGCTCAGACTGGGGTGGCCGCGCTGCTCCATCTGTGGGACATCCAGCGCGAGCGCAAGCCCTACCTGTTCGGGATCGGGACCGACTTCCGCAAGCCCAAGTATCCCCTGGTCTGGTATGACCTCCTGCACATGGTCGACGTGCTGAGCCGCTTCCCCAAAGCGCGGTCTGATCCTCGCTTCCAGGCCATGCTGGGCGAGCTGATGCTCCAGTCGGACGAGGCGGGGCGCTTCACGGCGCGGTCGATGTACACCGCTTGGAAAGGCTGGGACTTCGCCGACAAAAAGGCGCCGTCGCCGACGATCACGGCGGTGGCGTGGCGCGCCTTCCGGCGCGCGCAGGGGAATTCATGAGGCCTGACCCGAAGCTGCCCATCGACCTGGAGCGGATCGTGGTGCGCATGCTGCGCGGTCAGTATCCACCGGCAGAGTAACTTCGCCGGGGCTGGCGCGTTATACTTCTCGCCTGACAATCCATTCAAGCCGAGAAGGAACCCGCGATGTCTGAATTCCTGTACGGCCGCTGGCCGGTGCTGGAAGCCCTGCGCGCCAACCGGCGCAAGTTTGAGCAAGTCCTGCTGCTGGAAAGCGCCGACGAGCGCGGCCCGATTACGGAGATCCTCAACGCGGCCGAGACGCGCGGCGTGGCCGTCCACCGCGTCCCGCGTCGGATCATCGACGACCTGGCCAAGGGGGCCAACCACCAGGGCGTGGTCCTGCGCTGCGGCGGCTACCCCTTCGCCAGCCTGCAAACCCTGCTGGAAACCTCCGTGCTGCGCCACGAGAGAAATTTCTTCCTGGCCCTCGATCTGCTCCAGGACCCTCAGAACGTGGGCAGTCTGCTGCGCATCGCCGACGCAGTCGGCGTGCACGGGATCATCCTCCAGGAACGGCGCGGCGTGACCGTCACCCCGGCGGTCGTGGCGGCCTCCTCCGGCGCGGTCGAGCACCTGTTCGTGGCCCAGGTCAACAACCTGGTCAACGCCCTCAAGGAACTCAAGGCCAACGACGTCTGGGTGGTCGGGCTGGACATCGGTCCCAACATCCAGCCGCTCGACCGGGCCGATCTCAACATGAACCTGTGTCTGGTGCTGGGCAGCGAGGGTGAGGGGATGCGCCGCCTGGTGCGGGAGACCTGCGACATGGCCGTCACCCTGCCGATGCGCGGCCACGTGGAGAGTCTGAACGTCGCCACGGCGGGCGCGATCGCGCTCTATGCCGCCTGGCAGGCGCGCGGCTGGCAGGGCTGGACGCTGGGCGGTGGCTGATGGCGATTCTGGCTGAAAACGACAGGGCCGGTTGTTCCGGCCCTGTTTTTTTCCTGTCTCCTGCCTCTTGCCTGTGCTTCCGGGCTACTCCTCGCGCAGGACGTAGCCCACGCCGCGCACGGTGTGGAGCAGGCGCGGCTCATTGTGCTCCTCGGTCTTCTGGCGCAGGTAGCGCACGTAGACCTCGATGATGTTACTCTCCCCGCCGAAGTCGTAGTTCCACACCCGGTCGAAGATCTGGTCGCGGGTCAGGACCTGGCGCGGGTGGCGCATGAACAGTTCCAGCAGCTCGTATTCCTTGGCGGTCAGGTCGATCACCCGGTCGTTGCGCGTGGCGCGCCGTGTGCCGGTATCCAGCACCAGGTCGGCGAAGCGCAGCACCTCCGGCGAGGAACTGGGCCGCGCCCGGCGGAACAGGGCGCGCATCCGGGCCAGCAACTCGTCGAAGGAAAAGGGCTTGACCAGGTAATCGTCCGCCCCGGCGTCCAGCCCGGCCACCCGGTCGGTGACGCCATCGCGCGCGGTCAGCATCAGGACGGGGGTCTCGTCACTGGCGGCGCGCATCCGGCGGCAGACTTCCAGGCCGTCCATGCCGGGCAGCATCAGGTCCAGGATCACCAGGTCGGGCGGGGTATCGCGGGCTTTTTCCAGTCCGCTGTGGCCGTCCATCGCCACGTCGACCACGTAGCCCTCATAGATCAGGCCGCGGCGGACGGTCTGCACGATCTGCTCGTCGTCTTCGATGATCAGGATGCGTTCACCGGTCATTGTGCGCCTCCCCAGGCCAGCCCCCAGACGTCGCCGGGGGTTTCAACCGCGAATCGCTCACCGTTTTCCAGATGGATGACCACCAGTCGGCCCTCCAGCCCGAAGTCGCCGTAACTCGACGCGCGCAGCCCGGCCGCGACCTTACCATCCCCGGAGAGGGCCGGGGCTTCGAGCAGGCCCGCCCGGCCCTGTGGAAAGGGCAGCGCGTCGGGCAGGATCGGCACCAGATAGGGCTGGACCGCGCCCGGCCCCATGCTGCCGCCGCCGGGGGCGCTGAGGATCACCGCGGCTTCGGGGGCCAGCACCGTCACGTCGCTGACGTGCCAGGTGTCGTCCAGAATCGTGATGTAGCCGGTCAGGTCGGCCGGATCGACCAGGTACAGACCGGGCGTGGTCATCCCGTAGCCGGCGTCCCAGGTCAATACCTGGCCGTTGGGCAGCCAGCCGCCCTGCGCCGACGTGGTCGGCAGCGGGGTGACTTCGCCGCCGGTCGCCGGCAGGAGGCCCAGCCCCATCCCCTCGTAGTAGCCGATGCTGACCAGCAACTGCGTGCCGTCCGGGCTCCAGCGCGGCGTCATGTAGACGCGCACCTGGTCTGGCGGGGTGTCGGCGGCCAGGACGTCGGTGATCAACTCGGTCCGCCCGCCGCCGATCGCCGGGACGAGCCAGATGCCATCCCGCACGAAGGCGATCAACTGGCCGTCCGGACTCCAGGCGGGCTGGCCGCCCGCGCCGGGTCGCTCCCCCACCGGGGAGAGCACGCGGCCCCCGTTGCCATCCCGGTCGGCGACGATCAGGTTGCCGCCGGAGGTGTAGGCGATCTGGCTGCCATCCGGCGCGAGCGCGAAGTCGATCACGTTGCGCGGCTCGCGGGTGACCTGTTCGACCGGGCGGCCGTCGGCGGGCAGCCGCCAGAGCTGGGCCAGTCCATCCGGATCGCGGCCGAGGAAGTACAGGTCCTCGGGCATGATCAGGCCGCTGATCTCGGTCGGAGTCAGCGGTCCCCAGGTGTAGGCGGTGACGGCCTGGACAAGCTGGCGGCGGGTGTTGGTGCGCGGCTCGATCAGGGTGAGCTGGTCGTCGATTGCGCCCAGCAGGGCCACGCCGTCCGGCAGCCAGTGCATGGCCGTGGTCAGTTCCAGGGCGGCGTCGCTGGCCTCGTAATCGCCACCCAGCACGCTGACCGTGCCAAAGCGTCGCGCGGCGAAGCGCTGGCCTGGCGCGTCGTGGACGAAAAAGACCAGGCGGTCGCCGCGCACCAGGGTCGGCTGGCTGACCACGACCGAGGCGTCCAGCAGGGCGGCCTGCGTGCCATCCCGCACGTCGAGCGTCAGCAGCCCGCCCGCCGAGGGCGCGACCGCGACGACCCCTTCGCGCACCCAGGCCAGCCCGGCCGAGTCGGGCACCTGCCCGGCGTAGGTGACGGCTGTGCCATCCCGCCGGTACAGGGACCAGACGTTGTTCTCTGCTTCGGCGGCCAGGATGCTCCCGCCCGGCGACCAGATCAGGTTCAGGAAGGGGCCGCCCTCGATAGTGACGTAAGCCGGTGCGCCGTATTCGCCCACCCCGGCCAGGTAGAAGCGCAGGCCGGCCGGCGTCGTGTAGGCGATGGCGCTGGCATCCGGCGACCAGGCGACCGTCTGCCCGCGCCCGGTGATGGGCGGCTGGGCCGGGTCGAATTCCAGCACCTCGCCGGAGCCGCCGCTGACCGACGTGATCGCCAGGACCGAGGCCGCCGAGCCATCTGCCGGGGCGGCGGATCGATAGGCGATCCACTGGCCGTCCGGGGCGACCCCGAAGTCGATCACGGGCTGGTTGGCGGGGGTGACGGCCGCGGCGAATCCGCTGCCCGCGGCGATGTGCATGACCTGGGCCTGGTCGGTCAGGACAAACAGATCGGCGGGCAGGGTGGGGGTCTGGCCCTGGGCGGCGGCTGGTGGCAGGACCCCGGCCGACAGCGTCAGAACGAGCAGGGCGACCAGCCCGATCCCCTGCCATGAACGTTTCGTTTTTCTGGCAAACATGGCCTGACTCTCTTTGTGCCGTAACAGTCTTGGTTCGATCCGTGCCGAGAGATCGTGCCTTTCAGTATAGCGCACCCGGAACGCGGATAAAAACGAGGTGATGAGTCCAGAGGCCACACAGCTTCGCTGTGCCTGGTCCAGAGTGGAACGCGCCCATTCGTTGCCCCCGAGGATGGCGATGGCGTCCACGCCGCATCCCCAACAGGCGTCAAGAGAAGGATTCCAGGCGTTGGAAGGCTCCATCGATGCCGGGGGGCGGACGATGTAGGGACGGGCACCGACCCGTCCGGCGTGCCTCCCGGCCTCCTGGTCTCTGGACTCGCCTTTCCTGCAACAAAAAAGCCCCGCGCCGGGTGGGCGCGGGGCCGGGGGACGGCACCATCACAACCTAGAACAGCAGGATCAGCCCGCCGCCGGTCTGGGGCGCGTGGCCGTTGAGGCCGTTCACGATGTTGCTGAAGATGTTGCCGATGGCCGGGCCCAGCAGGGCCAGGATGACGATGACGACCACCGCGACCAGGACCAGAATCAGGGCGTATTCGACCAGACCCTGGCCTTCCTGGAGGCGGTTCTTGAAAGCATGAAGCCAGTTACGCATGGATAATCTCCCATGATGCATAAGACGGATAATGTCAGCATAGCACAAGTTCGATCGGCGCGCTACCCCGGCAGTTGTGTATTTTTTGTTAAGGATAGCCGCACGTTATCGCAACGATCGTCCTGGTCTGGCTGGACAAATCCGGCGCGTGGTTTACGATCAGGACCATCGATTTCCATCTGCCACAAGGAGCCAGCATGAGCGGGTTCACCACCAACGAGTCCTACTACATCCCCGGCGGCGCGCCGTTCTTCTTTCCGGGCAGCGCGGACGTGGGCTGCCTGTGCCTGCACGGGTTGCAGGCCGTGCCGCAGGAGATGCTCTGGTTGGGCAAGCACCTGGCCGCCCAGGGGTATACCGTCTACGGCCCGCGCATCGCCGGCCACGGCACGGACATCACCCACCTGCGCCGCACAACGTGGCAGGACTGGTACGGCAGCGCGCTGGATGGCTACACCCTGCTGCGCGGGCTGTGCCGCAAGGTGTTCGTGATCGGCCTGAGCATGGGCGGGGCGCTGGCCTTGAACCTGGGCACGCGCGAGCAGCCGGACGGCGTCGTCTCCCTGGCCGGGCCGATCGGCTTCGACCAGGCCTTGATGCCCTACGCCCGCTACCTCAAGCTCGTCTGGCACTACACCGCCAAGCGCCCGGACGAGAACTTCTACCGCATCGACTCCCGGATGCGCACCATCCAGGCCCAGCAGGGCGAGCCGGAGATCGGTCGGGCGGGCTACGGGCACTTCCCGCTGGCGGCCCTGGCCGAGCTGTACGCCATGATGCAGGTCGTGACGGAACGCCTGCCGCGCCTGACCGCGCCGCTCCAGCTCGTCTACTCCGAGGGCGACCGCACCGTGCCCTTCTGGAACCTGGCGAAGATTGAGTCTCTGGCTGGGACACCCAAGGATCGCCTGCACACCCTGGCCCTGAAACAGAGCGACCACCTCCTCACCCTGGACGTGGAGATGGGCACCGTCTTCGACACGGTGGCGGCGTTCGTGGCGAGGTATGCGTAGGGCGGGCGTGTAGGGACGGGGCACGTCGATGTTCTGCATCGTGACCCGTCCGCGGGCACGCCATGCGCCCGATCTTGCCGGGAGCGCGCGGGGGATGATACCCGATTGACTCCCCGACGCCGGAATCGCGATTCCGCCGCGACAAAAAACGCGGGCACGCATCATCGCCGCCCGCGTTTTTGCTGACCGCTGATTGCTGAGAGCTGACCGCTATCCGCCCATCGCCGCCAGGCTGATGATCGGCCACATCGGCTGGACGTCCAGCGCCAGGTCGTCGCGCTGGCCTTGCAGGAAGCGCTGGGTGCCCGCCGCCGCGATCATGGCCGCGTTGTCCGTACACAGGTGCAGGGGGGGCGTGTAGACCGGCAGCGGCGAGGCCTTGCTCATCTCCTCGCGCAGGGCCTTGTTGGCGCTCACGCCGCCCGCCAGCAGGATCGCCGTCGCGCCGAATTCCTTCGCGGCCTGGAGCGTCTTGTCCACCAGGGCCATCACCACCGCCCGCTGGAAGCTGGCCGCCACGTCCGCCACGCGCAGGTCGGGCTTGAGCGGCGCGTCGGATTCTTCCCCGCGCTGGCGGGGCTGGCCCGGCCGGGGCTGGACGGTCGCCGCGCGCAGCACGGCGGTCTTGAGACCGCTGAACGAAAAATCATAGGGCGCGTCGGTCTTGGCCTTGGCGAAGGGATAGGCTTTGGCGTTGCCGCCCGCCGCCGCCTGCTGGATGGCCGGGCCGCCGGGGTAGCTCAGGTGGAGCAACCGGGCCACCTTGTCGAAGGCCTCGCCCGCCGCGTCGTCCTGGGTGCCGCCCAGGTGATCGTAGCGGCCGTGATCCTTGACCAGCACCAGCTCGGTATGCCCGCCGGAGACGATCAGACACACCAGCGGGAAGGCCAACCTGTCGGCGGCCTCGGTCAGCCACAGCGAGTAGATGTGCCCTTCCAGGTGGTTGACTCCGACCAGGGGCAATCCGCTGGCGAAGGCCAGGCCCTTGGCGTAGTTGACGCCGACCAGCAGGCTGCCCGCCAGGCCGGGGCCGCGCGTCACGGCGACGGCGTCCAGGTCGGCGTAGGTCAAACCCGCCTCGTCCATGGCCTGGTGGACGACCGCGCCGATCACCTCCACGTGGGCGCGCGAGGCGACCTCCGGGAAGACGCCGCCATACGGCGCGTGCAGGTCGATTTGCGAGGCGACCACGTTGGACAGGATCGTCCGCCCGTCGCGCACGACGGCGGCGGCGGTTTCGTCACAGCTTGATTCGATCCCCAGAATGAGAGTCATGCCCGGTTCCTCGGTTGCATTGAAGATTGGCGAATTATACCGCCTGCGGCCCGATTTTCACGGGTGCGATCCGGAGGATGACCTTTCAATGCAACACGGATGCGTCAGCGCCCGGTCGCGGATTGATGCAGGTTAACAAATTAATCCGGTAATTGGGCGAGTGCCAATGGAGGCGCGCGCCGGTCCACCGCCGAGGACTCAAGTCCCCGGCTACACAGTCAAACCCCTGCTGAAGCAGGCTCGTGGCCTGATGCTTCGGGTCGTTGAGTCCGCTTATGCAGTTTTACTAAATAGTACAGGTACGAGCATGGGCCATCTCAGGCTGGCTGATACCATGATTATTTACTTAATCTGCATCAGCGGACTTTGTGTCCCTAGCCCGCGACTTGAGTCGCGGGCGATCGGACGGCCGACGCCTTCAATCACGATCAATGTGATTACCGGATTATTTTGTAAAGGTTCATAAATCCACGACTCTGAAGAAAAGTCCTCCGGACTAAAAGCGGGTCATCAGTCCGGAGGACTTCATATCCTGAGTCGGGGATTTCCAATCCCCGACAGCCCGGCGCCCACCTCCTCTTTGTCACCATTTTCGGAAACTCGCTCAATTCAACACGGATGACACGGAATCAAAGGATGAACACGGTTTTTTTGTTTCGTGGATAAACCGTGAAAATCCGTGTCATCCGTGCAATCTGTGTTGAGTTGAAACGTATCTGGCGGGAAGAGAATCGGCTATGATCGAGTCAGCGCACAAGTGACTCAGGAGGCGAGACCCATGGCTGGCAGCGGCAAGATTCTGGTGACGGGGGCGACGGGCAAGGTCGGGCAGGCTTTCATCCGGCGGCTGCTGGCGAGTCCGGCCTATGCCGGGTTCAGCCTGCGGGCGCTGTGCCACAACCGCATGCTGGAGCCCCAGCCCCGGCTGGAGGTAATTCGCGGCTCGATCGAATACCGCGACGTGGTGGAGGAAGCCCTGGACGGGATCACCCACGTCGTCCACGCGGCGACGGTCAAGGAGACGCCCGAAATCGTGATGGATGTCTCGGTCAAGGGCATGTTCTGGCTGCTGGAAACCTGCCGGCTCAGCCCGACCTTCCGGCAGTTCATCCTGATCGGCGGGGATAACAGCGTCGGCCATTTCGTCTATCCCCGCGCGATCCCGGTCACCGAGGAGCACAAGCACAAACCCTATCCGGGCTGTTACGCGCTCTCCAAGGTGCTGGAGGAGGTTATGCTGGAGCAGTACTACATCCAGTACGATCTCAACGGCTGCTGCCTGCGCGCGCCCTGGATCATGGAGAAGGACGACTTCAAGTACGCGCTGTCCTTCGGGGAGGATGTTTTTGGCGGGCCGCGCTGGCGCGATCTGGTCGGGCCGGAGCGCGCGGATGAATACGCCCGGACCCAGACCGTCCCGGTCATGCTCGATCCGGACGGCCAGCCCGTGCAGCGCAACTTCGTCCACGTGGACGACCTGGTCGGCGCGATCCTGGCCGCGCTGGATAATCCCAAAGCCCGCCAGCAGTTGTTCAACATCTGCATGGACGAGCCGGTCAATTACCGGGCGGTGGCCGAATACCTGTCCGCGACGCGCGGCCTGCCTTCGGTGGACGTGCCCACGGTCTACCACTCGACCTGGCTGGACAACACCAAGGCCAAATTCGTGCTGGGCTGGCGGCCCGCCTACGACCTGGCCCGCCTGATCGACGCGGCCTACAGCTACCAGCGCGCGGCCGACGACCCGCGTGTCATCTGGTATCCGGGCTGACGCGGAGCACGACCGGCGTGCCGGCCGGGTCGTCGACGCGCACGCCTGCGGGGTGATCGGAGACTGCCAGGCCCGCCGCATCCAGCCGGGCCAGGACGGCTTCGCGGGCGGTTTCGTCCGGCAGGTCGATCGTGTACCACTCCAGCCGGGCGGAGCTTTCCGGCGCGGGTGGCGCGCCGACCCCGGCCCAGGTGTTGAGGCCCAGGTGATGGTGGTAGCCGCCCGCCGAGGCGAACAGGGCCGAGGGCATGGCCGTTACCGGGTCGAAGCCGAGCGTGTCCGCGTAGAAGCGCCGGGCTGTCTCCAGATGGTTGACGTGCAGGTGGATGTGCCCGATCGTCGTGCCGGGGGGCAGGGCGTAGGCATCCCCGGCGGGTGCGCCGTCCAGCTCGGCCAGCAGATTGTCGAGATCGAGTGGGTCGGTCGCCATGGCGATCTGGCCGTCCGCGCCACGCCAGGTCTCGCGCGGGCGGTCGCGGTACAACTCGATGCCGTGCCCGTCCGGGTCGGACAGGTAGATCGCCTCGCTGACCAGGTGATCGGCGAAGCCCTGGACGGGCGCTTTGGTCTCCGCGATGCGGGTCAGGGCGCGGGCCAGGTCGGGACGGGTAGGGACGAGCACCGCGAAGTGGTACAACCCCGTGGTGCGGGTGGTTCGCCACGCGCCCGGCTTTGCGCTCAGGCGGAGCAAGGGTGTGCCGTTCGCGCCGAGGTCGGCGGAGCCGTTGTCACGCCCCTGGAGGCGCAGGCCGATCACGTCCGTGTAGAAGCGGATCGAACGGTCGAGATCGGCCACGGACAGGCCGACCGTGCCGATGTGGGTCTGGGGATGGATGGGGGTGGACATGCGGGCTATCTCTTTCAACGTGAATGAACTCTACTGTTTCAGACGCGGAGATAGCCGATAATATTACTCTTAAATTCTCCGAGAATTCCTTTTGCTTTTCTCCTTTTTTCCTTTGCGTCCTTGGCGACTTGGCGGTTTGTCCGTCTCAGCGGTGGGCGATGACGAAGGCGCGCTCCAGCGTTTCGGGATCGGCCACGGGCTGATCGAGGCGCTGCTCGTGCGCGAAGTGGACGCGCCGGAAGCCGGCCGTTTCCAGCGCGGCCCGGACGTCGGCCAGGGCGAAGACGGTCTCGTAGATCGTCTCCTCGAAGCGCTCGAACAGCGGCCCGTCCCCATGCGGCAGGAAGCCCGTGATCTGATTCCAGGCCCGCTCCCCGCCGCCGTAGACGCCGCGCTGGACCAGCAGCAGGTCGGGCGCATCGTGGATGTGGATCGTGTTGCAGTCGATCATCTTGCGCCAGGTGTTCAGGTCGAAGATGAACACGCCCCCGGCGACCAGAGCGCGATAGACCGAGGCGAAACACCCCGCCAGCGCGCCCAGATCGGGCAGGTGGTTGAGCGCGTCGAAGGTGGAGACGGCCAGCCCGACCGGCGCGTCCAGCCGGAAGTCCGCCGCGTCGCCCTCCACGAAACGCGCCTGGCCGGAGTCGACGTAGGCGGCGGCGTTGGCCCGGGCGAAGGCCAGCATGTCCGGCGAGAGGTCGAGCCCGGTGACGTGGTAGCCCTGTTCCAGGAAGGCCAGGGCAAGCTGGCCCGTCCCGCAGCACAGGTCGAGCAGGGCACGCGGCGCGCCGTTGGCCGGCTGGGCCTCGTAGTAGGCCCGCAGCAGCGGGGCGACGTGCCGGGCAAATCCAGCCCAGCGGATGTTGTAAATGCGCGCGAAGCCTGAGCCGTAGGCCTGCATGGGGTGCTCCTCCTGATGTGGCGGTGATCGTGTAGTGTCGGAATTGATGAACTTTTACAAAATAATCCGGTTACTCACACGCCAAAATCGGGAGGCATCGGCCGGGGATCGCCCGCGACTCAAGTCGCAGGCTAGGGACACAAAGTCCGCTGA
>CAZHMJ010000165.1:0-11009 GCA_964533805.1 uncultured Anaerolineae bacterium | reverse complement strand
ATCAGGCCACGCCCAATTGCCGGATTAATTTGTTAACCTTCATCAGCGGACTGGGTATCCCTAGCCGGGGACTTGAGTCCCTGGCGTGTTCCGCGCAGCCTTCCGATTGGCTCGCCCAACCACGCTATTCTGCGGTGCTACCGACGCTACGTTGATCCCACGAAAAAGGCAGGGCGCGGACCCATCCGGATCACACGCCCTGCCCTGTTTTTCTCTTGCCTCTTGACTCCCTGCCTCTTGCCTCGGCGCAACCGGAGGTTGCGCAGCCCTACGCCAAATCCTCCGCCCGGATAGGCACGCGGCGGATGCGCCGGCCCGTCGCGGCGCTGATCGCGTTGACGATCGCCGGCTCGCTGGGCGGGCCGCTCATCTCGCCCATCCCGCTTGGATTGTCCGTGCTGGGCAGGATGTGGACTTCGACCGGCGGCATCTGGGTGTGGCGCAGCAAGCGGTAGTTGCGGAAGCCGCTTTGCTCGGCCCGCCCATTGGCGAAGGTCGCTTGCCCGTTCAGGACATTGTTCAGCCCAAAGGCGAAGCCGCCCTCCATCTGGGCCTCGATCATGTCCGGATTGATGGCGATGCCGCAGTCCACGGCGCTGACCACCCGCTCGACCCTGAACTCGCCCCCGCTGACCGAGACCTCGACCACGTGCGCGACGTGGGTCGCGCCCCAGGTGGAATGGCAGGCCAGCCCCCGGAAGCGGCCTTCCGGCAAAGGCGAACCCCAATCAGCTTCGGCGGCGGCTTTTGCCAGCACGGCCCGCAGCGGCGCGTCCTCGGCCAGCAGGGCCAGGCGCAGCTCCAGCGGATCGCGGCTGGTCTCGGTGGCGATCTCGTCCAGGAAGCATTCGTTGGCGAAGGCGTTGTTGTTGTTGAACACCGCCCGCCAGTAGCCGACCGGGATCGGCAACTGGACCGGCTGGCCGCGCACCTGCTGGCGGAAGTTGTAGGCGATCCCCTGCGCGCCATCGACCACGCCCCCGCCGTGGATGCCCTGCGCGGCGATATGGTGTTCCCAGGTGATGGGCAGGCCGTCGGCGTTCAGCCCGGCGCGCATCCGGTGCAGGCTGCCGGGGCGGTAGTAGTCGTGCTGGAGGTCGTCCTCGCGCGGCCAGAAGAGCTTGACCGGCGCGCCCACCGCCCGCGAAATCTCGACCGCCTCCTGCACGTAGTCGACTTCCAGCCGCCGCCCGCTGCCGCAGCCAACCGGCGGCACGTGAACGATCACCTCGCCCGCGCCGCTGGCGCTGCGCGCGACCCTGGCCGCGGACTGGCGGTCCTGGGTTGGAGCCCAGACCTCGCAGCGTTCCGGAGTCACGTCGGCCACGCAGGTCATCGGCTCCATCGTGGTATGGGCCAGGTAGGGCAGCTCGTATAGCGTCTCGATGTAGCGGACGATCTCGCCCTCCGGCTGGACCGGCTCCAAGTCGCCCAGGGCTTCCAGCAGCGTCGCCCGGATCGAGTCGTCGTCCAGCGCGGCGTTGGGGCCTTCGTCCCAGGTGATGTCCAGCGCGTCGCGGCCCATCCAGGCCGCCCAGGTCGACTCGGCGACCACGGCCACGCCGCTGCGGATTTCCACCACGGCCCGCACGCCGGGCACGGCTTCGGCCGCGCTCGACTCGAGGCTGGCGAGCTGGCCGCCGACGAAGACCGGGCAGCGCGCCACCACCGCGTAGAGCATCCCCGGCAGGCGCACATCGCTGGCGTAGACGGCCCGGCCGGTCACGAAGGCCGGATTGTCCACCTGCCCCATCCGGGTGCCGATGATCCGGAACTCGCTGGGGTCTTTCATCGGCAGGCCGCGCACGCCCGGCACGGGCAGCAGGGCCGCCGCTTCAGCCAGTTCGCCATAGGTCAGGCGCTGGCCGCTGGCCTCGTGGATCACCTGGCTCAGCTCGGTCCGGCACTCGGCCGGGTCGACACCCCAGGTCGTGGCCGCGGCGCTGACCAGCATCGCCCGCGCCGCCGCGCCCGCCTGGCGCAGGGTCAGGTACGAACCGGAAATGCTGACGCTGCCGCCCGTCGCCTGGTCGCCATAGGCCCGGTCGGCGGGCGCCTGCTCGATCCGGATCAGGCTCCAGTCGGCGTCCAGGTTGTCGGCCAGGATCATCGGCAGCGCGGTCTGGACGCCCTGGCCCATCTCGGTCCGGTGGGCGATCAGGGTGATCGTGTTGTCCGGGGCGATGCGGATGTAACCGTTGGGGACGAAGGCCCCGCCAGTCTGGGCGGCGGCCGGGCGGGCGGGCCGCGCCTGGGGCGGCAGGACGAAGCCCAGCACCAGCCCGGTCCCGACCCCGGCGCTCACTTTGAAGAAATCCCGGCGGCTGAGGTCGGTCATGAGGCCCCTCCCATCTCTTCGGCGGCGCGGTGGATGGCGCGCCGGATGCGGTTGTACGTCCCACAGCGGCAGATCACGCCGTTCATAGCGTCGTCGATCTGCGCGTCGGTGGGCTGCGGATGTTCGGCCAGCAGCGCGGCGGCGGCGATGAGCTGCCCCGGCTGGCAGTAGCCGCACTGCGGCACGCTCTCCGCGATCCAGGCCCGCTGGAGCGGGTGATCGCCGTTTTCGGAGAGGCCCTCGATGGTCACGACCGCCAGCCCGGCCACCTCGCCGACCGGCGTGGAACACGATTCGACGCGCGCGCCGTCCAGCAGGACGCTGCACGCGCCGCACACCCCTTCCCCGCAGCTATACTTCGTCCCGGTCAGGCCGAGCGTATCCCGCAGCACCCACAGCAGCGGCGTCTCCGGGTCGGCCTCGACCGTGACCGGCTGGCCGTTCAACACAAACGAAATCGAAGCCATATCCAATCCCCCTTGTGGTGACGTTTTCATTATAGGCGAGGATCCACAAACCGGGCGGGTCAGGAGAGAAAGCAGGCGAAATCAGGATGGTTGCGCGGGGAGGTGCTTTCAAGGCTCGGAAACGGCCTGGGGCCGGTAGCGCAGCACGTAGAAGGTCGAGTCGACGAAGCCGTAGTTGGTGAATGGCTGGGCATGGGCCACCTCCAACCGATCGGCGGGGATGCCGTGGAAGGGCTGGCCGTCCGTTTGAGTCCAGGTTCCGGCCACGTAGTCCATGATCCAGCCGATCTCGTGGCGCTCCAGGTAGTCCACCAGGGAAGCCTCCCCCCGCACGACGGCCAGAATCTCCGCATCGTTCATCAGCCCGTCCAGGTTGATCACGGGCGGCACGGAAAAATAGCCGACCACCCCGGCATTGAATGAGCCAATCGCGTCTTCGGGCGGGACGTGCTGGTTGGCCCATTCGACCGCCCGGTAATGGGCCAGCAGCGGTTGCAGGGGATTGCTCCGGCCCAGGAACTGGCCCAGCATCACCAGGCTGCTCACCAGCAGGCAGGCCGCCAGTCCCAGGCGCAGCAGGCGGTCAACCGTCCGGGGATCGCCCGCGACCTTGCCCATGAGATGCAGCACGCCGCCCGCCGCCAGGGTGAGGAAGATGTACTCCGGCGCGTAGTACCAGTTCAAAAAGGCGTAGCGCGCGCCCAACTGAAAATGAAACGCCCAGACGTGGGCGGCCACCAGCGCCCCGCAGCCGGCTATCAGCACCCCATCGGCCCGCGTCAGGCCCAGCCGGATGGCCGGGCGCGGCTTCCGCCGCAGGAGGAGCCACCCGATCCCCGCGCCGATGCCCAGGGCCAGCCCCAGCCGGGCCAGCAAAGTCCAGGGGGAAAACGAGAGCAGCAGGGTATTCAGATAGTGATTGAAAATCGTGGGAATCTGGGCCAGCGCGTCCAACGTGGTCTGCCCCAGGTAGGCCGGGCTGAAGCGCCCGCCCAGCGCCGCCGCTTCGACCGCCTGATGGGCAGCTTTCACATCCCCGCTGACCGGCAGGGGCCGATCGAAAGCGCTCAGGTTGAGCAGCAGGTAGCCGCCGAACAACACGATCACCGGCAGGGCCAGAATCAGCGTGGAGCGCACGATCGGCCCAAACCGGCGCGGCCCCTGCGCCACGCCCGGCGCCACGCCTGGCGCCAGGGCCGCGTGCAGGCTGCCGTTCGACCAGGCCAGCAGGAGGGCAAAAGCCGGGGTCAGGATCAGGTTGTCCACCCGCGCGAGGCAGGCCAGCCCGACCAGCAGACCCGCGCCCACGGTCGGCCAGAAGGCGGCCCGCCGGATCGCCAGCACCCCGGCCAACGCCAGGCAAAGGCTCGCCAGGTTGACCGGCGTCTCCATCCCAGTCAGGACGAGCTGGGGGGTGGCGATCAGGGCCAGGTAAAACAGCAGGGCGAGGCCGCCCGTCTCGGTGCCGAAGAAGCGGCGCAGCACCCGGTTCAGCGCGAGGACGGAGCCTGCGACCAGTCCGGCGGCCAGGATCAGGCTCGCCTGCATCAGGCGCACCGGATCGCTCTCCAGCACAGCCAGACCGGTCAGCAGCAGCGCCCACAAGGGCTGCACGCCGTTGGTCATCACCCGGCCGTCGAACGTGGGGCCGTCCCCCAGGGCCAGATGGCGCGCGTAACCCAGGTAGTAGAAGCCATCATCGACCAGGCTCAGCCCGGCCAGGTGCGCTTCCACCGGCTGCACGGCCAGCACAATCAGGAAGACCGTCACGGCGGCCAGCCCAATCAGGTTGAATCGAGACATCTTCCAGGCTCCACGGAAAAACAGCGATCAGCATTCAGTGCTTAGCATTCAGCCAGAGATAGAAGCGGCACGGGCGAACGCGGCATCGACATACCCCGACGCGACAAGACGCTTGGGTGCTTGCCGCTTCGACGCTTCTTCTTGCCTCTCCGCCACTTGCCTCTTGTCTCTGCTTTATCTGGCCGCGCCTTCCAGGCAGGCCAGGGTGTCGCGCACCAGGCGCGCCCAGGTGAAGCGCTCCAGGCCGTCCTCGGCCCGCGCCGCCAGCCGGTCGCGCACGCCGGGTTGCAGGGCCGCGCGGATCGTCTCGGTCAGGGCCTCCTGATCGACGTAAGGCACCAGCAGACCGTTGATATCGTGGATGACGACCTCCGGGTTGCCGCCCTTGTCGCTGGCGATGACCGGCGTCCCGGCGTGCAGGCTCTCCAGCAGGGTGTGAGACAGGCCCTCGTAGCCGGAGTAGAGCACGGTGTAATCGGCGGCGCGCATCAGCACGGCCACCCGCTCGCGCGGCACGCGCCCCAGCAGTTGGATACGCTCCGCCGCGCCGCTTTCAGCGGCCATCTGGCGCAACTCGTCCAGAAGCGGGCCATCCCCGGCCACGATCAGGCGCGCGTCCGGCACGGCGGCGACGGCGCGGATCAGCGGGCCGACGCCCTTCCAGGCGGTCAGGCGCGCCACGCACAGCAGCACCGGCGCGTCCGGCAGCCCGGCCTGGGCGCGCGCCTCGGCCCGGCTCAGGCTGGCGCGGTCTGAGACCGCCCCTTCCGACAGGGCGTTGTAGATCACCTGGACGCGCGATTCTTCCACGCCCCACCCGACCACCATCCGCTTGAGGTACTGGCTGGGCACGATCACGCGGGCCATGCGCCGCGCCTCGCGGTCGCGGGCGGCTTTGATATATTCGATGTGGGGGGCATAGCGCCGGGTCTGGAAGGCATCGATGTCCTCGGTCGGCGGGACCCAGCCCAGCCGCACGGCGCGCTCCCAGGCCGGATCGCCGACCACCTTCAGCACGCGCGGCGACTCGCCCCCGTAGAGCGGCAGGCCCGTCCCCTGGACGTAGACCAGATCGGCCCAGGCCAGTTCCGGCCGGGCGGCCAGGGCGTAGCGCAGGTAGGCCAGCGGGCGCAGCGGGAACGGCCCGCGCGGGATACGCCGGACCGGGTAGCCGTATTCGCCATCGCGCGGGGTGGGATCGCCGAAAGTCAGCAGGCGCACCGCGTGCCCGGCAGCGACGGCTTCCGGCAGCAGGCCGTGCAGATACGTGGCAGGTCCGCCCGATTCGGGGTGGAAGATTCCGGTGGCAACAAACAGACGCATGGGAGCAATCAGCTTTCGACGGTTAGCGGTCAGTGAGATACGGGGCCGATTGTAACAGAGGCCGGGGAAAAAAGAGGCAAGAGGCCAGAGTCAGGAGACAAGAAAAAGCGTCCAAGCGGCCCTCAGCCGCGCTCACGACTCGCATCTTCGGGCCGCAGACCGTTCGAGTCCACGCACGTCGGAATTCATGAAGGTTAGCCAATTGATTCGGTCACGCCGCAGACCGTTGTAGGGACGACCGGCCGGCCGGGGCGGCTCGCGAACCGCCCCTAATGAATGTTGCTGAACAAGTTGGGTAATGACACGTCAACCTCACCCCCGTCTCGCCTTGCTCGACTCCCCCTCTCCGCATGCGGAGAGGGGGCCAGGGGGTGAGGTTGTAGAGATACCTGCTTACCGATCTTGTTTGTCAAATCTCATCAGATGGCGTATCGATCCCGTTGCTGGATCATTTCTGAAAAGCTTCATCAATTCCGACGCGACGTTGACGCTTCGACGCTTTTCTCTGGCCTCTTGTCTCCCTGCCTCTTGCCTCGGCGCAGCCTGCGCTACCCCACCGCCGCCCGGATCGCGTCGTAGACGGCCCAGGCCGGGTCGGACGTGTTGCCGATCACCGTGATCTGGATGTCCGCGCCGGGCAGCACGGTCGAGAGGAAGGCCACGCCGGGATCGCTGCCGATCAGGGTGCAGTCCGTGACCGTCTCCCCCTGCCGCTTCAGCCAGCAGCCCAACCCATACGCCCCGCCCTTGTCGTTGGTCGCCACGCGCGGGGTGAACATTGCCGCCACCAGGGCCGGGTCCAGCAGGCGGCCGGAACGCAGCGCCGCCCAGAACGCGGCCATGTCCGGCGCGGTGGTGAACACGCCGCCGTCCGGCCCGCCGATCACCGGTAGGGCGAACAGGTTGGTGCGCCAGCCGCCGTCCTCCTCCTCGATGTAGCCCAGCGCCGTGCGCGCCGGGAGCCGATCCAGGGCGAAGAAGCCGCTGTCGGCCATGCCCGCCGAGGCCAGGACATGCTGGGTGACATACTCGGTGTAGGGCTGCCCGGCGGCCTGCTCCACCGCCAGGCCGAGCAGGATGAAGCCCGCGTTGCTGTAGCTGAAGCGCTCCCCCGGCGTAAACTTCATCGGCCGCTCCTGGAACATGGGCAGGAAGTCGCGCGGCGTGCGCATGGTGTACGACGGCCGTTCCAGCCACAGGGCCTCGAAGTCGTCGCCCAGTTCCTCGTCGCAGTAGTCCGGGATGCCGGAGGTATGGCTGAGCAGGTGGGAGAGGGTGATGCCGGGATCGAAGCGCGGGAAGGCCGCGTCCACGCAGTCGGCCAGACGCGTCTCCAGGCTCAGCTTGCCCGCCTGGACGAGCTGCATCACGGCCACCGCCGTGAACCCCTTGCCGCCGGAGGCGATCCCGAAGCGGGTATGGGGTGTGTTGGGGATGCGCTCGGCCCGGTTGGCGAAGCCGTAGCCCTTCTGGAAAATGACCTCAGCCCCCTGCTGGACGCGCACCACGCCGGAAAAGGGCGACGGGGTTTCGGCGGAGGCGATAGCGGCGCGGATAGAAGCTCCGTCCAGAGACATAGCGAGTTCCTTTCGTGGCGGGAGCGCAAAACACTGACCGGCCGATTGTACCCAGGGTCGTTTCGGGAGCGCGAATGTGAAAAACGGCGGCATACGTTCGCGAGTATAATGCTATTTGTCGCGGTGCGGGTCGCGCGTGGTAGGATCACAAAATCGCGTGGTTGTGAGTTCAGCAATGGCGGCGGTCGGATCGCCCGCGACTCAAGTCGCGGGCTACGAACACAAAGTCCACTCAAGTGGACTCGAAAAGCGCCCACGCCTTGAGTCCGCTTATGCAGATTAAGTAAATAATCATGGTATCAGCCAGCCTGAGATGGCCCATGCTCGTACCTGTACTATTTAGTAAAACTGCATCAGCGGACTTCGTATCCCTAGCCGGGGACTTGAGTCCTCGGCGTGCTCCCATGCCAGCTTTCGATCGCATCACTCACACGCTATTCTGTGGTGCTACCCCGCGCGTCGAAGCTCGGATCATGGTTCGCAAAACCATCCACCGCCACCGCTGGGGTCTGATCCCTGAATACATGACTGGAAAGGAAACTGACGGATGTTGTCCAACCCCTCTCGCCAGAAGCTTCTGACCTTCCTCATCCCAGGAGTCCTCATCGTCGCGCTTATCCTGGTCCTGCTGGCGTCGAATCTGCTCCAGCCGGCGGGCCATCCCCTGATCCAGGACGACGCCGGGGCCGTCGTCGGCCCGGTTCCCTGGAACGCGCCCGAAGGCAGCCGGGTGACGCTCTGCCGGGTCGTGGGCGACACCCAGCCGTCCGGGCCGCCCGATCCGATGGCCCCGCTGCGCTGCACGTTCGACGCGGCCTTGACCGCCCGGCTGGACGCCAAATCCGACTTCACCCTGCGCGACGTGCCGCCCGGCTGGTACGTCTTCTTCCACGAGCGCCAGACGGTTGCGGAAGGCGCGCGCACCTACGACGACATCCTGGCCGAGTGGGACGGGCAGACCATCCCCATCGGCGACGTGGACTTCGCCCTGAGCATGACCGGCGGCAGCGACACGGTGAGCGTGCCCGCCGGATGCCCCATAGAGAACTTCCAGTACTGCATGGTCTACGCGCTGGAGACGTTCAACCAGCCGCAATCGCCGATCCAACTGGCGACCGACGTCAGCAACGACACCGCGGCCATGCGCTTCACCTACGCGGTGGCCCACGTCACCACGCGCAGCGCCGTGCGAGTCGGCTTCGGCCAGGGCGAGGTCATCGCCGCCGACCCGGATTCCGACAACGTGCTCAGCGCGGAGGACAACTGCCCCGACACGGCCAACGCGACTCAGGCCAACGGCGACGGCGATGATCTGGGCGATGCCTGTGATGCCTGTCCCGCCGAGGCCGGGACGGCCAATGGCTGCCCGGACAGCGATGCGGACGGCGTGGCCGACGCCGCGGACAACTGCCCTGAGACGGCCAATCCCTTCCAGGCGGATACCGACGGCGACGGAACCGGCGAGGCCTGCCAGGATGACGACCAGGATGCCGTCATGAACGACCAGGATCAATGCCCGGCGGTGGCCGGCGTCGCGGCGCTGTCCGGCTGCCCGGATGCCGACGCGGACGGCGTCGCGGACGCGGCCGACCTCTGTCCGCAAGAAGCGGGCACGGTCAGCGGCTGCCCGGACCCGGATGGCGACGGCGCGGTCGGGCCGGACGAGGACTGCCCGGAGGACTCCGGCACGCTGCGCGGCTGCCCGAACGCCGACGGTGACAGCCTGCCGGACGGCGAGGACAACTGTCCCCAGGTTCCCAACGACGATCAGGCCGATGCGGATGGCAATGGCACCGGCGACGCCTGCCAGGATGTCGACGAGGACGGGGTGCTCGACCGGGACGACCTCTGCCCGGAGGAAGCGGGTGATGTCAGCGGGTGTCCCGACCCGGACGGCGACGGCGCGGTCGGGCCGAACGACGCCTGTCCGGAGGACTCCGGCACGCTGCGCGGCTGCCCCAACACCGACGGCGACAGCCTGCCAGACGGCGAGGACAACTGCCCCGCGATCGTCAACGACGACCAGGCCGACGCGGACGGGAATGGGACCGGCGACGCCTGTCAGGATGACGACGACGACGGCGCGACCAACGATCGGGATGCCTGCCCCGACGAGGCTGGGCGGGCGCTCTGGGCAGGCTGCCCGGCAGAAGCGATCACGCTGGAGACCGTCGCCCGCGCGCAGACCTTGCTCACCCAGGAATACACCCTCCTCGACCGCCCCCGGGATCAGGTGGTGGCGGATATCGCGCTCAGCCCGGATGGATCGCTGCTGGCGGCTTCCCTGATGGACACCTCGGTCCGGCTGTGGGACATCATGACCAACGCGGAGCCGATCACCCTGTCGGACTTCTCGATGCAGGAAGTCCGCCCGCTGATGTTCAGCCCGGATGGGCAGTACGTGGTCGGACTCGGCCATTCCAGCACGTTCCCCATGGCGGACAGCGTGTGGGCCTGGTCCAGGACGGGGGAACAGCTCGCCCAGTTGACCACCAACGAAAGCGAGGACGGCCGCCTGCAATACGTCATGGCCCTCAGCACGGACGGCTCGCTGCTGGCGACCGGCACGACCACGGACAGCATCCTCCTGTGGGACACCACCACCTGGCGCATCCGTGACACACTGCACGCCACGGACACCTGGACCTGGGCTGTCGAGCTGGCCTTCAGTCCGGACAGCACGCTGCTGGGGGTTTCCGAAAGCAACGGCGTCATCGGGGTGTGGGATATCGAACAGGCGGACTGGGTCTGGAAGACGAATCCCCCCCAAACCGCCTCGCTCTTCAGCGCCCTCGCGTTCAGCCCGGATGGAACCCGGCTGGCGCATACCGCCGTGGTCGATGAACAGAGCGTCATCTACCTGAAGGACGTGACCACGGGCGATGTGGTGACCGAGATACCCGGAGAATGTGACGACCTCGCGTTCAGCCCGGACGGGGCGCTGCTGGCCTTCTACGATTTCGGGTCGAGCCACGTGGTGATCTGGGACAGCGTCACGGGGGAGCAGCGCGCCGATCTTGGAGAGACCTCGCTCTATGCCGAATCGCCCACCTTCAGCCCGGACGGGTCGCTACTGGTCGCCGGGCTGACGACCAATGCCATCGGCGTGTGGGATGTGGAGACGGGCGAGGTCGTCGCCCAACTGGAAGGGCACACCTCAACGCCCAACCGTCTGCTATTCAGCGCGGATGGCACGCTGCTGGCTTCGGCGGGCGCGCTGCTGGGCGAGGGCGATCCCGTCATCCGGGTGTGGGGCGTGCTTCCCGCCACGCCGTAGACATCCCCTCGAAATAAAAAGAGCCATCCCGAAGCCAAATCAACCGGCTTCGGGATGGCTCCCATGCGATACGAGAGAGCTACAGCCCGACCACCCGCGCCTTGCTTTATACGCGTAGTGGTTGCACCTATTTGGACTGCTGCTTCCGACCCACGATGGCAGCCTGTTGTTTCGCTAGCTGTGCCCCATTAATCAGTTTCAGGCGTGGATGTTTGCTATACTGG
>CAZHMJ010000164.1:0-11080 GCA_964533805.1 uncultured Anaerolineae bacterium | reverse complement strand
GCATCCCGACCCTGATCCTGTTCAAGGAAGGGCAGCCGGTGGAACGGCTGACGGGCTACATGCCCAAAGAGCGGATCGTGAGCAAGTTGGAAGCGCACCTGAGCTGACCTTCGCTCTAGTCCCCAGGTGATCGAGGGTGTATCGGGAGAATTTATCCCGGTACACCTTTTTTGTCTTTGGCGAGTCTCCTGACATCCCTTAGACGAAATGGACTAGTCTTTTTCCTCCGATTTCTGTACACTGAGGTTGTCAGGCGTCATTCAAAAAACAAGTCGGATGCCTGATTGCCCTCGTGTCACAGTGGTTGGAGGAGAGGAGAAAAAAACTCCATGACTCGCAGGTCTCTGGTGATTTTTGTCCTTCTGGTTGCAATGCTGGCTACTGCTTCTGGCAGTTTCGCCCAGGGCGATGAGGAATTTGTGTTTGGCATGATCCTCGTCGGTCCCCACAACGACCACGGTTGGAGTGAGGCTCACTATACCGCCGGACAGTATGTGGAAGAGATGATCCCCGGCGCGCGGATGGTGTACCTGGAAAGCCTGAACGCGGCGGACCGTCCCGAAACCACGCTGGAGCAGGTGGTGGAGGACATGGTCAGTCTGGAAGGGGCCAAGCTGATCCTCACCACGTCTGATGAGTTTGAAGAGGATACCGCCACTGTCGCGGCCTTGTATCCGGACGTCACCTTCATCAACGTGTCCGGTGACGATGCCCTGACCGGCGAAGCCTCACCGAACCTGGGCAATGTCATGGGCGCGATGGAGTGGGGCAAGGAAATCGCGGGTTGCGCGGCTGCCCTGGCGACCGAGACCGGCAACATCGGCTATCTTGGGCCGCTAATCAACTACGAAACCCGCCGCCTGGCCTCCAGTGTCTACCTGGGCGCGCGCTACTGCTACGAGAACTATCGTGGCATGGACCCCGCCGATCTGACCTTCACCGTAACCTGGATCGGCTTCTGGTTCAATATCCCCGGCGTGACGCTCGATCCGACCGAGCAAACCAACCTGTTCTTTGACCAGGGCGCGGACGTGGTTGTCAGCGGCATCGACACGACCGAAGCGCTGGTCGTGGCGGGCGAACGGGCGGCGGAAGGCCAGGCTGTCTGGGCGATTCCGTACGACTATGCGGGGGCCTGCGCCGAAGCGCCCGACGTCTGCCTGGGCGTGCCGTATTTCAACTGGGGTCCCTCCTATGTCCAGATTGTCCAGGCTGTCAAGGACGGCACCTGGGAGCAGGGCTGGGCCTGGACAACCCCGTATTGGGAAGACCTGACCGACAATAGTGTCACCCCGGTGGGCTGGGTCAATGGCGATGCGCTGACCGAGGAACAGGCCGCGCAGCTTGACGAGTTCATCGCCATGCTGGCCGAATCTGGTACGGGCGATATCACTGCCGAGAATATCGACGACGAGGGCCTTAGCCTGGGGCTGTGGGTTGGCCCGTTGAACCTCCAGGATGGCACCCCGCTGGCGGCCGAAGGCGAGATCGTCCCGCCGCGCAGCGTGTGGTATCTGGAGCAACTCCTTGAAGGGATGACCGGCGACAGCTCGGCTCAGTAATCTGACCAGATCGATGAATTGGGCGACCACCTGCGGGTGGTCGCCCTTTTTCCCTGTGATTATCGGCTGTAGGAGTGCACATGAGCGTTGAAGTCCGCACCATTCACAAGCGCTTTGGCCCGGTTCACGCCAACAACGCGATCTCCCTGCACTTCGAAGACGGTCGGATTTATGGCATCCTCGGCGAGAATGGGGCGGGCAAGTCCACCCTGATGAAGATTCTCTCCGGGTTCTACCTGGCCGACAGCGGCCAGATCCTCGTGGATGGGCGCGCGGTGAGCGTGTCCTCGCCCGAGGGGGCCATCCGGGCCGGGATTGGGATGTTGCAGCAGGACCCGCTGGACGTGGGGCCGTTCACCGTGCTGGAGAATTTTGTGTATGGCCGGTCGGGCGCGGTGCGTCCTGATTGGGAGGGCGCGCGCGCCCAGCTTGCCGAGCTGACCGGCCGGCTGGGGTTCGAGATCGGTCCGAACACACTGATTGAACAACTCAGTATCGCCCAGCGCCAGCAGTTGGAGATCGTCCGCTTGCTGGCCTTTGGCGTGCGCCTCCTGATTCTGGACGAGCCGACGACCGGCATCTCCGCCGAGCAGAAGACGATTTTGTTCGAGGCGCTCAAGCGCCTGGCCCGCGAAGATCGCCTGACCGTGCTGTTCGTCTCCCACAAGCTGGAGGATGTCCTGGAGTTGTGTGATGAAGTGGCCGTGCTGCGCCAGGGGAGCCTGGTCGGCCAGGCGCATCTGCCGGTCACGACCAACGCCCTGGTGTCCATGATGTTTGGCCAGGAACTCACTCCGGCGGCGCGCTCGGATGTGACACTGGGCGACTCATTGCTGGAAGTGCGCGAACTGGCGCTGACCAGCGAGCGCGTGACGATCCAGGGCTGCAACCTCAGTGTGCGGGCAGGGGAGGTGATCGGGCTGGCCGGCCTGGATGGCAGCGGGCAGGAACTTCTGACGCGAGCCATCGTTGGCTTGCAGCGGCCACTAGCGGGGCAGGTGCGGGTCTGCGGCCAGGATCTGACCGGCAAGCACTACCGCGATTATCTGGCGGCGCGGGTGTGTTTTGGCGCGGCGGGCCGGTTGGAGGAAGGATTGGTCAGCGGGCTGACCTTGATGGAACATTTCGCTCTGGTGGACCCGGAGCAAGGGGCCTGGATTGATTGGGAACGCGCCCGGCGCATCGCGGGCGAGCGGATCGCGCATTACAATATCTACGGCCGTCCCGAGAGTCCGATTGAGACCCTCTCCGGGGGCAACCAGCAGCGCGTGCTGATGGCGTTGATGGCTGCCGCGCCGCGCCTGTTGGTGCTGGAGCATCCCACCCGCGGGCTGGACGTCGAATCGGCGCGCTGGATTTGGGAGCAAATCCTGGCCCGGCGCGGGGAAGGGACGGCGGTGGTTTTCACTTCGGCCGACCTGGATGAAATTGTGACCTACAGCGACCGGATTCTGGTCTTTTACGCCGGGCAGATCAGCGAAGTGCCCGACGCGCGCCAGACGACGGTTGATGAGCTGGGCCATCTGATCGGCGGCCAACGCCTGGCCAAGGAGTCCGTCGCATGATGCAAGAGTCGACAACTGCCCGGCGCTTGATGGGAATCGGCGTGGCCCTGGGATCGGTGCTGGTGGCGCTGCTCTTGACGGCCCTGCTGATCGTGGCGGTGAATGCCTCTCCCCGCGAGGTGTTCGACAAAATCTGGGAAGGGGTGGGGCTGGGCGGGGCCGCGCTGGATGTGCCGCGCTTCTCCGGCGTGATCAACTTCTGGATCCCGCTGATGCTGGTCTGCACCGGCCTGCTGGTGACCTTCACCGCCGGGCTATGGAATATCGGCGTCGAGGGGCAGATGGTGATGGGGGCGATCTTCGCCACCTGGGTCGCGCAGGAAATCATCTTGCCGCCCGTGCTGCTGGTTCCCCTGGAGATGGCGGCGGCCGCGCTGGGCGGGGCGTTGTGGGGGCTGCTGGCGGGCGTGCTCAAGACGCGCGGCGGCGTGCACGAGATTTTCGGCGGCGTCGCGCTCAATAACCTCGCCAATATCTTCGGCATTTATCTGATTTCAGGCCCGTGGGGCAACCAGGGCGGGCAGGCCACGCCGCCGTTTCGGGCGGAGGCGCTGCTGATGCCGCTCAACTCGGACTTTCGGGTCAGCCTGGTGGCGCTGGTCGTGGTGGGCGTCAGTTTCGTGGCGGTCACGCTGGCCCTGCGCGGTACCCACTGGGGCCTGGAACTGAAAGCCCTGGGCAAGAGCGCTCGCTCGGCGCTGCTGCTGGGTGTGCCGACCCAGCGCAATGCCCTGCTGGCGATGGCGGTCTGCGGGCTGCTGGCGGGCATTGCTGGATCGATCCGGGTGCTCTTTACCTACGGCAACCTGCGCCCGCTGGTCAGCGGCGGGATCGGGTTTCTGGGGGTACTGGTCGTGCTGCTCACGGGCACGCGGGCGCTGTGGGTGCCCGTCGTGGCCTTTTTCTTCGCGGCGATCATGGTCGGCAGCACACGCCTGAACATCGCGCTCCAGCTCGATCAAAGCCTGGCGGGTGTGGTGCAGGGCATCCTGGTGCTGGTGTTCATCCTGGCCAACGGGATCAGCGCCCGGCAGCGGGCGCGACGCCAGACCGCGGTCATCGAGACGACGTCGATCCCGCCCAAGGAGGAAGCACATGGATGAGCTTTCGCGGATTCTGGGATCGGTGATCGCCAACGCCACCCCGTTGGTGATCGCCAGCATTGGCGAAACCATCACCGAGCGGGTGGGGGTGATCAACCTGTCGCTGGACGGGAGCATCACCCTGGCGGCGATGCTGTCGTTCGTGGTGGCGTATACGACGGGCAGCGCCGTGGCCGGGCTGCTGGCGGGCGTGCTGGCCGGCGTGCTGGTGGCGCTGCTGATCGTCGTAGCCAGCATCGAGCTGCGCCAGGACCAGGTGGCGGTTGGATTCGTGCTGACGATGCTGGCGGCGGACCTGGCCCAGTTTCTCGGCCAGAATTACACCCGACGTCCGGGGCCGACCTTCCCGACGGTGCCGATCCCGCTGCTGGCGGACGTGCCTTTCCTGGGCAATTTCCTGTTCAACCACAATATCCTGATCTATTTCAGCTTCCTGCTGCTGTTTGGGACGTGGTACGTGATGTACCGCACGCGCTGGGGGCTGGCCCTGCGCGCGGTTGGTGAGCGTCCGGCGACGGCCTTCGCGCGCGGCACCAATGTCAATCGCACGCGCTACCTGTACACGGCGCTGGGCGGGGCGCTGGTCGGCCTGGCCGGGGCGAGCTACGCGCTGGCGATCAAGGCGGGCTGGGCCAATCCGCCCGTGATGCGCGGCGACGGCTGGATCGCGCTGGCGATCGTGATCTTCGGTGGGTGGCATCCGGTCCGGGTTGCCTTTGGCGCGTACCTGTTTGCCGGGCTGCGCGTCCTGGCGAGCACGATTCAGCAGACGACGGATTTCCCGCTGGTGCTGGTCAACGCGGTGCCCTGGGTGCTGATGATCCTGACTCTGCTGATGGTCTCCAGTGGGGCGGTGGACTGGCTGATGCGTTACGCGCCGGTCCGGTTGCGGCGGGTACTGCGCAACTTCCTGCGCTCCGATCCACCGGGCGCGCTCGGCTCGACCTTCTCGCGCGAGTAACCTGAAGGTGGCTGCATCTTGAAAGTCTCGCCGACCGGGAAATTGATCTCCCGGCCGGTTGTGTTTATAATGAACTTGCTATTACTCGTGTGCACCCTCGAAATAACAACGTCGCAATGCACATCCGGGGGAGTGGGTCACGAGTTCCGCTTTCCCAAGAGTCAACGAGAATTCACTCTCGCAATCACTTCGGCGGCTGATCACGATGCTTACCCATCCCATCGCCATGCGCAGCCACCCCCTCCCGGCGCGGACCTGGATCGGTGTGCTGGCGGTCTTGCTGCTCGCCAGCGGCCTGGTTCTGATCGGCACCCAGCAGGTCAGCCTGTGGGAAGATGAAAGCTGGATGGCGGTCGACCTGGAGGGCGATCTGGGTCATGTCTGGCAGTTTGCGACCGAGCGCGGCGTGCACCCGCCGCTGTACTTCATCCTCGGCTGGCTGTATACCCGCTTCACGGGCGACAGCGAAATCGCCCTGCGCTGGCTGTCCGGCCTGTGCGCCGTGCTTGGCGTGGCCCTGACCTACCGCCTGAGCGCGGATTGGTTTGGCCGCCGGGCGGGTTTTTACGCGGCCCTGCTCACCACCGGGTCGCTCTTTTTGATTTACTTTGGCCGCCTGGCGCGGCACTACACGCTCTTTTTCGCGCTGGCGGCGGCTTTGGTGTGGGCCTACGACCGGTGGTGCCGCCAGCTTCCCCCGGCATGGCGGCGCTTTCCGATTTCTGAAGGGCGGTCCGAGGGCCAGGGCCGTGTCGGGTTGGTCGCCGTTGCCTTCCTGCAAGCAAGCCTGCTCTACACCCATTATTTCGGCGCCTGGATGGCGGTCGTCCTGGGGCTGCACGGTCTGCTCACGCTGCGCTGGCGAGGGCTGTGGCGGCTGGGGGCCGCGCTGGCCGTCAGCGGCTTGCTGTTCGTGCCCTGGCTGCCGTCGCTCTGGGTCCAGATCCAGCACGGCGGGGAAGGGCTGGGCTACGCCGTCCGCGACGCCGATTTTGCCGTTCGGGCCTACCTGGACCGGGTATTCAACGGCGATTATCTGTTGGGCTTCACGCTGGCGCTGCTGGGCGCGGCGGCGATCTGGCGCGGTCGGAAGACCCGGGCCGGACTCCTGCTCCTCTTGTGGCTGACCGTCCCGCTGGGTTTGAGTCTGCTGATCAACACGCGCTTTGCCTGGTTCATCGAACGCAACATGATCTTCACCCTGGCGGGCGTGTACAGCCTGTTCGGGTTAGGGCTGGCCTGGGTGAACCGCTACCGGCCCGGACGGCTGATCGCCCCGGTTGCCGCCGGTCTGTTTGTCGTCCTGGGCCTGGTTCGCTATCCGGATTTCTGGCCGTACATCACCCCGGACTGGCGCGGCCTGGCGCGCGGCATGGCCGTCGAAGCGCGCCCCGGTGACACGTTCGTGCTGCGCGGCGAACCCTACAGCCTGACTTACTATCTCCGCCGCGAGTTGAACACACCGGTGCCGATTGTGCCTCTGGAAGGCTGGCTGGCGCAGCCGCGTCCGGCGGAGCGGACCTGGCTGATCGATGCGGGCTGGGCCGTCCGCTTCGAGGCGCTGGATGCGCTGCCTCCGGACGCCGTGCAGACGCGCCGCTACGTGCTGGGCGTTCTGGTAGCGGAACTGTACCAGCGCATCCCCGCCGGCCCGCGGGCCACGTTTGGCGATCAACTCGCGCTGGGGTGTTACGCGCTGCCGCCAGTTCTGGAAGCCAGGCCGGGCGAGACCCTGGATTTGGATTTGTGGTGGCAGGCGCTTCGCCCGCCGGACGCGGACTATTCCGTCGGCCTGTATCTGCTGGCGGCGGATGACCGCGTGATTGCCCAGCAGGATGGCGGATTCGACCGGGCGCGCCTCCCGACCGCGCAGTTGCCCACGGACGGTTGGGCGCCCGATGCCCGCGCGCTGGTCATCCCACCGGACACCCCAGAGGGAATGTATACGCTCGCGGTCGCCGTATACGACTGGCGCACCGGCGAACGCCTTCCCCCGGCCTCTGGCGCCCGCGCGGATCAGGCCTTCATCCTGGGCGAAGTCCACATTCAATCGCGGGATGCCTGAAACGAGCTGGATACATCTTGCGGCGTGACACGGCCTGTGACGCCTTTATTTTGATTCCCTACAGATCGCGTGTTAGAATATTTGTTCTCAGGAAAGAGGAGTGTCATCATGTTGATTCTCCAGCCGGATTGGATCACCAGCGAGCGCGCGCGGCGTTACCGCCGTCTGCCGGAACTGCGCGTGCAGACCATCGAGGCCGCGACAGCCTTCATCGACGAGGTGGGCTTCGCCATGTTCTGGCCGATCAAGGACGTCGAAGCGCCGAGCCTGTTCCACGCGATCGCGGGGCGGGAGCGCAGCGTGCCCAACGAGCACGATGACCCGGACATCAGCAAATGCTGGGGTTGGAAAGACGAATCCCTGGGCGGGCAGCGCTGGTATTATAGCCACCTGCTGCGCCGCAAGGCGATGCTGATCGCGCCGCGCCTGTGGGGGGCGTTTTATGCCCTGACGCGCAACTATGGCGACCTGCGCGATTACCTCGAACAGGTGCGCGATGGGATCATGACCCATGAGGCGCGGCTGATCTACGAGACCCTGCTGGAACACGGCCCGCTGCACACGGTCGAACTGCGGCGTAAGACGGGCATGACGGCCAACGAGAGCAAAGCCCGTTTCGAGCGCGGCCTGCTGGCCCTCCAGGTGGATATGAAGGCGCTGCCGGTGGGCGTCGCGGAGGCGGGGGCGTGGCGCTACAGCTTCATCTACGACATCCCGATGCGCCACTATCCGAGCCTGCCGGAGCAGGCCCGCCAGATTGGAACGCGCCAGGCCTGGGAACTGTTGATCGGCCAGCACATCGATAATGTCGTGGCTGCCAACACCCGGCAGATCGGCCAGCTCTTCCACGTTTTCGAGCCGACGACCCGCGAGCTGGAGCGGGCGCTGGAGAGCCTGGTCGCGGCGGGCCGGATCGAGGCGGCCCGGATCGAAGGCGGCGGCGAGGTCTGGGTTTCGAAGCGGGCACTGATCCTGGTTTCCCCCACCGCTTGAGGGCGCAATCTTTCCCAGGGAGTCGATCGAATTCATGCAGGAACCAGACTCTTTCGATGTCCAGCAATTCCATGATCTGTTGCTTGCGGGCGTCCGGACGGCGTTCCAGACGCTGCAAGCGCAGTTTGCCAACGAAGGCATCTACTTCTACGCGCTCTGCCACCCGGTTGATCTCAGCACGATTGAACCGGGGATCCAGACCGAGGCGCAGCTTGAGGATGCGGTGATGCGTTTCCGGCAGGGGTTGCGGGCGCGGCAGAAAAGCGCGACGGCCGCCGAGGTGCGCGATCTGCTGCGCTACGATGTGCCTCCCGCGCGGCTCCGGTTGGGTTCCCAAGCCAACGCCTCGCTCTCGCAGGCCCAGGCGATGGCGGCCGTGGTTGGAGAGCGTTTCTTCGCCGACGAGAATCTGGACATGCGCCTGGATGATCCGGGGGACCCCGCACCAGCTTCGCCCTTGGAGGTCGCCTACGACGCCATCCAGCCCGCCATGCAGCGGGTGCTGCTGGCACTCGACGCGGAAGGGCTTTTCGGGGTAGGCGAGGCGCGGGAGCGGGTCGTGATCGACCTGATGTGGTTTGAAGGCGGCATGAGCCAATCGCTGCCCTATCTCCTCGGCCAGGATGAGACGCCGCCCACGCCCCTCAATCCCGCCCCGGTCCAGGACCGCTACCATGATGCGCTGCAAAGGGCCATGCAGACCGGCCGCCGGCTGTTCAGTTCCTGACCGGATCATAGAATCAGACGCGGCCTATTGGCCTGGATCAGCCGGCGCTTGCTTGTGACGGCGCTACTGGTGGCGCGGATCGTAAGCCGGCGCGGCGTACAGGGCGCGCAGGGTGTTCAGGTCGCGCTGGCTGTAGTGCGGCCCGATGCAGGTCAGCATGAAGTACATGATGTCATCCCGATTCGGGCTGTGGACCAGCAGGCCGAGGGCGTGGGTCAACTCGTGGAGCAAGGTGTCCGCGAAACAGTCATCCGTCGCGTGCAGCCACACGGTGTTGATCAGGATGCCCACGCTGGTGAAGATCGGCGAGGTGCAGCCGACGGCCCTCTCGATATTGTGGCACTGGGCATAGGTCCTGAACTGCTCGTCGGTCATCAGCCACAGGGTGATGTGCGCAAACAGCCGGTCCTCGACACGCTGGATGGGCACGATCTGGCCGATCTCGCGGATGGCGTTATCGACGGCGGCTTCCTGTTGGCTGGTGAGCTGGACCCCGCCATAGCCGCCGACCCAGAGGTTGATTGGGAAGACCGTGAAGCGGGCGAAGCTGCCATCCCTGAACTGGACATCCCACATACTCATCTCGCCATCACCTTCCCAGTAGGTGTTGGCGAGTTGGTCCGGTGATAGAGTCGGCGCGCGAGTTGGTCTCGGTGGGATCGGAGTCCGGGTGGGGGTGGCGGTAGGAGCCAGGGTTGGGGTGACCGTCCAGGTAGGCGGCAGGGTGGCCCGCCCGGCAGGTTCGCCCGGCGCTTCGGTGGGGAGAAGTGCCGGCATGGTCGCGGCGACGGCTTTGGTTTCTTCGGCTCCAACTGTGGCCGAAGGGAGCACCGCCACGGTCGGGATGGCCGCCAGGCTCGTCTGGCCCGACCCTTGAGTCGCGATCACCACGATCACAACCAGGACAACCAGTAGAATCGCGGCGAGTCCGCCCAGCAGGAGGGCCGGCCCGATCCAGCGAGGCCGTGATGGAGCTGTGTGGGGCATCACTCAGACCTGTTCCAGGAGTGCATTGATAAAAAATAAAGTCAATTGATTATATCACAAGGATTTGAACCGTGTGACTGGCGCAAAAAAGCCCCTCCGGGTGGCGGAGGGGCTGGGGCAAGCGACTTATTCGTCGAACAACTGCCCGACACTGCTCCCCTCGTGGGCGCGGATGATCACTTCCGCCAGCAGCGGGGCGATCGACAGGATGGTCATGTTGGGCAGGCGCTTGTTCTCCGGGATCGGCACCGTGTTGGTGGTGATGATCTCCTTGATGGGCAGGTCGGCCAGGGTTTTCACCCCGCTGCCGCTCAGGATGGCATGCGTGAAGGCCAGGTAGATGTCCTTCGCCCCGCGATCCTTGACCGTGCGCACCGCGTTGGCGACGCTCTTGGCCGTGTTGACTTCGTCATCGACCAGGATCACGTTCTTGTCCTGAACCTCGCCGATCATGGACAACATCTCCGGGCTTTCGGCGTTGGTGGAGCGGCGCTTTTCGACGAAGGCCAGCGGGCAGTTCAGGCGGTTGGCGTAGTTACGCGCGCGCTTGGCGAAGCCCAGGTCGGTCGTGACCACGACCGCGTCTTCGATCTTCAAATCCAGGAGGTAGTCGCTGAGCAGATAGAAGGCGCTCAGCGTGTCGCCGGGGATATTGAAGAAACCCTGAATTTGACCGGAGTGCAGGTCGACGGTGATGTAGCGGTCAGCCCCGGCGACCTGGATCATGTCGGCGATCAGGCGGGCGGTGATCGGAACGCGCGGCTGGTCCTTTTTGTCGGAGCGGGCGTAGCTCAGGTACGGGATCACGGCGGTAATGCGCCCGGCCGAGTCACGCTTGAAGGTGTCCATCATGATCAGGAGTTCCATGATGTTGTCGCTGACGGGCGAGCACAGGCTCTGGATCAGGTACACATCCTGGCCCCGGACGCTCTCCTGAAGCTGGACGAAGATGTTCTCGTTGGAGAACTGCACGCGGTCGTATTCCCCCGGTTCCAGGCCCAGGTAGGTGCAGATTTCCTTGCCGACTTCCTGGCTGCCGGAACCGCAAAAGACCTTGATCTCGCCGTACAGATTGCTTTCCGACCGGGCGTGATACTTGCGGAAGTATCGGGTTCCC
>CAZHMJ010000163.1:0-11194 GCA_964533805.1 uncultured Anaerolineae bacterium | reverse complement strand
AACGCCCCGTCTTCGCCTCGAAGCGCAGCAGCGACCCTTCCACCAGCGCGGTCAGAGTGCGTAGCGTGGCCCCGGCCACGGCCTCCGCGGCCGCCCGCGTGAAGCCGCCCCGGAACACGCTCAGCCACATGAAAGCGGTCTGCTCGGCCGGACTCAGCCGCGCCCAGGTCGGGTCGAAGGCCGCCCGGATGCTGCGCTGGCGGTCGGGGCCGCCGCGCCGCTCGCTCTCCAGCAGGTCCAGACTGTGCCCGATCTCGTCCGCGATCGCCTCCACCGGCAGGGCTGCCGCGCGCGCCGCCGCCAGCTCGATCCCCAGCGGCATCCCGCCCACCCCCTGGCAGATGCGCCGGATCGCGTCCGCGTGGGCGGCCGGGTCGAAAGCCGCCTGCCGCCGCCGGGCGCGGTCGATGAACAGCCGGGCGGCGTCGCTCTCGACCCCGGCAGCCTCCGTGTCGGCCGCCTCGAACGGCAGCCCTTCGACCGGGATAACCCATTCCCACGCCAGACGCAGCGCCTCGCGCGAGGTCGCCAGGATCGTCACCCCCGGCGCCGTCGCCAGGATGGCGTCGAGCAGGGCGATCCCGTCCAGCAGGTGCTCGCAGTTGTCGAAGATCAGCAGCAGGGTCTTGTCGCGCAGGTAGTTGAGGAGCTGCTGGCGGGGTGGCTCTCCACCGGGGTAGAACTGGAAGCCCAGCGCCCCGGCCACTGCCTGGGGGATGGCCTCCGGGTCGCTGACCGGGGCCAGGTCGACGAAGTACACCCCGTGCGGGAAGTCCTCCAGCAGCCGCTCGGCCGCCGCCACCGCCAGCCGGGTCTTGCCGATCCCGCCCGGTCCGAGCAGCGTCAGCAGGCGGCAGGCCGGGTCGCGCACCTGGCCGATCACCGCCGCGATCTCTGCTTCGCGCCCGATGAAGCGCGTCGCCTGCGCCGGCAGCCGCCGCCGCGCCACCGGCACCGCCATCAGCTCGATCTCCGGCGGTGGTCCGGCGGGTGGGCCTCCCGCCAGTTTGCCAGCTTTGATCTGTTCGTAGAGCGCCGCCGTCTCCGGCGCGGGGTCGATCCCCAGATCCCCACGCAGCAGGCGGCGGCACGTCTCGAACTGGGCCAGGGCTGCCGCGCGCTGCCCCGACCGCGCCAGCAAGGCCATCATCGCCCGGTGAGTCTCCTCGCGCAGCGGGTCCATCTGGAACAGCCGCGTGGCGTGGTTGACTCCATCGGCGTAGTTCCCGCCCTCCAGGCAGGTCGCGATCAGCCCATCCAGGGCCTCCATCGCCCGGAACTTGAGCCGCTCCCGTTCCAGCGTCGCCCAGTCCTCGAACGCCCCGCTGTCGATGTAGAACCCCGCCAGGAAATCGCCGCCGTAGACGGCCAGCGCCTCCTCCGGCTGCCCCGCCCCCAGGTGCGCCTCGAAAGCCGCCGCGTCCAGCCACCAGCCCCCATCGGGGGCCATGCCCGCCGTCTCGCGGGTGATCGTCACGAAGTCGCCCACCGTCTGGCGCAGGCTGGTCAGCGCCACGCGCAGGTTGGAAAGCGCCTGGGCCTGGCTGCGGCCTTCCCACAGCATCTCGGCCAGCACCTCGCGCGGCTGCTCCCGCCCGGCGCAGGCCAGGTAGACCAGCAAGGCAGCCACCTTGCGCGAATCGAAGGTTGTGAGAGGAATTTCGTTCTGGACGATGGACAGTCCGCCCAGCGTCCGCAGGAGGAGCGGCGTGGACATGGATGCACCCGCGCGCATCAGCACAGCCGGACAGCGCGAGAATCGGAGCCGGTGTAGCAGAGGGGGATGCAGGGTGAGAAGCTACAACTTTATCTTACACTAAATCTGGGTGTGACAGACAGGGATGCCGGTCCCGCCAGGCGGAGTCCGTCGACGGGCAATCGAGCCGCGCAATCACCATACCCCCGGCAGCAGGCGGCGGCGCACCCGGACCATGTACTCGCGGTAACCGGGCAGGTTGGCCCGCAGGTAGCCATCCTCCAGCCGGGCCTTGAGGGCATAGCTCACCCCCACCACGCCAAAGGCCAGGAGGCTCCACCAGGCGGCGAAGACCAGGGCCGTGCCCAGGTACAGCCCGATCGCGGCGGTGTAGATCGGATGGCGGACCAGGGCATACGGTCCCGAATCGATCACCCGGTGCTCCACCTGGAGCGCGGCCTCGGCCGTCCAGAAGCGGCCCAGCCAGCGCCGGCAGGCGAACGTGCCCCCCACCCCGGCCAGGACCAGCAGCGTCCCAAGCGCAACCGCCGGGAGCGACGGCGTCGCCGCCAGCAGACCAAGCGTGACCAGCAGCCCCCCGCCCAGCAGGACGACCGTCCCCGCGCCAATCGCGTTCATCAGCAGCGAGTCCTGGCGCGAGGTCGCGGCCCGCAGGTCGTGGAGCATGCGCCGCCCGAAATCCCAGTACAGCACAATCCAGACCGCCCACGCCGCCAGCGTGAGGAGTCTCAAGCCGAGAATCACCCCACCCGATTCGATCATGCCAGCCTCCCCATCACGCCGAAACCGGATGCCGATCCAGCCAGGCCAGGATCGCCGCCTGGACGGCTTCCGGTCTCTCCAGCAGCGTCATATGCCCACCGGGGACGGTGACCAGGGTGCCATCCGGCACGCCCGCCGCGATCGTTTGGGCCTGATACGGCGGCACGAACGGGTCGCGCTCGCCCGTCACGACCAGCACCGGGGCCTGGACTTCGCCCAGGTGGGCGCGCATGTCCACCTGGGTGCGCATCGCCCGGAAAATCTGGGCCATCGCGCCCATGTCGAGCTGCCGGACGTCCGGGGCGCTCTCCACCAGGCTACGCTGCATGAGGCTGGCTCCCGGCCGCACGGTGGAATCCGGGCCGCGCCAGCGCCGGGTGGTCAGGGAGTTCATGCCGTTCAGCAGGCAGAAGAGGCCCGCGAACATGGGCTGGTAGGACGGGCCATACTTCAGCAGCAGGCGTTGCTGGAGACCCAGGAAAGCGTGCCAGCGCCCCCAGGCGAACCCGCCGATGCTCACCGCGCGGGCGACGATCTCCGGCGCGCGCCAGGCGGTCGCCAGCGCCCAGAAGCCGCCCGTGCTGTGGCCGATCAGGGTCGCGGGGCGGTCGCCGGTCAGGGCGGCGACGGCCTGGCCGCCCAGGTCGCCCCACGCCTCGGCCGTGATCCGCGCCTCCGTGTAACCGGGCGGGAACGCGCCGGGATAGTGGCCGGGCAGAGTCAGCAGGTAGACCCGCCCGCGCCGGCAAAAGGGTTCCATGAAGCCGCGCCAGGTCGCCATGCTGCCGGTCACGCCGTGCAAAAAGATGAACACCTCGTCGCCCTGCCCGTAGGCTTCGTAGGCCAGGCGATGCCCTTCGACCTCGAAAAAGTGGCGCTGTGGCTCGCTCGACATGGTTACCCTCCCCTGGTGATGGCGCTGCTGAAAGTGTACTCCCGTCCTCCAACCACGCCATCGCGCCCCCCGACCGGATCATCCAGAGGACAAAACATCTCAGTTTTTCTTATCTTCCTGTTTTCTTGGCGTTCTCCGCGTCTTGGCGGTTCGTTTTGTTTTTGGTGCGATTGCCCTGACCCAACCGACTTGCCAAGTTCCCCAGGCTTGATTACACTGGCAGCATCATTGGGTACAGCTTAAGCCAATCGACACGCGGACAGTGACCTTATGTCTCTCCCATTCGAACTGACCACCTTCCCCTCGCAAGCCCTGGATATCATCCGCTACCTGGCCGCCCAGGATAACTACGCCGCCTACGACGGCGAGATCATCGAGGCGCTAGGACTGAGCGATCGCAGCTTCGGCAAGGCCATCCGCCGCCTGGTCACCAAGGAATATGTCGAGATGCAGTACGATGGGACCTACGCCCTGACTCGCCAGGGCACCGAGGCCGCGGAAGCGCTGGCCGTCCACGACGAGGAGGCCCTGGCCGAGAGCGCGTTCGAGGAAGAGGCCGCGCCCGCCGCGCCGGTCGAGCTGGAGACCGTCACGCGCGGCGCGATCGTGATCTCCCCCCGCCAGATCCCGGCCGGGCAGCCGGCCTACGTGTTCGTCCGGGTCGACGCCCCGGCCGTGGCGATGTCCAAAGCGGTGGACGCCATCATCGAGGTCGATGCCGACTGCGAGGTGGAACCCGCCCGGCACGAGATCACGATCCCGCCCGATCGCGCCGCCGACGCGGTGCGCTTCAGCGTCAGCGCGCCGCAGGCCGGCCGCTATGTCATGACAATCTCGGTGCTTCAATCGGGCAATCTGGACATGCTGGAGGCGGGGCAATTCCAAGTACGCCTGAGCATGGTCGCGGACCAGGCCGAAGCCCCCTTCCACGCGGAGACCTTCGACCTGAGCCTGATCCCGGAGTTATAGGCAGGCACCAGGCTGGCCGTATTCAGTTAATCACCGTGCAGGCAAAAACCTACTCGCCGCGGTGAGTGTCCTCGTCGTCCTTGCGAGGCGGCCGCCGCCCCAGCAGCAGGCTGCCCATCGAGGAGATAAAGCCCTCCGGCGCGGGCGCTTCCTCGGTCTGTTCCCAGCGATTGGTCAGGCGCTGGCCTTCCCACTCCTCGTACTTGGTCGCGCCTTCGACCAGCAGCGCTTCCAGGCCGAGGCCCTCGGAATCCTCGCGCAGGCTGTCGCGCACGGCTTCGAGCTTGTCGATGAAGGCATCCAGGTAGCGAGCCACGTTCTCGCGGTTGTAGTGGAGCTGGCTCCACAGCGAATCGGGGTGCTGGAAGCGCAGGTGATGCGTCGCCAGCCCGAACGAGGGGTTCGCCAGCCGGCGCAGATCGTCCCACGCATCCGCCTGGGCCAGTGTCTGGAACAAGATCGCCCCCAGCACGGCGGGCAGTCCCTCCATGGCGGCGATCAGGCCATCGTGCTCGGCCACGTCCATGAAATGCACCCCCGCGCCGAGCAGGTGGGCCATCTCGACCGCGAGTTGCACGGCTTCCGCCGGGCAATCCGCCGCCGGAGCCACGATCACCGTGCCCTTGTCGAACAGGTCGGCGCGCGATCCATCCACTTCCAGGTCAGGCTCCATCAGCACCGCCGGGTTGAGTACCGGGGTAATCCCGACCATGTAGGCCGCGATTTCGGGTTTCTGCGGAAGATTGGCCCTGGCCCAGCCCAGGGATGGCCCCTTGAGCGGGGAAGTATCCAGCACGACCGCGCCCGGCTGGAGGACCGGGCCGACGATCTCGTACAGGTTCTTGACCTGGTAGTAGGGCGCGGCCAGCACGACCACCTGGGCTTTGGCGACGGCGTCCTGCTCGCTGCGCGCGACCGAGTCGACCGCGCCGAGCTGGCGGGCTTTTTTGCCGTTATAGCCTCGTTCGTCGAAGCCGGTGATGGTGAAGGTGTGGCGGGCGTCCTTCTGCCCCATGTAGCGCTTGAGGGCCAACCCGAAGGAAGTGCCCAGACGCTCCAGACCCAGGATGGTGAGATTGACTACGGCCATAGTGATCGGATTCCTCTAATCCAACGAAAAGCCATTGCTCAACGAAACATCAAGGCTCATCTGCAACGTGTGAATCCGATCGGGGCTTCAGCCGTTCGCCGTGGCCCTGGCGGAGGAATCCGCCCGCCACATATCAAACGCTCCGGAAGAATCACACCGTTTCCCCCCCATGAACCAGCTTGAATGTACCGCAAGACCGGCCTTCAGGGGAGACCCTGCGCCCTGGTCATTCGGCCAGTTTCCGCCCGTTTTAGGGGTAGGTCACCACCGGCAGCGCGCCGCACGCCACGCTCAACTGGACCGTCCGCAAGTCCCCGTCCGGGACGGACAGCCAGACCAGTTGTGCCAGGCTGGCGGCGGTGCCGCTCGGCTGGGGCGCGTAGCCATACCAGCCCTCGGCCGTGCGGACCAGCGCCTCGACGGCCTGCCCGGCAGCCAGCACGCCCGACGGCTCCGCCTGGCCGGGCTGGGCGTAGATCGCCGTCTCGGCCTGGGCCGTGATCGTGCACGTCGGAGGCGGAACGGTGGGCCGTTCGGGCAAAGGCGGCAGAGTCGGCAGAATCTCCAGATTCTCGCAGGCGCCGTTCAAGCTACCCTGCTCGCTGCGCAGCCAGCCCTGGCTGCCCGAATCGGGCGCGACCACCAGCACCCACTCCGCGGAAAGAGCCTCGACCACCAGCGGCTGGCGCGGCACCGCCGCCAATAGAGCGCCATCCGGCTCGGCGGCCAGAACCAACGCCTCCGGCTCGCCGTCGCCCGGCTCAAAAAAACAGCGCGTATCGGCCTGAACCGCCCCCGCGCTGCGAGTGCCTGCCTCTGCCTCAGGATTGTCGGATGACGGGGCAGCCCCCGCGCATCCAGCGATGCCCAGAAGAGCGACCAGCAAAAACACCAGAACAAGCTTCATACCAGGGCCATCTCACTCCATTGAGTTCCGGTCGGACGACCTTCTCTACATATATAGTATGGGAAAGCCCGGTTTTCAGCCACTAAATTTCCCTAAATACTCGATTCTGGCAGGCTCGATCCCTCCGCTGCCTCCCGTCCGGCCAGCCCGATCCGGACGCAGACCCAGGGCCACAGTCCCATTCCGATCCACCCGATGATCGCATAACGCGCGATCCGCCACAGCCCGCCAGGCGCGGCCCCCTCCAGCAGGATGCCGAGGGCCACGTACACCCCGGCGATCAGCACCCCGCCCAGCACGGACCGCAGGACGCGCTGCCCCCGGCTGCCGGCCGCCGAGAACCGGATCGCGCGCCGCTCCCAGACCAGGCCCAGCCCACCGCCAAACAGCATCCCGGCCAGGCGCAGGCCGTCCTCGCTTCCCCGAGTCAGAAACCAGGCCACCAACGCCGCCGCTCCGACCAGGCCCAGCCGTGCGCCCGTCCCCTGCCCGGCCCACCACCCCACGGCTGAATCACCATACCGAGCCACCAGCCAGACCAGCCCGCCGCCAAAGACCAGCCCGGCCATCACGTCCTGAGGATAGTGCACGCCCAGGGCCATCCGCGCCCAGGCCATCAGCAACACGTACCCGATCAGCAGGCCCCGCCCCAGGCGCGAAGTACCCCGCCCCAGCGCCCAGGGCAGGCTGCCCAGCACGACCAGGGTGATCAGGACGTGACCGCTTGGCAGGCCGAAGCCTTCCTGCATTACCAGGGCCGTCACCTGATCGGGCGCGACCTGGTACGGTCGCGGGCGGCCGGCCAGGGCTTTGAGGGTCTCGGTCAGGAAGGACGCCGACGCGAGGGTCGCCAGCAGACGCAGGCCCAGCCGCCGCTCGACCGACCAGTAGACCGGAATGAGCACGATCACGTAGGTCAGCGTGCCGCCCGCCAGGTGCAGCAGCAGAGCCAGGGTGTTCAGCCAGGGCGTGCTGTGGCTTTGCAGCCAGATCACCACGTCCAGACCCGGCCCGGATTCCAGTCCTTGCAGCATCGCGTCCTCCAGGAAGAGGCATCAGTCGTCAGTTGACAGTTCTCAGTAGTGCGGCTCATGCAGTGGCGTTATCAATACGGCAGGCGAAAGACGGGCACAACCTGCGACCGCCGTCCTGCCGCCCCTCCGCCCCAAATCCCCCCAACATTTAGGATGGTCTGTGGCGGATTTTGATCCATGCTAGAAATAGACACAGCACGGCCGCCCCCCAACCCGGCCGTATCCGGAGAACCCAAACCGCATGCTTGAAGAAGATTTCATCGATCTGACCGCCAGCCGTCTCTGGCGGCGCGCGCACCCCTTTCTGTACATGTACGCCATTGAATGCCCTGCCTGTGGGACGCGCGAAGAGCTTCCGTCCGTGGACTACGCCATCCATCAAATCGCGTGCAGCCTGTGCGGGGAGCCTGTCCCGGTCCAGGCGGCGCTGCCGCGCCTGCGCGGGGATGGATTCTGGCTCTTCCCGGCGGAATAGCCACCAGAAACAGGTCGGGCGTGCTGATCGACAGCACGCCCGAATGATTTTCGCTGCTCGCCCCCCCGGATCGGAGGACTCCGCCGGACGGGTCACGATGCGACGTTTCGACGTGGCCCATCCCCGCCCAGGCGCGCTTTGACGTCAGCCGTTCTTTCTGGGGTCGGCCTTCTGGCCGCCGGTTGCCCGTTCGACCAGAGCGCGCACGCCCCGCGCAAAGCGGTCCGGCATGCCCAGGGATAGGTAGGCCTCCGGCACGGGCGGGATCATCCCTTCTTCGATCGCGCCACCCGCCGCGACCAGCGCCGCCACCTGCTCCTCGACCATCACCAGATAATCGCGCAGCACGGCCAGGTCGGCCGGCCCGGCCAGCGGACCGTGCCCCGGCACGATCACGCGCAGGGTCAACGCCTCGATCTCGCTCAGAATGCGCCGCCATTCGGGCAGGTCACCGTCCCCGACCCAGGGATGCTGGCCCTGGAACAACAGATCGGCGACGAAGGCCACCCCGGCCTCCGGCACGACCAGGATCGCGTCGCTCTCGGTATGCCCCCCGCCGAAACAGATCACTTCCGCCGAGCGTTTGGAGCCGTACACGGCCAGGTGGCTCTCGAAGGTCCAGTTCGGCGCGCGCAGCTTCCAGCGGGCGACCGCTTCCAGCATCAGGGTGCTGGCCTGGATCGCATCCAGCAAGGTCTCGCGTTCGGCGGGGTCGCGATCGGTGGCGAGTCTGTCCTGCATCTCGCGCAGCTCCAGTTCGGCCTGGGGCCGCATCTGGCGCTGGGCGCGAATCGATTCCGGGCCATGCTTGAGCAGGAGCTGCCGGGTGCGGGCAGTGCCGATCACCTGGGCCTCGGCCGGGAAGAGCGCGTTACCCATGACGTGATCCAGGTGGCGGTGGCTGTTGACCACGTAGCGCACCGGGCCACCGGCCAGCCGCTCGGCCGCGTTGCGCAGGTCGATCGCCGCCTGGGGGGTCAGCATCGTGTCGAACACGAGCGCGCCATCGCCCAGATCGACGATCCCGGCGTTGGAGCGCGCGCCGCGCTGGGGGATGGCCAGGGCGGCATACACGCCATCGGCCAGAGCTTCCAGCGTAAAATGCTCGGAACGAGGCAGAGTCGAGCCAGGGTTATCCATCGTCATTTTCCTCAGTCGAGCGGCAAGTCGGCCAGGCGTGGATACCCGGCCAGTTCCTGGCGGAAGCCGGCCCGGACGTCCGGCCCGGCCGCGGAGAGGGCCGCGCCCAGGTAGGGCAGCGCCCCATCCGGATCGCCCTGCGCCCATAGCACCAGCCCGCGCCCGAAGCTCACGCCGGGATCATCCGGCACGAACGCCCCGGCCTGGGCCAGATCGGCCAGCGCGGCCGGATAATCGCCCTGGCGGCGGCAGATCTCCGCCCGGCGCAGATACAGGTCGCCCCAGCGGGAGGCATCCCAGGCGGCCGGGTCGGGCCTGGCCGGGGCATGCAGCCGCAGCACGGCCGTATACGCCTTGCGCGCCGCGCTGAGCGCCCCCTGCCGCAGCAGGATCTCGGCCTCCCAGCGCATCCAATGAAAATCGTCCGGCATGGCCGCTTTTTCCTTGCGGACCAGCTTGAGGGCGCGGGTCAGGTCGCCGGCCCGGATTGCGATCCGGAGGCCCCACTCCCGCAGGCGGGCATTGCCCCGGTCGAGGCGCACCGCCGCCTCATAGGCGGCCTGCGCCCCTTCCAGCTCGTTCAGTTCGAACAGGGTGCGCATCAGGTGGAAGTGGACTTCGGCGCTGTCCATGCCCAGGGTAATCGCCCGGACCAGGGCCAGCCAGGCCTTTTTGAGGCTCTGCACGTCCCCCAGGCCGATCCACAGCTCCGCCCGGCGGAAGTGCGGGCGCGGGTCGTCCGGCGCAAGGCGCGTCGCCTGGTCCAGCTCGGCCAGCGCATCGGTCACGTCGCCGGTCACCAGCAGGGCCTCGGCGCGCTCCAGAAAAATCTCGACGGTCTCGGTCATCTTGGCGTCTGTCCTGAATCAGGCAACTGGAGGGCCACCAGGGCGTCCCTCCCTGGAAAATCGCGACCAGTCAAAGGCAAAACTGCGCGGCCGTTCGTGTTCATCTCGGTCGCGTGCGCCCCCCGCCCTTCCACGCGCGTTTTTCGCCTGGCGCTTACTCGTGCCCCGGCAGGCCGAACTGGTAGGCGCGGCGCTTGGGGTCCATGGCCCGAGCGAGGGTCGTCGCGTCGCGCGTGGCCCAGGTGAGGTGGATGTCCTTGATAAAGCTGGCCATCATATCCAGCGCCAGGTTGGTGAAGTTGGTCTGGTCGAAGCTGTCCTGCTGCTTGGGCCAGCCATAGCCCCAGGCAAACCACGACGAATTGAGCAGGATCACGATGTCGTAAAAGGCCGGGGTCTCCGGGTCATCCTGCTGGAGCAGGAAAAACGCGATGCGCGCGCAGGTTTCCTTGAACGCGCTGCCCGGGATCATGGCCTCGTCGTTGATGTTTGGCCAGGCATAGCCGATCAACGGCACCACCACGATCCGGTAGTCGTCAATCGGGATCTGCATCACCCGCCGCCAGTCCCCGACCGGATGGTTGACGTAGCGCGGTTTGCCCACCGCGGTCAGCCCGTGATCCTGGATGATGTTGATCGCTTCCTCGAAGCCCGCGTACAACCGTTCGGTGAACGACTTCAGCAGGCTGTCCAGGCGTTCGTAGTCCTTGCGACGGCGGTTCAGCACCTCGTCGATTTGCGCCAGGGCCGAAGCCCGTACCTGTTCGGCGTCTGTCATGGTCTCTGCCCCCTCAGGCGGTCCTTGATCCGGTCCTGGACGGTGCTTGCCAGGTCTGCTGCCCGGATGCTCATGCCTGCTAGGGGATTTTACAGGGATGCGTCAATCTGGCAAAGCGCGGAACGTCAGACAGTTTTCAGTCGTCAGTTCTCAGTTGTCAGCCAGGAGACCGCCCGGCCGCGTCATCCGCGGGCTTGATTGTCCTCCCTTTCGCGCGCCAAGGAAGGCCGACGCGCCCGGCGCTTCGACGCTTGCCGCCTTGGCGCTCCCAGATTGGCCGCTGCGCGCAACCCGGATAAACCCTCCTGCGTATAAGCATTCGATGTCGATTGTAAATTTTTCAATTCCAATATGAGAAAATTTTATATCGACATTGACATTTTTCATGACTCGTGATATTTAAGTGTTGGGTTTCAACGTCATGGTCGCGCGGACCGCCCCAGGCATGGGTCGACCCAGCCGGCAACGGAAACCGCTCAAAGGGGGAGATGATGAGCCAAACCGACACCACCGCCAGCCTCACCCGCTGGCAGGTCCCCTTCTTCACGATCTGGACCGGGCAGTCGCTCTCCCTGTTCG
>CAZHMJ010000162.1:0-11206 GCA_964533805.1 uncultured Anaerolineae bacterium | reverse complement strand
TGGGGCGTGCTTCCCGCCACGCCTTACACACCCCCTCTAAATAAAACGAGACCCCCCGAAACCGGCCGGTTTGGGGAGGACTCCCGTGCAGAACGAGAGCTAAAGCCCTACCACGCGCGCCTTGCCCTTGAAGCCCTTGGCCGCGTTGCGGGTATCCAGCACCAGTTTGGAATTGTCCAGGATGAACTGGCGGTCGTAGCTGGTGTGATCCGTGACCCACACCACGCAGTCCGCGCCCGCCAGCAGGGCCGGAGTCAATTCCTCGGACTGGGCACGCCGATCCTCCAGCCGGACGGAGGGGATGTACGGGTCGTGGAAGACGACCGTCGCGCCCTTGGCTTCCAGCAGGTGGATGATGTCCAGGGCCGGGCTTTCGCGCACGTCGTCGATGTCCTTTTTGTAGGCCACGCCCAAGACGACGATCTTGCTGCCGCGCACGGCCTTGCCGTCATCATTCAGCGCGTCGGCCACCTTGTTGACCACGTAGACCGGCATCGAGGTGTTGATCTCGCTGGCCAGCTCGATGAAGCGGGCGTTGTAGTTGAGCGATTTCAGCTTCCAGCTCAGGTACAACGGGTCGATCGGGATGCAGTGGCCGCCCAGGCCGGGGCCGGGATAGAAGGGCATGAACCCGAACGGCTTGCTGGAGGCCGCGTCGATGACCTCCCACACGTTGACGCCGAGCTTGTCGCACATGATCGCCATCTCGTTGACCAGCCCGATGTTCACGGCGCGGAAGGTGTTCTCCAACAGCTTGACCATTTCCGCCGCGGCGGGCGAGGAGACCGGGATCACGCGGTCGATCGCGGCGCTGTACAGCTTGACCACGACCTCGGTGCAAGCCGGCGTCATCCCGCCCACCACCTTGGGCGTGTTGCGGGTCTGGTACTTCTGGTTGCCGGGGTCGACGCGCTCCGGCGAGAAGGCGATGAAGATGTCCTCGCCGATCTTGAGGTTGTTGGCCTGGGCCAGGCGGGGCACGATCACTTCCTCGGTCGTGCCGGGATAGGTGGTGCTCTCCAGCACGATCACCATGTCCTTGTGGACGACCGGGGCCAGCGAGTCGGTCGCGTTGTAGATGTAGGACATGTCGGGGTCTTTGGTCTTGAGCAGCGGCGTGGGAACGGCGATCAGCACGGCGTCGGCCTTGCGCAGTTCCTCATAATCGGTGGTGGCCCGCAGCAGCCCGGCCTTGACCAGTTCCGCCACGCGCGGGGTGGGCACGTCGGGGATATAGCTCACACCCCGGTTGATCTGCTCGACTTTGTGGGCCAGCGGGTCGACCCCGACCACCTTATACCCGGCCACGGCGAATTCCACCGCGAGGGGCAGCCCCACGTAGCCGAGGCCGATCACCCCCACCAGCGCGGTTTTATTTTCCAGACGTTGCAGAAGAGCCTCTTTGCTCACTGAATGCTCCTTAAGCTGAATTGGCTCCGGTCAACAAGGGGCTTAAAGCCCCTTGTTTCAGGGCCAGTGTGCGCTTGTTTGCCGTTGAGTCCGATCGTCGTTCGCGCCTCGTGGAATGGGTCATTCCGGCGGAATGGACCATTCGGTAGACGCGGGAGTGAATTATATCCAATCCGGCCGGAGCGCACCGGGCGAGTCTCCCGCGTTCGCCTGACGAATCTCACGACCGCCTGACGAGAATTTGACGGACCGCCGGGCGGGGATACACTGGCGATTGAGTCTCAGCGGTGAGAGGGGGAAGCAGCATGGCACTCTTCGCGATCAAGGCGTTTCATACCGTGGTGTTCCTGGTCGAAAGCGCGGCGATCCTGTATATCGTCTATAGCGGCCTGACCAACCAGCGCGGCCCGTGGCTGGTCGTCGCCGTCGTGCTGGTACTGGCCGAATCGGCCGTCTACGTCCTGAACGGGACACGCTGCCCGCTGACCAAGCTCGCCAAACAAATGGGCGACCGGACCGGGGATGACTTCATCGCGGACATCTTCCTGCCGGAATGGTTCACGCCCTATATCCCGCGCATCTGCGGCGGGCTGGCCGTGGGCGGGCTGCTGCTGGTGGGCCTGCGCATGCTCGCGGGCTGACCCCGAAGCGTCCAGGCGTCGAAGCGTCCAGCGAAACACAGGGATGCCCTTCTGGTTTTGCCTTTGGCTGACGGCTGAAAGCTGATTGCTGATCGCGCCTCTTCAATTCAGCCATTTGTGGTCAGAATCGCGTGTTGCACTTGCTGGCAAGCTGTGCTATAGTGATCCAGACGCGGTTCCTCAACAAATACCTGACTGCGCCCCACCCGGACGCCCATTTTGTGTGTTTCTCCTTTGACGAGTTCAATCTTGAGGACAACGACTGAGGATTCTGCTTGACGCCGCGTTAATCCGTCTGATCACAGATCCGTCTTTCCCCTGACAATCCGCATTCCCTGAGCTGCATTGTGCAGCCAGGCGTGATCACGTTTCCCATTCTCTGGAGTTACCGGATGGATATCGCCGAACTTGAAAAGAAAACGCTCTCTGATTTACGCAAAATCGCGCAGGAAAGCGACATTGCCGGCTACAGCCGGCTCAAGAAGCAAGACCTGATCCTGCGCCTGCTGCGCCACAAGGCCGAGAAAAAAGGCTACGAACTGCGCGGCGGGGTGCTGGAAATCATCGACGAAGGCATTGGCTTCCTGCGCTCCAATAATTACCTGCCCGGCCCCGAAGACATTTACGTTTCCCAGACCCAGATCAAACGCTTCAATCTACGCACCGGGGACTTCGTGATCGGACAGGTGCGCCCGCCCAAGGACTCCGAGAAATATTTCGGCCTGCTGCGGGTGGAGGCGATCAACGGGCGCAGCCCAGACCTCGCCAAGTCCCGCCCCAACTTCGAGACCCTGACGGCCATTTTCCCCGAAGAACGCTACAACCTGGAAACCACCCCGCGCATACTCAGCACCCGCCTGCTCAACCTGATCGCGCCGATCGGCAAGGGTCAGCGCGGCCTGATCGTCAGCCCGCCCAAAGCCGGCAAGACGACCGTCCTCAAGGATGTCGCCAACGCGATCAGCCACAATTATCCCCAGGTCCATCTGATGGTCGTCCTGATCGGCGAGCGCCCGGAAGAAGTGACCGACATGGATCGCTCGGTCGAAGCCGAAGTGGTCAGCTCGACCTTCGACGAGCCGGTCGCCAACCACGTGCGCGTGGCGGAAATGGCCCTGGAGCGCGCCAAGCGCCTGGTGGAGAGCGGGCAGGACGTGGTGATCATGCTGGACAGCATCACCCGGCTGGCGCGCGCCTACAACCTGGTCGTCCCACCCAGCGGCCGCACCCTGACCGGCGGTATCGATCCCTCGGCCCTCTACCCGCCCAAGCGTTTCTTCGGCGCGGCCCGTAACGTGGAAGAGGGCGGCAGCCTGACCATCGTCGCGACCTGCCTGGTGGAAACCGGCAGCCGCATGGACGACGTGATCTACGAGGAATTCAAGGGCACCGGCAACATGGAGCTGCACCTCAACCGCACGCTCCAGGAACGCCGTATCTTCCCGGCCTTCCACATCGACAAGTCCAGCACCCGCCGCGAGGAACTGCTGCTCGGCCCGGACGTGCTCCAGCGCGTGTGGCTGATGCGGCGCATGTTCGCCCACCTGGCCGGCGACCCGCCCCAGGGCGAAGGCATGGGCCTGATCGGCGCGACGGAACAACTCCTGGTCCAGCTCCGCCAGACGGAGACCAACGAAGACTTCCTGATGTCGCTCGGCCGCCCGGCCAATTGAGGTCATCGCAAGGCTCTGGAAAACAAAGAAGCGCCGCATGACACGGCGCTCCTTTTGATTCACGACGGGCCGCATTTGGGGAAGTCAGACGGGGCACGTTGGCCGATCAGGGCAACACGATCGAGAGGATCACCGTAGCGTCGCGTTGATGGGCTTTGCGTATTTAATGCAGGAGAATCGAAGGCCAAGTCGTACCGCGCCTGGTAGGGGCGACCGGCGGTCGCCCGTTTGCCGCATTCTATAGTTAAAGACCATCAACGCGACGCCGGAAATCAACTGTCAGCCAATCCGCCCGCGCGCCTACTCGACCCGCTTGCGCTTGGCCAGGCCGCGCCCGAAGATGGTCGTCAGCCAGCCCACGTTCAGCCCAAAGTAGCCCAGACCGCTGATCAGCAGCGCCATGGCGGTCGCCTCGTCCAGGTTGCCCAACACCGGCACGACATCCGGGATAAACTCCAGCACGCCCGCCGTCGGGTTGACCAGGTACAGCCCGGCGATGGCGGTCATCGCCAGCACGGCCAGGTTCTGCAACGCGCCGGGTTTCTGGGCAACCTCCGGCTGCGGCACGGATAGACTACGTGGCTTGTCATCGACCACGATCTCGAAATCTTGATCGGGGTAGTTCCGGGCCAGAAGTTCGGCGAGGTCTTCGATTTCAGGCTCACTGAGCCGGCGTCCAGGTTTGATTTGCATGGTCATAGGTCCAGTTCAAAGGTAAGGGCGGATCACACGAGGGCGGCAGTACCGGGTCGCCCGCCGGACTGGCGAACTGAATATCCACCCGCGCGCCGGTCAGCGAGGCCACGAAGTTGCCGATGACCAGTTGCGCCTGACGGCTGGCCCGGTCGAGCAGGCCGCTTTCCAGGGCGTCCGTCCGGAACTGCTGGAGGGCCGTATACTGGCCGAGCTGGCGGGCCGTGTCCCAATCGACCGCGCACAGCGTGGTCGAGTTGTTGTACTGGTCGATGTAATCGATGCTGCATCCCAGCACGCGCGGCGCGGGCAGCGTGATCGTGTAGGTACGGGTGAGTTCATTATACGCGATGTCCTCAGGCCCGATTTGGAGGAAGTCGATCCCGGCGTTGATCGATCCCTGGGCCACGTAGCTGGTCGAAAAGCTGCACGCGTTGAGCACACCCTGGGTGATGCTGACGTGCAGATCGGCCTTGGCCAGTTGGGCGTTGACCGTGACCAGCTCGCCCAGGGGCTGGATGCTGTTGACGATGGTCGTGGAGCTGGTCACCTGGGCGGCGGGGGCGGGACTGAGCGCGTTGGCCACCCCACCCAGCAGGCTGCTGATCGCGCTGGAGCTGGTCAGAATCAGGGTGACGGCCACCACGACCAGCCCGACCACGAGCACGATCAGAAACATGCTCACCCAGAAGCACCCCCCTCGCCCGGCGCGCGGCACAGTGGCCTGCACCGGCGGGGCCATGTAGTCTTGCGGCTCGGCTTCCTCGGACATCCGGCGCACGGTGATCCGGCGCGCCGGCGTGCCGCGCGAGGCCGCGCCGGAGAAAGGCTCCTCTGGCAGATTGGAAGGCCGTGAAGGTGGTTTGGATGATGGCATGAGACTCCTTGTCCTACGTTTCCCGCCGGGCGGCCCAAGCCTGCGTCGCCTGCCCGCGCCCTGTCTCTGATCTTCTACGCAAAACCGGATCAGAGGTTGCGGGTCTCAATACGCCCCTTCCGCGAAAAGCACATGCGGGATGGTGCGCAGCAGGATTTGCAGGTCGAGCAGCAGCGACCAGTTCTCGATGTAATACAGGTCGAGCAACACCATCTCCTCGAAGGGCACGTCGCTCCGCCCGGAGACCTGCCACAGCCCGGTCAGGCCGCCCGTGATCGCCAACCGCTGGCGGTGCCAGGGTTCGTAGAGCGCCACCTCGTCCGGCGTGGGCGGGCGCGGCCCCACCAGGCTCATCTCGCCGTTGAGGATGTTGATGATCTGGGGCAACTCGTCCAGGCTCAGCCGCCGGATGACCGATCCCACGCGGGTGATGCGCGGATCGTTCTTGACCTTGGGGTGGCGTGGATCGAGACCCTGCTGGGTGACGAGCTGAGCCTTGAGGTGGTCGGCGTTGGGAATCATGCTGCGGAACTTCCAGACCCGGAAAATCTGGCCGTCCTTGCCCACCCGTTCCTGGCTGTAAAAGACCGGTCCCGGCCCTTCCAGCCGGATCGCCAGCGCGGTCAGCAGGAAAAGCGGCCCCCACACCGGCGCGGTGATCACGATCACGCTGATATCCAGCAAGCGTTTGAGCAGCAGTTGCACCCGCGAGATGCGGATATTGTCCTTGACGCCCAGCAGCGGGATGCCGGCCAGGTTCTCCACCTGCATCCGGTTGAGCTTGAGTTGGAACAGGTCCGGCACGATCCGCACCTGAATGTCCTGCGAGGTGCAGGCCTGGGTCACATCCATGATGGCCCGGTGGCGCTCCCAGGGCAAGGTGATGACCACCAGATCGATCTTTTCGTCGGCCACCACGCGCGGCAGGCTGTCCGTCCGGCCCAGGGCGCGCAGCCGCCCGATGTCGGCCCCGTTGCGCTCCGGGTCATCGTCCACGAAGCCCACCACCTGGAAGCCCAGCTCCGGGCGGGCCAGCATGTTGCGCATCACCGCCAGCCCGACCTCCCCCGCGCCAACGACCAGCACCCGCGCCACGCCGATGCCGCGCCGCCGCTGACGCTCGCGCAGGGCGCGGTACACCAGGCGCACGCCGCCCAACAGCAGGATGCTCAGGATGGCCGCGTAGAGTAGCAGCAGGCGGGAGAAGGCCAACGGTTGCAGGAAGAAGCTGAGGGCCATGACCAGCACCAGGGCGTTGGTGGCGCTGTTGGCGATGGTCAGCACCTCGCCGACCCAGGTGCGCTCCCGGACGTGGCGGTACAGGTTCTTCTGCTGGAGGGAGAGGGTCAGCCAGACGGCGAAGAGCAGCGCGTAGGGGATGAACGGCTCGAAGGGGGCGCGAAAGGCTTCTCCCACCGGGCGAAGCCATTGCAGCTCGTAGCGGGCGTAATGGGCCAGCAGGAACGCGCCCAGGATCAGGCCGAAATCGATGGCGAAGGGCAGCCAGCCCGGCCAGTTCACCACCAGCGCGCGATAGGTACGATCTTGGTCAGCCATCCTGCTCCGTTTTGCTCCTGTCGATTGTAATTCGTTTGACAGGCATCAGGAAATATGAGAAAATAAGTATGGAACTGAACCCCGGCTAGTCTGGGTAGTAGGCTCCACCCGGGGCGAAAGCCCCTTTTTTGTTGTCTAGAGCCACACAATACCGCGCGGATCACTGTTTGAAGCGGCTCTGCAATAAATCGGCGCAAGCCGGGAAAAGTAATTGTTCCCCGATTTTTTCTTCATATATGCGTTAGGCGCAAGACTTTGGTACAGCAAGTAGGCACATAAGTCGGCAGCCTGAATGTAATACAAATTTTCCGAATCCTTGAGCCAGGGGTCTTCGATGATCCGGCGAAGTGACAAATTCCTGTAACCTGAACCATGTTGTGGCTGATTGGGAATCGGATTGTACTTCCGCATTCGGCGGAGCATTTGCATGAGCTTCTTATCGTCAGTTCTATCGGGAAGAATAATGCCCTGCTCATCCGGGTTTTGAGGTCCCCTGAAGTTGCGGTGTGAAATCGTATTTTCGAATCGCTGAATCAGGACTTTCCAGGCCCATTCAAAAACGTCATATGAGGAGGGATTTTTATTTGATTTGTCAACGACGACACAGATAAGATTCAAATCCGTCATCGTAGCCAGTTCATCGGCGTAGAGTCTGAGAATAGCAAGTCGATCGTAACGCTTGATCCTCACCAAGTCACCGGGTTTGTTGATCATCTCAGACGCATGGATTTCCTCGCGAAGCAAAAGCCCGTAGCTTTGTTTCATCCTCCGGCGGAAATCAATCATCTGCTCCAAATAGGGTTGCCAACGAAGTTCGTGCACGATCAGGCCCGTTAGCACAAAATAGCCTGTGCGCGAGCCGACAAGGCCACTATCCCCACTTTCATCGACATACATCAAATACCTCTTAAGTTCTCTCTTCAGCAAGCACTTTTCGGTAGGCCGCGACGGTGGCGCGGGCGGTCTGCGCCCAGGTCAGCCCGGCGGCATGGGCCAGGCCGCGCCCGGCCGCCTCCCGCCGCCAGGCATCATCTTCCAGCGCGCGGCGCAGTCCCTCCGACCAGGCCCGCCAGTCATGCGGCGGCAGGAGCAGGGCCGCGTCCCCGCCCGCCTCCGGCAGGCTGGATACATTCGACGTCAGAACCGGCGTGCCGCAGGCCAGCGCCTCCACGACCGGCATCCCCCATCCCTCGTACACCGACGGGTAGACGAAGGCCGAAGCCGCATTGTACCACAGCGGCAGCGTCTCATCCGCCGCGTAGCCTTCCAGGCGGACCTGGTGCTGCAAGCCCAGCCGGACGATCGCCCCCCGGATCGGCTCCAGGCCCCAGCCCTTGCCGCCGACCAGCACCAGCGGCACGGCGCGGCGAGTCGCTTCCGGCAGGGCTGCGTACGCTTCCAACAGCAGCGGGACGTTCTTGCGCGGCTCCAGGGTCCCCAGGTAGAGGATGAAGCGTTCCGGGAGGTCGTTGCTGGCCCGGAAAGCGGCCACCTCTCCGGTCGGCAGCGGGTGGTACGCCTCGCTCACCCCTGGCAGCGCCACGTCGATCTGGCCGGCGGGCACTCCCAACGCGCGCTGGAGATCGCTGGCCGTGCTGTGACTGATGGCGATCACGCGCCGGGCGCGCCGGCACGAGAGGCCCGTCAGCGCCTGCAAATACAGCTTGCGCGAGGCAGGCAGTCGCTCCGGATGAAAGAGAAAGCTCAGATCGTACACGGTGACGACGGCCGGGGTGCGCGCCAGCAGCGGAGTCGTGAAGGCCATCCCGTGCAGCAGGTCAAGCCCGCCCAACTGGAAGGGCTGCACGGCCTGCTCCCAGGCGATGCGCAGGGGCGGGCTGGACGTGGGAAAACGCGACCGGCGCACCGCCAGACGCTCGTGGACGGGCGGCTCGCCCTCCCCCACGAACACGGTATAGCGCAGATCGGGATCGGCGTCGGGCAAGTGGCAGAGTGTGTTGAAGATGTAGCCGTGAATCCCCGCGCGCCGGTAGCCCGCCTGACCGCTGAGCAGGTGCGCGCTGAGTCCGATGTGGTAGGTCGTCATGGGGGGAATTATAGCGCGGCAGCGCGAGGATCAAAGCCGCGCGGCTCAGGCCAATCGCATCAAAAGCAGGCTGAACCGCCAAGACGAGCGCTATCAGCGCCAAGGTCGCCAAGAAAAAGCGCGGAGCAAGGCGACAGTCAGAAAAAGCCGCATCGCCGAAGCCGCTTGGACGCTGCCAGCGGCATGACCAGTTCCGCGGTGAGATACCTTTTCCGTTTGATGCGATTGCCCTGCGGCATGACCGGATTTCCCCGTCTTGCGGTACAGTCAGGACGCAAGGCTCACGCACCCTCTGTCTGCCACCGAAAAAGTCGCACTCATGCCCCCCCTCAGCGATCAGCCCTGAGCTGCAACACAAGCTCCTGGCGCTGCAACAGGCCGAGATCACCGGCCACCAGACGTACCTGAAGCTGTCGGAAATCACGAAGGACGCCCACAACCGCGAGACCCTACGCAAGATCGCCGGCCAGGAACACCGCCCCTACCAGACCTGGAAAGGGTACACCGGGCGCGACATCCAGCCAGAGACCTTCTGGGTGAACCTGTTTTTCTGGCTCGCCCGGCTGTTCGGGCTGACCCTCGCCATCAAGCTGATGGAAAGGCCGCCCAGACCGCCTACCGCGACCTGCCGCAAGCCATCCCGAAGATAGAGGAAATCCTGCGCGAGGAGGAAAAGCACGAGACCGAGTTAATCGACATGATCGACAAGGAAAGGGTGTTCGGGATCGACATCCAGGCGCGCGCCACACGCGGCCTGATCCGGGTCAGCCGGGGTGATCGGCGGCCGGCTGGCCCACCTAATCCCGATAGCGCAGGATGCGAGGCGCAGGGCACAATACGTACCTTGCGCCTGCTTCAGCCCGCCAGGTCGCCCCGGTCAACCCATTGCGATCGCGCAGCCGATCCGAACAGCACCCCATCGCTCCACCTATCATCCTCACGACCTTACAAGAGTGGATTGCTCCGCGTTTAGGTCCAGGCAAGGCGGCAGCCGTGCGCGCGCCAGTCCCCCTCGCTGGCTGATAACCGCCGCAAGGTCTTCCCCTATGCCCATCTCCTTCGGCCGGCTCATTGCTCATACAATCACGCAAGTTTTCAGGCAGAATCCCCCAAAGAACGGACGAGTCACATTGCATTCAACATAAAGTTGACTTTTTCAGTCCGCTTCTTTATGTTTTTTTTATGAATCGTTTAGGCTCTGATTAAGAAAGAGGTTCTAAATAGGACACCAGCGCCTCGGATCTGTTTGCGATCTGTAAGGTCGCATTGTGATTTTTATGTCAAGTGCAAGGTACGCGACCTACAATGAAGATACCTGTTTCATCGGTACAACGATCCTATACGCCCTGTAAGGATTGCAACACCCAGACACCATCAGTCAAAGGAGGGGGACCAGTACACATTCTGGATTTCGCATCTTCGCCATTGTTACCTTCATCGCAGTCACGATTTCAGCCTCGGCATCTCTGTGAATAGTGGCTTTTGTTCAGGAGGGGGATTTCCAAGTGAACCCTGTACAACGTTTAGTGCGAACTGCCAGGTCGCCGCTTGGGGTATTGTGTACCTTGATGGCGGTCCTGATCCTGGCCGCCCCGGCGCTGGCCTGTGTGACACCGCCGCCCGAACCGCCCGCCTACACCGAGCCGGTCACGGTCGTCAAGTACAACGACCTGGACGGCGACGGCGAACAGGACGCGGGTGAGCCTGGCCTGCCCGGCTGGGCTTTCACCGTTTACAATGACGCAACCCATGGGCAGGTCGCTTCCGGCACCACCAATGCCAGCGGCCAGGTCGTCTTCGATCTGGAAGTCGGCTCCTACGCGATCTGCGAAACGCTCACGGCCGGCTGGGAGAACACCGAACCCGGCACGGTCAACCCCACCTATGGCAAGCCGTGCGTGAGCGTCACCGTCGGGCAAGAAGCCGGTCCGCTGACGGCCACGATCCGGGTCCCGAATGGGAATTCCTCCTATCGGGTCGATTTCGTGAGCCTTGAAGGCAGGACCTGGACTTACCAGATTTCCCACATTTCAGGCAAGAATCTAAGTCATTGGGTTCTGGGTATTCAGAACTGCCTTGACCACGTAATTGACTCCGAGCCTGAGGCTGATTCCGGCCTCGACAGGAGCATTGACCGCTGGATTCAGTTCTATGGTCTCAAATGGGACACTCAAGGCGGCACGTTCTCGTTTACCCTTGACGCCGATTATCCGGCCGGTACAGTTCAGGCGCTCGCCAAAGCTGGTACTGGCCCCACTTCGTTTGGGACTGCGGACATCATCGGCCCGGACTGCTCGGCGGACCTGAC
>CAZHMJ010000161.1:0-11255 GCA_964533805.1 uncultured Anaerolineae bacterium | reverse complement strand
AACCGCCCCTACAGATGCCTGTTCTTTGCGATGCTTACTTGTCGGATGCACCACTAAAGGCTGTGATGCACTTTCGTACCGGGTTTCGAGGAAACGCTAATCGCGCAACCCCGCCCCAAATCTCTCTTCGCTTACGAGGAAAGGGGGCGCGCAGTCTCACCGCAACGGGGTAGGGGGCAAAGTCCATATCGCGCTCTAGCGGAAGGTGGGCCATGATGAACGGCTGGACGATCTTCAAACAAACACTGCGCGACAGTCGCCGGACAGCCCTGTGGATCGGGATCGGCGGGGCCATCCTGGCCTTCTGGGTGACGGCGTTCTACCCGATGTTCAAGGATTTCGACGAAATCAACCAGTTCCTGGAGAATCCTGTGATCAAGGCCCTGGTGGGTGAGCTGGGCGACTATACGACGCCGCAGGGCTTCCTGGGCATGGAATTCTTCGGTTGGGTGCCGCTGTTCATGGCCTTCTACACGGTCGCGGTCGGGTTGATGATCACCGCCAACGACGAAGAAGCCGGGCGGCTGGACGTGTTGCTCAGCACGCCTACTCCCCGCTGGCGGGTGATCGTCCAGCGCGGGTTGGCCTACGGGGTGGTCTACCTGGTCATCCTGGGGTTCTTCCTGGCGGCCTTCGCGCTGATCATGGCGCTGATGCCGGAACTGGACCTGCCCTTCGCCCGCGTGGCCGAGGGCGTCCTCAACCTCTTGCCGATGCTGGTCCTGCCGACAACTCTGACGCTGTTCCTTTCGACACTGCTGCGCGGGCGCAATGCGGCGGCCGGTGTCGCGGGGGCGTTCGTCATCGCCTCGTATTTCGCCAACGTGCTGGCCGCACTGGCTCCGGAAGCGCTGCAAGGCGTGCAGCGGCTGTCGATGTTTTACTACTACAACGCCTTCGAGACGTTGAGTTATGGCCTCAATCTGGGCAACTTCGCCCTGCTGATGGGGCTGGCGCTGGGCCTCGGCGCGCTGTCGCTGGTGACTTTCCAGCGGCGCGATCTGATGGCCTGAGGCAAATCGGGTGTAGGATCAAGTCAAGAGGCCCGCGCGCCGGCGGCATCTCCGCCGGCGCGAGTGGCGCCTGAAAGGGAAACAGGAATGAAAACGGGGGTCATTTTTCGTCGCACGCTGATCGATTCACGCAAGGCGATCCTCGGCTGGGGCATCCTGTGCGGGCTGTTAAGCCTGTTCGTGGGGGTTTTCTACCCAATGGTCGATGACCTGCTGGCTGGCATGGCGAGCTTTCTGGAGAATCCGCTCATCAAGGGCATGGTCGGGGATGTCTCGGACTTTGCCTCGCCGGCCGGCTGGGTGGGAACCAAGTTCCTGATCATGCTGCCCCTGCTGATGGCGGTCTACGCGGTGCTGTTCAACAACAACGTCACCGCCGGGGAAGAAGAACGCGGCACGCTCGACCTGCTGCTGAGCACACCCACCCCGCGCTGGCGCGTGATCGTGGAGAAGGCCGCGGCCTTCATCGTCGCCAGCCTGCTGATCCTGATCCAGACCAGTCTGGGTTTGATGGCGGCTATCCTGCTCACGCCGGAACTGACCATCCCCATGCCGATCGTGTTCCCGGCCTTCCTGAACGTGCTGCCGCTGATGCTGCTGTTGGGCGCGGTGACGCTGCTGCTGTGCACGGTCCTGCGCTCGCGCCAGCTCGCGCTGGGCCTCTCGGCGGCGTTCATCGTTGGCTCGTACTTCGTGGACACGCTGGCCTCGCTGTCGGATAGCGGGCTGATGAAGACGCTCCAGAAATTGTCGCCGTTCCACTACTTCGATGGGGCGATTGCGCTCCAGGACGGCTTGTCCGTGGCGATGTTCGTGGGTTTCACGGCCATCGCGGCGGTGCTGCTGGTGCTCTCGATGTACGCTTTCCAGCGGCGGGATCTGGTAGGTGCGTAGCACCTTGTCGGAGCTTGGCTCCGGGTTGGAGGGTAGCCAGCGGGGCGGTTGATAACCGGCCCGGTAAAAAAGCAGGTTGAGCGTTACAAAAAGGGCGGTTCGCGAACCGCCCCTACAAGGCCCGGCGATCCGCCGGGCTTTTTCTTGACTCGCTGCTTCTTGTCTCTTGCCTCTGCTTTACTCGTCTTCCAGCGGGACCTTGTTGATGCGCCACACGCAGTAGGGATCGCCCATTGAACGGGCGGCGATCTGGCGTACCGGGAAGGTCTTGGCCTTGATCAGGTGGCCGCCCTCGACGAGCAGTGCCTCCCAGATCCAGCAGATGGGCGTGTTTGATTTCTTCCCGGCGCAGCACGGGCAGTGGCGGGTGGCCGTCAGGAAGAAATCGTCCTTCTCCAGCACCTCGATGCTGACATGCACGCCCTGGTCGCGGTACATCTTGACCATGCCGTCGATGCCCTTGTGCAGGGCCAGGCGGACGGCGGCCACGGTCGGCATGACGCGCAGGGCCAGGTTGGTGATCCCAAAGAAGGGCTGATCGGTGAACATCCAGTGGGCGTATTTGCGGCCAATGTGCATGGCCGCTTCCTTGCCCGCCGCCCCGTAGTAGTTGACGATGGCATGGTTGAGGTTGCTGAAATCACCGAAGGAGTACTGCTTGCTCAGCTTCAGGTTGTTGGGCGGGTAGGCGTCCAGCATCTCCTCCAGCCCGGCAAAGCGCAGGATGACCTCCGTGGCCTGCAAACCAGCGACTTCCTCCAGGGCGCGCAGGGCATAGTGCATGTAGGCGTTGGTCGCGGGGATGGCCAGCCGGTCGTCGCCCGCCACGTTGCTGATCACGATCTTGTTGGCCTCGTCCATGCGCTGCGGGCTGAGGCGGGTGGGGGTGAGGTGGCCGGGCGTGGCATAGGCGCGCAGGGTGGCGTCGGCATACTCGGTCGGCGTGTCCTGGACTCCGGCCGGTTTTTCGGCGGCCTGCTGCTCCGCCTGGGCGGTGATGGCCGGTTCCTGGGGCAGGGCGTCCACGAAGGCGGCGGCCATGTCCAGGGCCGCCTGGAAGCGTTTGTCCGGGTCTTTTTCCAGTGCCTTGAGCAGCACCGCCTCGACTGCTTCGGGCAGCGTGGGATCGATCTCGCGCGGGCGGGGCGGGGCCTCACTGATGTGCTTGAAGATCAGGCCGTAGGGCGTGTCGGATTTGAAGGGAAGCTGGCCGAGCACCATCTCGTACAGCATCACGCCCAGGGCGTACACGTCCGAGCGTTCGTCGGCGGGTCGGCCCTGGGCCTGCTCCGGCGACATGTAATGCGGCGTGCCGATCAGCGTGCCGGTGTTGGTCAGGTGGCGGGCGCTCTCCAGGATGCGGGCGATGCCGAAGTCGGTCAGGTAGACGTGCTGGTCCTCATCCATCAGGATGTTTTCCGGCTTCAGGTCGCGGTGGATGATCCCCCGGCCGTGGGCGCGGTCGAGGGCGCTGGCGATCTCGGCGAACATGAACGCGCACTGATCGAGGGGCAGCGCGCCATGCTTGCGCAGCAGGTGGCGCAGCGTGCCGCCTTCCAGCAGGACCATGACCAGGTAGACGTACTTGTCCGTCTGGCCGAAGTCGATCACGGGCAGGATGTGGGGATGCTGGAGCTGGGCGACCGTTCGGGCCTCGCGGGTGAAGCGCTCCACGAAGACCGGATCCTGCTCCACCAGCTCGATCTTGAGCACCTTGATGGCGACATAACGCTCCATCGAGGGTTGGTAGGCGCGGTAAATCACGGCCGCGCCGCCCTCGCCGATCTTGCTGAGCAGGCGGTATTGGCCCAGTTCCCGGTCGATCAGTTCGTCGTTCATCGGGTTTCCTGGCCGGCAGGCCATTGGACGCGTGAATGATTCTATGCATGGTTATATATCGCGCCTGCAAGCCGGTCAAGCGGGGAAAGCAGAGCCAAGAGCCAAGAGTCAAGAGGCAAGAAAAAAGCAGCGTCGAAGCGGCAAGCGCCCAGGCGTCAAAAACGGCGACCGTGTAGCTACGCTGGCGGAAGTGGTTGGTTTATTGCTGCCGGATGGTTTTTCTTGGCTCGTACGCGGTCGGAGCCGCCCAGTCTTGTTTCGACGCTTGCCGCTTGGACGCTTTTTCTTGACTCTTGTCTCCCTGCCTCTTGCCTCTAGATCGTGCTTTGGAACAGGCCGCGCTTGCCGTTGACGCGCCAGGCCGGATCGATGGCGTCGAGGCGGGCCGCCATTCCCGGCGGCAGGCCGGCCATCGGATCACTCTTGAGCGAGCGCAGGGCGACCAGCGGCGCGGGGAAGCCGCGCGTCACCTCGGCCAGGCTCACCCCTTCCGGCCAGATCGCGTCCCCGACCAGGCGGCGGTAGTTGAGATCGCCCTTGAAGAGGACCAGCCGGGCCGGGGCGAAGAGCTGCGCCAGGCGCGGGGGCAGGTCCCACAGCGGGCGCGGGCTGTTCCAGTACGCGTCGGGCGCCAGCCGCAACTGGCCCGATTCCAGGGCGGCCGTGAGGCGCGCGCCCAGGTCGCGCGCGGCGGGCGTGTGGCCTGTCATCAGCCCCAGGAAGCGCAGGACATCGGGCACGGTCGCGTCGCTGACGAAGGTCGGGTGCAGCTTGACGTGCAGGACGACCGGCGCGCCAAGACCGGCCAGCAGGTGGTCGATCAGGACGAGGTCCATCGCCAGCTCGCGCCCGTAGTTATCGGCCACGAGGTGGACCGTGCCCGGCGCGCCCAGCAGGCGCTCGACCACGCGCGGGCTGTGATCGACCAGCAGGTCGTCGTGGGCGACGGCCGTGCCGTGCGCGGTCGAGGCGGCGAAGCTCAGGTCGATCCGGTTGCCCCACAGCGCGCCGTGCAGCAGGCGGTGCAGGCGGTCCTCCGGCGGGCCATCCGTCGCCAGGGCTTCGTCCAGCATGGCCCACAGGTCGGCCTCGCTCTCCTCGGCGCGCTTGATCGGCTCGAAGGGATCGCGCCCGGTCTCCCACCAGCGCACCGCCTCGATGATCAGGCGGTAGGCGTAGATTTCGGCGAAGAACCAGTCGGTCGCCTGCCAGGTATGCCCGGCGTGGGCGGCAGTGTCCACGGCCCAGTCGTCGTAGTCCGGGGCGGGCAGGCCGAGGGGCGGGATTGGCGCATCGGCGGCGATCCCGTCGGCCAGGGCATCCAGCGCGGCCCGGACCGACGGTGGCGCGTCCGGGGCGGTGTCCCGCGTCTGGCGGACGGTGGCCGGGACGCGGACGCGCAGGGTGTGGTTGGCGAACGGGTTGCTGGCATCGGTGCGGATCATCGGCGGGCGGCCGGGTGGGACGGGCATCGCTGACTCCTGAGAAGACGAACGGTGCTGCAATGAGGTTGCCGTCTATCATACCCTGAGGGACAAACATTTCACCGCAGAGGACGCGGAGAACACAGAGAAAGGCTTTGAGGATGGAGGACCTTCAACTGCCTTGGGAGGCCATTGCTCAGGGGGCAAACTGTGCTGTCCCATACTGTACAAACCTGTTCCTGATGTTGTTTTTCCGCTGCGTTTTCCGCGTTCTCCTCGTAAAACAGCGGTCAGCCATCAGCGGTCAGTCGTTAGCCAAAGGCAAAACAGCCCGGCCGATCGTTTTCATCCCTTGGGTGTGCCGCCCGGCACGCGCGTCCTGTTTTTCGCTTGGCGCTTAGGCGCTTGCCGCCTGGATGCTGCCAGCGGCATGACCATCTCTGCGGTGAGCGGTTTTGCTTTATCCCGTCCTCCTGGGGGAAAACGAAAAGCGCCCACGGGGGCGCTTTTGCGGGGGTAGAACGTCAGGGCTTACGCGTTCTTACCGGAGATCAGCTTGCGGGCTTTGACCGCGATTTGCTTGGCAGTCGTCTCTTTGGTACGCGGCAGCTTGACGGTCAGCACGCCGTCTTCCAGCACCGCCTCGGCCTTGTCGACGTTGACTTCCACCGGGAGCTGCACGGCGCGGGCCAGCTTGCCATAGCGCATCTCGCGCATGTGGTAGGTTTCGCCCTTGTCCTCGCGCTCGGCGCGCGTCTCGGCGGAGAGGGTCAGCAGACCGCGCTCCACACTCAGGTGGATGTCCTCTTCCTTGACGCCCGGCAGTTCGGCCCGGACGATGACTTCCTTGTCATTGCTGCTCACGTCCAGGGCCATATGGCCGTATTCCACGTCGCCGAGCAGACGCTCCGCCGGCTGGAACAGGCGATCCCACAGGCTGTCCATCTGGTCCATCATCCGGCGCATTTCGCGAAGCCCATCACTTCTGGTCAGGTATCCCATAGGTCTTTGTTCCTCCTCATACCAGTACGTCAGCTTTGGACTGCACCCTTAGTAAACAGCCGCCACGTTAGAATCAAATCAACAAAATATCAGAAATCCGTCAAAGTTTTCGGGGGGAATCAAGCGCGCCGCAGCAGGCTCCGCGGCGCGTGAATATTCGGGGAGGGCGCGCTAACTGCGCGCTTCCAGGGTGGCGGTGGCCTCGCTGTCGGTGATCACGAAGCTGCTGATACGGCCGGTCCCGGCGGCCTGGCGGAAGTAGCGCTGCCAGGAGGCGGTGATGCTGGCGTTGACCTGAGCCACGAGGTCGGTTGAAGCCGGCTGGCCGTTGGCCGTGATCGACGTGACTGACCAGTAGACCCGGCCGTCCTCCAGGCTGGGGACGAGGGTAGTTGTGGTCGCGGCGGCGCTGCCCCGGCGCGGGGTGAAGGTCGCGCCGATCACCACCTGGTCCGGCTGGAGGTCGACGTAGACCTCGCTGATCGACTGGCGCGGCGGGTTGGTCACGACGTAGGCGGCGTTGACCTCGGCCTCGGTCAGGGTGACCGTGCCAGACAGAGGGGGCGGGATGGGCGCTTCGCCCGACGCCGGAGCGCCGGTTTCGTAGGTCAGGGTGGCGTCGGTGTCTGTGATCACGAAGCCGGTGATGCGGCCCGTCCCGGCCTGCTCGCGGATGTAGCGCTGCCAGGAGGCGGTGATGGTGGCGTTGACCTGGGCCACGAGGTCGGCGGCGGCGGGCTGGCCGTTGGCCGTGATCGACGTGACCGTCCAGTAGACCCGGCCGTTCTCCAGGCTGGGGACGAGGGTGGTCACGGTCGCGGCGGCGCTGCCCCGGCGCGGGGTGAAGGTCGCGCCGATCACCACCTGGTCCGGCTGGAGGTCGACGTAGACCTCGCTGATCGACTGGCGCGGCGGGTTGGTGACGCGGTAGGTGGCGTTGATCTCGGCCTCGGTGACGGTCACGCTGCGGGTCGATCCGCTCTGGGCCAGGGCGGGCACGGCGGCGGCCAGGATGGCGAGTACAAGGGCAAGGGCGAGCAGTTTACGCGGCATGGTCGAAGTTCCTCCAAACGATAGGGTCTCTCGATGGGTTACGCTCCCAGCATAGAGTCGGGATGTTAACCGGATGTTGCCTGCCGGGCGTGAAGTGTAAACGGCGTGTAATTTGTTCGCAAAATCCGGGAAAGATCGGCGGAGCAGGGCGGGCAGGGGGCGATTCCGGCAATGGGATCGATCCGCCGCCGGTAGGGGCGACCGCGATGCCACGCCTCGCCCCGGTCGCCCAGGGCGGTGCGATGCTTCGCATCGACGCGAACCGCCCCTACAGCAGTCTATCGATATGTTGCCTGAACAGGGGATTGCATCTTTTGGGAGGCAATGTGATGAATCTCATCGCCGGCTGGCGTGGAGGACGGTATAGCCGATGATCTCTTCATCGGCATAACGCACGATCACGTCGTCGTCGGTCAACTTGCTATCCTGGGCAATACTTGGCTTGCTGAAGTTGATATAAAGCACATCGGCTTCGGCATCGTAGGTGAGCCAGACATTCTTCCCTGGCGTGTCCTTGATGCGCGGTAGGATGCGCAGGTAATCTCGAAGTGCCGCCTCTACATCCATTCCGATCACGACCTTCTCACCCCATCCGCACTCTTGAACCAGAGGGGGTCTTTTCGACCTCCAGGCGGACGGGGAAGGCGTCGCGCAGGTCGTCGATGTGGGTGATGACCAGAATCAGGTCGAAGTCGCCAGCCACGGCGTTGATGGCTTCCACCAGCCGGTCGCGGCCTTCGGCGTCCTGCGTGCCGAAGCCTTCATCGATGAACAGGGTGCGCAGGCGCGCCCCGGCCCGGCGGGCCAGCAGCTTGCTGAGCGCGATCCGGATCGCGAAATCGACCCGGAAGGCTTCCCCGCCGCTGTACAGGGCGTAATCGCGCACGCCCAATTCGTCGGCAATCACGATGTCCAGCGTCTCGCTGGTCTCGCCCTTGACCGTCTCGCGGTGGGTGGCGAAGTGGACCTGCATCCGCCCGGCGGCCAGGCGGGCCAGCAGGGCGTTGGCCTCGTCTTCCAACTCCGGCAGGGCGGCCTCGATGATCATGGCCGGGATACCGTTCTTGCCGAAGGCGTCGCGGAGCTGGGTGTAGACCTCCTGGCGGGTCACCAGGTCGACCCGGCGGCGTTCCAGCGAATCGCGGCGGCTGCGGGCGCTGTCCAGCGCGGCCAGGGCCTGCTGGGCACGGGCGCGTTTTTCGGCGGCGTGGTTGAGCTGGGTGCGGCGCTCACGGGCCTCGTCGAAGCGGCGGTTGGCTTCCTGGACCAGGGCTTTGAGCTGTTCGACCTCGGCGGCCAGACCGGTTTGGGCCTGGCTGTCCTCGGCTCGCACGCGGTGCAGCCGGGTCAGGCGCTCGCTGGCCGCGGCCAGGGCCTGCCGCGCTTCGGGCAGGGCTTCCAGGGCCAGTTGAAGCTCCTGCTGGCGGGTTTCGTAGGCGCGGAAGGCGGCCAGGTCCTCGCGGGCGGCGGCGTGGGCCGACCGGTTGTAATCCAGGGCGGCGATCTCGGCCGTCAGCGCGGTCAGTTGGGCGCGCGCTTCGGCGGCGTAATCCTCCCCGGCCAGGGCGCTTTCCAGGCTGTCCAGCGCGGCCCGCGCCTCGGTCAGACGCGTGTCGGCCTCGCGGACGGCCGCCTGCCGGGCGCGCAGCTCGCCCTCGCGGTGGCGCAGGATGTTCAGGCGGCTGACTTCGGCCAACAGCCCGTCCAGATCGGCCTGGCGGGTCTTGACTGCCTGGCGCAGCTCGTCCAACCGGGTCGCGTTGGCCCGGTACTGATCGCCGCGGGCGGTACCTTCATCGCGGTATTCGTCCAGCAGGCGGGCGCGCTGGGCCGGGGCAAGCGGCTGGCGGCAGGTCGGACACAGGGCCGAGGCCGGATCGGCGGCATTGAGGGTATCCATCCGGGCCTTGATGGCGTTCATCTCGGCCAGCAGGCCGCTGTTGGCGGCGCGCAGGGCGGCCGCTTCCTCGTTGAGCGCGGCGATCGTTTTGTGCAGGCGGTCGCGCTCGGCTTCGCGGTCGGCCAGGGCGTGGATGTCGGCCTCGACCGCGGCCAGATCGCTTTCGATGGAATCGGCGTCGGCGGTCAGGCGCTCGATCTCGGCCAGGGTGCTGCGCTGGGCGGCGGCCTGATTTTCCAGCGCGGCCCGCGCGGCGGCGATCTGGCCTTGCAGGGCGTGGCGGCGCGTCTCGGCTTCCTGAAGGGTCAGCAGGCGCTCGCTGAGGGCCTGGTCGGTTTCGCGGGCGGCGGAGAGCGTGGCGTAACCCGATTCGATCGTCTCGCGCTGGGCGATGACCGCCTCGTAAGCCGCCACCCGGCCCTGCTGGCGCTCGACTTCGCCCAACAGGGCGCGCTCGTCGCCCTCGTATTCGCGCAGGCGGCGGCCCAGGTCGGCCAGCCGGTCGGTGGCGGCGCGCAGCCGGGCGGGCGCGTCGGCGATCTCGGCGTAGCGGGCCTCGGCCTGCTGGAGGATGACCTCGGCCTCGGCATAAGCTGCTTCGGCTGCTTCGAGGTCGCGCTCCAACTGGGGACGGGCCAGCAGGGCGTCCTCGATCTCGCGCAGCCGCCCGTCGATGTTGAGCAGGGCGTCCTCCAGGCGGGTCAACTCCAGCCGGGCGCGCTCCTCGTAATCGCGCCAGGCGTCCAGCCCCAGGATATCGCCCAGGATTTTCTTGCGCTCGGCCGGGCCTTTGACCGTGAAGGCGTCGGCCTGGCCCTGCTGCAAAAAGGCGCTGTGGACGAATGTCTCGTAATCCAGGCGTAGCAGATCGGTGATCTTCTGCTGAGTCTCGCGCAGGGACGCGGCGCTCAAGTCGCGGAAGTTGCCGGTCGCGGCCTCGTCCCACAGAAAGAGGCGCAGGCTGCCCTGGCGGCGCTTGCGCTCCCGCTGGCGTACTACACGGTACAGCGTCCCCTCCTGCTCGAAGTCCAGCTCGACGCTCATCTCGTCCGCGCCGAGGGCGATCAATTCCTGGTCGCTGCGGGCGCGGGCGCGGCCCCACAGCGCCCAGGTGATCGCGTCCAGCAGGGAGGACTTGCCCGCGCCGTTCGGCCCGCTCAGGCAGGCCAGATGCACCCCCCGGAAGCTGATCGGGTCGGGCGCGCGGTAGGGCAGGAAGTTATGCAGGGCGAGGCGGACAGGGAGCATGAAGCTATCAGCCTTTGCGGTCAGCTTTCAGCCATCAGCGGTCAGTAGACAGGTCTCGGTTTACGGTAGACAGCAGACCCGATGTGCAGTCAATGGTTGTTCGCTATGGGCCGAACCTCACCCCTGCCCTCGCTACGCTCGGTCTGTCCCCTCTCCACACTGGTGAGGTGATCGGCGGAAGCAGTTTCATGCACATCGGGTCTGCAGACAGGCCGGAATCGGGTTGGCGGTGCAGGGGTAGTGTAAATCGGGCCGGGCAAAAGAGCCAGCCGGGCGGCGGGCAAAGACCGGATCGAAGAGAGGGCGACCGGCTGCCCTCTTTTCGATGCCTGACCACGAATCAACCACCAATCACCAACTACCCTTTTCATTCCATGCTCTGAAGCTCCAGGCTGAAGTCCGCCGAGGCTTCGCCCAGGATGATATCGAAAAGTTGACGCGCCGCTTTGACAATGAACACGCTCTGGCCGGCTTCCGGCTCCAGGCGGAGCAGGGTCGAGGTCAGGGCCTTGCCGGAAACGGCCGCCACGGCTTGCAGCTCGTTGTCCTCGATCTGGTTGACGCTGACCTCGGGGTTGAAGTTGCCGCCTTGCTTGACGTAGGACAGGGCGAAGGGGCCATTGACCCGCAGCGCGAAATAGCTGACCTCGCGGCTGTCGGCGGTGGCTGTCACCGGCTCGCCGACCACCAGCAGCGGCGGCTGGAGCAGGGTCAGGCGGTAGGGGCCGACGCTCTCCCCGCCGCGCCCGCCCTCGCGGGTGGCCAGGATGGTATATGTCCCGGCGTCGGGCAGCTCGGCGGCGAATACGACCCGCCCGCCGGAGCCTTCCGCCGCGCCGATGACTTCGCGGTTGGAGTCCAGGAGGAAGATGGCAGCTCCTT
>CAZHMJ010000160.1:0-11326 GCA_964533805.1 uncultured Anaerolineae bacterium | reverse complement strand
GAGGCTCATCTGCCCGATGCCCTGGCTTTGCTCCTATGACTTTGCTACAGCCCCGTCTCCAAGACCAGGGCAATCGCATCAAACTGAAAAAGACATCTCACCACAGAGGACGCGGAGGACACAGAGGGAAAACGGTTCTACAAGCGTTTGATTCATTGTCTCGACAGTACGGTTTTTTCTGTTTTCGCTTTTCTCTGCGTTTTTCCTTGGCGTTCTTGGCGTCTTTGCGGTTCTAAATGCTTTTTGATGCGATTGCCCTGTCTCCAAGACCGGTCCGGAGGGAAAATCCCAGGCGCGGATCAACACGAACCGGGCACGGTGGCCCCGCGGAGGATGGGTCCCCACCGCCGGCATCCGTGCCTGCCCCGTGTCGAGCCGCGCCCGGTTCGACATCGCTTGCCGGTTGACCTGTCGCGCCGGTCAGGAGCCGCCTAGGCAGGCAGCTTGCCGGTCGCGCCCATGAACCAGCGCATGACCTTATGGAAGAAATCCATGAACATCATCGGGCAGCCGCCGGCGATGACGGTCACGCCGTGCTCGCGTCCATAGGCGACCGCCGCGTCCGAGACGCTGGACATGGTCGGGCCGGTCATGGGATTGTAGTGCATCCACACCCGGGGCACGCCTGCCGCGACGCAGTCCCGCATGACCTGCTCGCTGACGTCCGGCTTGGTGACGAGGAAGACCCCATCGACCGGGCCGGGCAGTTCGCGCACGCTGGGGTAGCACGGCCCACCCTCGATCCGATCGGTGTTGGGGTTCACGGCGAAAACGGTGTAACCCTCGTCGCGCAGCTTGCGGAAGATGGCATTGCCCGTCCCGCCCTCGCGGGAGACACCCACGACGGCGATTCGTTTCTGGGTCAGGAAATCTTTGGCGAGGGTATTGAAATCAGACATGGCTCACACTCCCCCTTTGGTTGATGGTGACTATAGATTCTACGCAAACTGGATGCTGAAGTTGCAGGGACATCCAGGGGCAGCCCCTACCCTTTTGGGCTGACGGCTGGCGACTGTCGGCGCGCGATGTTGGCGCTGATGGTACAATTGGATGTGTTGCGTTTCGTCCCGTTCGCTAGTAGAATATATGTGCTAATTTCTGAGATTTGACGGAGACTGAGCATGACCGCAGATGAAGGCCGCAAGAAAGCTCTGAGCGCGACCCTGGAAGATATTGTTAAACGGTATGGCGATGGCTCGATCCTGCGGCTGGGGGATGCGCGCCACATGCAGGTGGATGTCGTCCCGACCGGCTCGCTGGCGGTGGACATCGCCCTGGGGGTCGGCGGCATCCCGCGCGGCCGCGTGACCGAAATCTACGGCCCGGAGAGCGCCGGGAAGACCACCCTGTGCCTGCACGTGGTGCGCGAGGCCCAGAAGCGCGGCGGCATCTGCGCTTTCGTGGATATGGAGCACGCCCTCGATCCGACCTTCGCCGAGCGGATCGGCGTCAATATCGACGACCTGTACATCAGCCAGCCGGACACGGCCGAGCAGGCCCTGGAGATCACCGAGTCGCTGGTGCGCTCCGGCGCGGTGGACGTGATCGTGGTCGACTCGGTGGCGGCGCTGGTCCCGCGGGCCGAGATCGAAGGCGAGATGGGCGACTCGTTCGTCGGTCTCCAGGCCCGGCTGATGAGCCAGGCCCTGCGCAAGCTCAGCGGCGCGATCAAGCAGAGCGCGACGGTGGTGCTCTTCACCAACCAGCTCCGCGAGAAGATCGGCGTCATGTTCGGCTCCCCGGAGACAACTTCCGGCGGCCGGGCGCTCAAGTTCTACGCCAGCATCCGCCTGGACATCCGGCGCGTGCAGGCCATCAAACAGGGCGGCGAAGTGGTCGGCAACCGGACGCGCATCCGCGTGACCAAGAACAAGGTTGCCCCGCCCTTCAAGGAAGCCGAGTTCGACATCATGTTTAGCGAGGGGATCAGCCGCGAGGGCGACGTGCTGGATATCGCCAGCGAGGTGGGCATCGTCGAGAAGCGCGGCGCATTCTTCCGCTACAACGAAGGCTCGCTCGGTCAGGGCCGCGAGAACGCCCGCCAGTACCTGAAGGACAACCCGGTTCTGTGCGACGAGATCGAAGACCTGGTGCGCAAGCATTACGGCCTGCCGCCACTGTTCATGGATCCCGGCGAACCGGGCAGCGGCGACGCCCCGGAACCGCCCACCAGCGCCAGCACCCGCCGCAAGAAAAAGTAGCCAACTGCCAGTCTCTGCCCGGAGCCACGCGCTCCGGGCTTTTGTTTTGGGGATGCGCTGGACGTGTCCCTGGGGCGGGCAGGCATGGACGCGCCAAAACCGGCCAGCCCGGCTCCCAGCCGGGCGACTTCATCCGGGTCGATGTCCTGGACGCACAATTGAATCAGCTTGCGCAGGCTCAGGGTCGGGAACACCGCGCGCAGACGGGCGACATCCTCCGGTTGGATGGTGTGGAAGGCCCTGACCCGCGCGCGGTCGATCACCGGGCGGCTGTTCACCGCGGCCGATCAGGCCGAACATCACTGCGGCATTGGGAATATGGGCCTCGTCGTGCAGGTGATGGTGGATTGGCTGGACGAAAAGACCGGCCAGGCCGGGTCGGTAGGGGAGACTCCCCGGAACAGGGTAGCCGTGGCCTGAGACGGCCCGCCCTTTCTCATCGAATTTTAAGCTGGCGTTCAGAGTGGCCTAAGCTGGGTCTGGCATTCTTTAGGTGCAGTCGATTTGAAACTCAGAGATCAAGACGTTCAGGTACTCCCCCCGCCTCGGACGTCTGTCCCCCCAAACCTCTGAAAAGCGCACAGCCCGCTCCGGCGGGCTTGCTGCTTTTATAGGGCAAAAGGCGCTATTGGCTTTTAGCTTTTGGCTGTTGGTTAACAACAAAAAGCAGAAGTCACCTTTCTCCGCCGGCGTCTTCTCAGGCCTCGCGCAGCCAGCCGCGCACTTCCGCGTCGACATCCGCCACGGCATACAGCTCCAGGTGATGCATGAATCGGCCGGGCGCCGGCTCCACGATCTGTTTCCAGCGCGGCGATTCGTCGTGCCGGCGCAGGGCCAGGGTGAGCACCAGCGGCGCGGTGGGACGCCCAGTGAGGTATTGGCCGGGCGTCCACACCCAGGCGAAGGCGCGCCGCCGCCGGAAGGCGATCTGGCTCTTGCCGACTCGCAGGCCGGTCTCGCCGATGGCCGCGATCTCCTGACAAACCGCCTCGTAAAGCTGTCTCGCCAGGACGTTATCCGAGAAGAACTCGTCCGGTGTCATCGTGCGGAGTCTCCCCTGAAAGTCACTTTACTTCTTTGGATCCGCGTCCATCCGTGGTGCGTGATCGAAATCAATGCCACGCATCGCCCAGGCGCGTCTCCGTAGCGGCGTCGCCTGCGACGACGGAGTCCATGTCCTCCTGGCTCCGTTAAGCCGGGCACGTCCTCATCCGCCGCGAAGGGATGGCGGCGCGGCTGGCCGCGCCGCGACGACTATCTCGCCGCCTTTTCCGTGAAAATCCGTGCCCCATTCTTATTTGGCCGGGCGCGAGATCAGGTAGATTGCCCCCAGGATCAGCGCCACGCCGACCAGCCCGAAAGGGGACAGCGCCTCGTGGTAGACCAGGAGGCCGATCAACACGCCGCTGACCGGCTCCAGCAGGGCCGTGATGCTGGCGCTCTGGGCGCTGATCCGCTGCAAGCCCTGGAAGACCAGGAGATAGGGGATGCCCAGCGCGACCACCCCCAGCGGGATCAGGATCGGCAGGTTGCGGGCCACCGCGCCGAAGTCCGTGCCCAGAGCGACCGGCAGGAGCATGAGCGCCGCCACGCCCGAACCCCACCAGATCTGGGTCATGCTGCTGACCTTGCCCCGCAGATGGCGCCCGATCATGATCGGCAGGGCGTACATGAAGCCGGAGGCCAGCGCGGCCAGGATGCCGGTGATATCGCCGCGAAGCTGGCTGGCGGGCGAGGGCTGCCCGATCAGGCCGGTCAGGAAGGCGACTCCCAGCGCGGCCAGCCCCAGGCTGAGCCAGGTAGCACGCGGGCGCGGCTCGCGCAGCAGCCAGGGGGAGAGCAGGGCCACGTACAGCGGCGAGGAGTTGTTGAGCAGCACGGCCGTGGCCGTGGTCGCGTGCTGGACGGCGTAGGTATACAGCACCGAGGTCAGGCCCATCGCCGCGCCCAGCCCGATCAATACCCGCACCTGGGGCCGGTAGCGCTCGACCTTGAGCGGCTCCCGGTAGCGGATCAGCAGTGTGCAAAAGAACAGGAACGCGAACAGCGTGCGGTAGAAGGTGATCGCCGGGGCGGTCAGCCCCTCGATTGAGCGCATGAAGATGATCCCGGTGCTGAAGCCAATCGCGCCCAGGCCGACCATCAGGACGCCCGGCCAGGCGGCGGCGCGCGGCGCGGCGGAGGCGGCGACGGTTGGGGTCGAGGTCAACACGAATTCGGTTTCTTCAGTCATCGTCAGGCCGGAATCGGGCGATCCGGTGGCCGGCCAGGATCGCGGTTGGATCGGACGCAAATGGCATTGGGTCAGGAATCAGGCCGGGGCGCTCAACCCGGCGGCAGGCGGCGCGGATGAACCTGCCGGCGCAGGGCGCTGACGGTCTCCCAATCGCCCGCGGCGGTGCCGTCCAGGCTGGCCGCGGCCGCGCCGCAGGCCACGCCCCAGGCCAGGGCCGCGTCCGGCGGTTCCCCCCGGCTGAGGGCCCAGATGGTCCCGGCGATCAGCGCATCCCCGGCCCCGATCGGGTTGCGCGCCTGGACGCGCGGCGACTCCGCCAGCCAGGCCTGCCGCCCATCGGAAAAACACGCGCCCGCCTCGCCCAGCGAAATCAGGACGCGGCGCGCTCCCAGGGCACGCAGTGCAGGCAGCGCGCCGGGCAGATCGGCGGCGCTCAGAGTCGACCGGCGCAGCAGTTCGCTGGCTTCTTCCAGGTTGGGCTTGATCAAAGCCGGACCGGCCGCGCAGCCCAGTCGCAGGGCCTCTCCGCTGGTGTCCAGCACCGCGCTCCCGCCCGCCGCCTGGATGAGGCGGATGACTTCGGCGTAGAAGATGGGCGGGATGCCGGGCGGCAGGCTGCCGGACAGTACCCACCAGTCCCCCGGCGCGGCCAGCCGCTGGATCTCGGCCAGCAGCGCGGCCTGTTCCTGGGCGCTGATGGTCGGGCCGGGCTGGTTGATCTTGAAGTAATGGGTATGCGCCTGGTCAACCACGCTGAAGTTGGTGCGCGTTTCCCCGGCCACCCGGATAAAATGGCCGGGGATGCCCTGGGCTTCCAGTCCACCGACTAACTGCTCTCCGGCCCGGCCGCCCACCAACCCCAGGGCGATACTCTCCGCCCCCAGCGCCTTGAGCGCCCGCGAGACGTTGAAGCCCTTGCCGCCGGGATCGACCCGGCTGTCCGTGGAGCGCAGCACGGTATCGAAGCTCAATTCCGGCACGATCAACTCGACATCGAGGGCGGGGTTCAGGCTCAGCGTGTAGATCATTGGGGGGCTCTCCGATGCGTCGATGCCGGTTCCTGACGAGACAGGCCTATTATACTCGTCCGCCCGGCGCGGGGGATCGGGCTGGAAACTGCGCAGTCTGCGGCAATGTCGAGACCAGAGACCGGGAGGCCAGAGGCCAAGAGACCGGAGAAAAGCGTCAGGGCAGCGGGCATCCAGGAGTCACGACACTTTTCAGCCGCCTCATTTCCTCACTGATAACGGACGACTGACCGCTGTCCGCTCCCAAACAAACAGCCTGCGCGGGGCAGGCTGTGCATGGGTGATCCAGGGGCCTCAGACGCGCTCAGTCGGACTGCTTGGCGTCCACGAACGTCACCTGGAGCTTGAGCCGGCCCAGCCGGATTTCGTCGCTGTCGCGCAGGATGCGCGGCTGGTGGGGCGTCAGGCGCAGGCCATTCAGGTAGGTGGCGTTGGCGCTGCCCAGGTCGGTGATGTACAGCGAATCCTCGTGGACAGTCAGCCGGGCGTGCTGGCGCGAGACTCCCAGGTCCATCGCGTTGAACGGGGCCAGGTCGACTTCCGGCACCTCGCCGCGTTGGGAATCGTAGCGGCCGATCAGGGCACCACCCGGTTTGGTGATGTCCACATGCAGAATCTGGCTGGAATCGGCCACGCGCAGGATCAACTGGGTTTGCTCGTCGAAGCGGGCCGTGCCCCAGCGCGGTTGATTCTCGCCGCTGTCGCTTTCACCGAATTTGCGAGTCTGCACCTGCTGGGGCACCCGGGTCGGATCGACCAACTGGCCGCAGTAGAGGCAGATGACGGTGCCGTCCGGATTATCGCGGGAACAATTCGCACACTTGACCACAGACTGTCATCCCCTGTCACTACCTAAATCGTCAATGGCGATGATAAAAACGCGACCCATCAACCCGAATATTATAGCACGAATGAGAACGTTTACATCCGGCCGATAATAGTTATTCTAAAACGCCTGATAAAAAACATTGGGCCGGCATCTCGTGCGTCGTCGTTTTCATTATAGCATTTTTCAGAAATTGCCTGGCAAGCGCAAGCAGCGGGGTAGCCCGTATCCGAGACGACTGGAAAAACGATTCGCACGGGGATTGATTGGAATCGTGCGAATCCGTGGCGCGGTACATCCTGGGTATCATGCCTCGCGCCTGTTCTTACTGTGAGCGGCCAGTCCTGATTGGCGAGAGCCGGCGCCTCGAAGTCCGTGAACAGGCAGTGATCGTGGCAGTCGTGGATCCACAGGAAGGACAGGATCGCGGTGTCGTGGGCCACATCGAAGCCCAGTTGCCGGCGTCCGCCGGGACGCTGGCCGGCTGGAAAAGGCCCGCCAGCAGGTAGACCACCACGAAAACGGCCAGCGAGCCGCCCAGCGGCAGGGCGCTCAGCCCGTACCGCCCGCGCGAGTCGCGGCCGGGCGGGCTGGTACCTTGGTCCTGTTCACCCGAGGTCAACCTATTAAGAACGGGTGGTCTATAGACACGCCAGCCAAACCGTGATATTGTGACATTTGAGAGACAAAAGTGACTTCAGAAGGACATGTGTGACAGAAAAGCGACATTGTCACACGCTGTGGGGGGACCAGTCTGATGAGCACCTCAACCGCTTCAAATCACCACACCACCCGTCTCGACCTCGACTATTTCGCCGCGCCCGCGCAGGGCGGTTCGGCCTCGACCCGCTGGACCCTGACGGCCACCCCGGATGGATGGGACGCCGCCGGTCGGGCTTCCGTGTTCCAACCGCCGGTGACGCCTGACTGTGCCCGTCCACCCCTTGAAGCTGGCCGCCATTCCTGACGCGGCCACCTGACCGATGGAGGGGGCTATGCTCGTCTTATCTCGTCCGGCGATTTACTCGCTCGAACTAACCCCCGGTTGTAACCATCGCTGCCAGGGTTGCAGCAATATCTACGCGGACGACCGTACCCGCCCGCCCCTCTCGGCCGCGGCCTGGCAGGCCCTCCTGGCCGACATCGGCCCGGAGGCCACCCAGATCCGGCTGACCGGCGGCGAACCCACCCTTCACCCCGACTTCCTGACCATCCTCGACGCGGCCACCGCCCATGACGCCTGGGTGACCGTCTTCACCCACGGCGACTGGCGCGACCCGGCCCCGCTGATCGAACGCCTGCAAGGGCGGCGGCAGTTCTCCGGCCTGCTCGTTTCCCTGCACGGCGCGACGGCGGCCAGCCACGAAGCCTTCACCCGCGTGCCCGGTTCCTTCGAGCGCACCCAGGCCAACATTCGGCTGGTGGTCGCGGCCGGGATCACGGTCGCCGTGAGCACCATCCTCACCCGCCAGAGCTGTGACGAGGTGGAGGCGGTGCTGGCCCTGGCCCGCGACCTGGGCGCGCAGCACGTGGCCTTCAACCGTTATATCGGCGCGCCGCTGCCCGGCGCGGAGCCGACCCTGATCCAGCTTGCCGGGGCCGTGCAGCGCATCGAGAGCCTGATCGAATCCGGATCGCAGCCCGCCGTCCAATACGGCATCTGCGTGCCACAGTGTTTCATGCCCAATCATTCGGAGGGCTGCCTGGCCGGGGCCGCGTATGCGGCGATCGATCCGTGGGGCAACCTTCACCCGTGTTCTCATTCTCCGACGTCGGCCGGATCGCTGCTGCTGTCCTCGCTGGAATCGCTGTGGCACGGCCCGGTGATGGCCGCCTGGCGGGAGAACATCCCCGGCGAATGCACCGGCTGCGCGGCCTACGCCCGCTGTCATGGCGGCTGCCGGGTGCAGCGCGAGCTGCGTCCCGACCGGCACGAGCCGCTGCAAAACCGGCCCCTGGCTGTTTTCCTGCCGGTCGATGGGCAGGGTCAGGGCCAGCTCCCGGCCGGTGGGCTGCCGCGGCTGGCGGCCCGCATCCGCCAGGAGACGTTCGGCTACGTGCTGTTGGGCATGGGCCAGGCGATCCCGGTCAGCCCGGCGGCGCTGGACGTGCTGCGCGCCTGCAATGGCAGCCTGACCCTGGCCGAGCTGGAGGGGCGCTTTGGCCCGGCCAGTATCGATCTCGTGGGCGAACTGTGGCAACGCGGCCTGCTCGAGCTAGACGAGGCCCGCCCCGCGTCCTAACGCGTGTCTGCGAGCGGTCACACAAGGCCGGCCTGATGGTTCGCTCGCCACGCTGATGTCACGTTGAGGATGGGATGTCGCACCAGGGTCTTCCAATCGCCATTGTCCTTGCGGACAGCGCTTCCTAGCACACATCCATGCCACGCTGACCGGATTTCGTTGGGATTTAAAGCGTACCGTCAGTCACTTATACTGGTTTCAAACCTTGGTGACGGGTCCCATCAAACCAGGGCCAGTCCCCAGGCGAGGAGAGTAGACTGAGGAGGTAGGCACATGGCAAACGTAACCCGGTTCTTCCTGGTGGTGTTAGTCGTGGGTGTCCTCATGGGGCTGGCGATGGCCGGCACTGATCTCTTCAACCCGGTCCGCAGTCCCGCCGAAGCCGCCTTGACCGAAGTCTCGGTCGCCCGGCTTGAGCATGAGAATGCTATCGCGCTCCAGCAGCAAGCCCTGCTCACCAAGGCCGAGACAGAAGCGTTGCTGGCGGAGATTCAGCAGAATTCGGATTACGAGTCACGGCTGCTGGACGGCGACATCAAGCTCCAGCGGCAGTTGGACGAGCAGGAGCGCCAGTGGGCGAATGTGTGGAACGTGGTCGGACTGGTGCTGGCCGTGGTGATCGCTGCCATCCTGGTCGTGATCGTGTTCATGTTCAGCGTGGTCGGGGTGCAGCGCCTGTCGGATAGCCGCCCGCGCACGGTGTGGCCGATGTCCCCGGCGGAGGCCACCGCCTCGATCCGGCCGATGAACACGGCGCAACAACCCCCGGCTGCGGCGCAGCAACCCATCGCTGCCCGTCCACCCGCCGCCGCAGCCCAGCCGGGCCCCATCCCGCCCGCGACGGCCTGCGCCAACCCGCCCCGGCCGGTCAACCCGCCGCCCCAGCAGCCCTCGCCTTCGCCCGCCGGACTCAATCCTACCGGGCCGCGCGGGGCGCGTCCCAACGGCAACCAGCCGCCCATCGAGATATGGACCCACGATCGTCGCCGCGACGCCGTTCGCCAGGCCCGCGAGCAGGAGCAGGCCGAGCGGATGCTCAAAATCCTGATCGATAACCGGATGGACAACAGCTATCCCACCCACGGCCGCCGTCCGTTCTGACGGACAGCCTCCGGTCAGGTCTCTCAGGGGCGCAGCCATCTGCGCCCCTGATGTTTTTGCCTCAACGCCGCGTCGCGACCACCCCCAGCCATTCGGAGCCAGCCGTCCGGGGCGCGCCGGCCAGGTCATCGTAGGCCCCCAGCACGTCGAACCCCGCTTCGTCCAGTACGGGAGCGAGCGTCTCCAGGGTGTAGTGCTGGAACCAGTTGCGGTAGACCGTCAGCCTACCGTCCGCCTCCAGCACGCTGTACTGGTGCAGTTCGATGGCCGCCTCTGTATAGATGAACTCCTGGGTCAGCACGAGGTGCGGCCCCGGCTTCCAAAAGCCCGGCCCATTGACCGCCTCCCAACTGGTGCGGCCGGAGGGGTAGGTCAGCCGGACCGGGGTGGTCACGTCCAGGGCAAAACGCCCGCCCGGCCGCAGCACCCGGCGCACATGCCCCAATAACGCCGCCCGATTCGCCGGGTCGAGCACGCAAAAGTCGCCGTAGATCAGCACGACAGCATCGAACGGTCCCTCCACCTCCAGCGCGCAGTAATTCTGGCACAGGTAGCGGCTGGCGAAGTCGTGGGCGCGGGCGTAGTCGAGCGAGTTCTGGGAGAAGTCGACCCCGGTCACGCGCAGGCCGCGCTCCGCGAAACGGCGGGCATATAGCCCCGGCCCGCAGCCCAGGTCGAGCAGACTGTCGCCGGCGGACAGGCCCAGCGCCCCGACCAGCCAGGCCACCATGCGATCGATGGTCTGTGGGCGGCGGCTGGCTGCCTCGGTGTTCGGATCGAGGTGAGCTTTGAGCATCTGCTGGGCGATATGGGGATCGGTCCAGAAGTGCGGCTCGCCCGGCTCGAAGGGGGCCGGGGCGTGTTGCAGGGTAGCAAGCCGGGTAATCAGTTGGGTGTCGATCATGATCTCTTTCAGTCGTCGGTGGACAGTTTGTTGTTCTTGGTTTGTGGTCAGGCGGTCGGTCAAGAATGGCTTCTGGCCCCTGGCTCTTGGCTAAAAGCGAACAGCCAAAAGCCACTAGCCACTAGCGCACTTGTGCCTTTGTCTTTACTGAGAACTAATCACTGAAAACTAATAACTATCCTCTCAATACCAGCCTCGCCGCCTGAAGTAGGCCAGTGTGGCCACGATCAGCACCACCATCCCGAGGATGACCACCGGCACGCCCCACGGCGCTTCAAAGGGCGGCCAGGTGTGCAGGAAGTTCATCCCATAAAAGCCGCCGACCAGAGTCATCAATCCCAGGATGACCGCGAACACCGTCAGGCGGTTGACCACGACATTGAGCCGGTTGGAGGTGGCCGACATGTAGAGGTCCATCATGCTGGTCAGGGTGTCGCGCAGGGTGTTGACCATATCGGCGATCCACATCAGGTGGTCGGTCACGTCACGCATGTAGTAGGCCAGGTCGGTTTCCTGCAGGAAGGCCGCGTTGTAGTGCCCCAGCCGGTTGAGCACATCCCGCTGCGGCCAGGTGACCCGCCACAGATCGATCAACTCGCGTTTGAGATCGAACAGGCGGTTGAGTCGATCCTGGGTTGGCGCGACCAGAATCGCGTCGCCCAGCGCCTCGATTTCCTCCTCGATCTGGTCCATGACCGGGAAGTAGCGGTCGACTACCACGTCAATCAGGGCATAAAAGAGATGGTTGGCGCTGGCGGTCAGCTTGGGGGCCATCCGCGCCAGGCGC
>CAZHMJ010000159.1:0-11428 GCA_964533805.1 uncultured Anaerolineae bacterium | reverse complement strand
GAGGTCGAGTTCGTGGCGGTGGCAGAGCCCATCCCGGCCCGGCGCGAGCGTTTCGCCATGGCCCACGAGCTGGAACCGGCGGCGATTTTCCCCTCCTGGGAGGCGATGCTGTCCGGGCCGAAACGGGCGGACGCTATCGTGATCACCACCCAGGATTCCGACCATCTGCGCCCGACGTTGGCGGCGCTGGCGGCGGGTTATGACGTGCTGCTCGAAAAGCCGATGGCGACGACCCTGGCCGACTGCGTGACGCTGGTCAAAGCGGCGGAACAGGCCGGGCGCATCCTGCAAATCTGCCACGTGCTGCGCTACACCAACTTCTTCCGGATGGTGCGCGATTTCGTGCAGTCCGGCCGGCTGGGCGAAGTGGCCGTCTACGAGCATCGCGAAAACGTCTCCTACTGGCACATGGCCCACAGCTTCGTGCGCGGCAACTGGCGGCGCAAGGACCAGTCCAGCCCGATGATCCTGGCCAAATCGTGCCACGACCTGGATTTGATCACCTGGATTCTGGGCGAGGAAGTGACGCGCCTGAGTTCGGTGGGGACGCTGCGCCATTACCGGGCGGAGAGCGCGCCGCGACCCGATCTGCCCACCCGCTGCACCGACGGCTGCCCGATCGAGGCGCAGTGTCCCTTCTCGGCGCCGGGCATCTACCTGGACTTCCGGCCCTGGCGGCCGCTGGCGGCGGCAATGGGCGTGCCGGAGGGCTATGACCTGTCGAACGTCGTCACCTGGCCGAACTCGACGCTGGCCGATGGCAACCTGGACCCGGCCGCAATCCGGCGCGCGCTGGAAACCGGACCGTATGGCCGCTGCGTGTATCACACCGACAACGACGTGGTGGACAACCAGATCGTCACCATGCGGACGGCGGCCGGGACCTCGATCGGATTCTTTATGCACGGCCACAGCCACGAAGAAGGCCGCACGCTGCGCATCGACGGATCGCGGGCCACCCTGGAAGGAGCCTACATGATCGCCCGCCAGGAAATTCGGATTCACGATCATCTGACCGGCGAAACGGAAGTTTACTATCCGGCGGAACGGGCGGGCGAGTTCAGCCACGCGGACGGGGATCGCGGCTTGATGGCCGCCTTCCTGGATACGCTGCGGCGCGGTGAAACCTCGGCCCTCACGGATGCCCGCGCGGCGCTGGAGAGTCACCTGCTGGCGTTCGCGGCGGAGCAGGCGCGTCTGGAGGAGACGACCGTCGACATGGCTGTTTTCCGGGCCGAGGCGCTGCACTAGTCACTGGTTCAGTTTGCCGTTGAGCCGCCGTGCAGGGTCCGGGTGACTTGCCGGGCGGCCACGCCCAGGGCGATGCGCGTGATCAGCAGGGGAAGGATCACGGGCAGCCCGTATTCGACCAGCAGGCGCGGCAGGGCGCTCAGCGGCAGCAGCCGGAGCAAGTTCAGCAGCACGAAGTAAGCGGCGCTGAGCAGGACTGTGATGAAGACGCCCGCAAAGCGAAAGCTGGCCAGGGCGCCAACGGCGATCCCCAGCGCGCCGACCATGATCAGCTCCAGCCCAATCCGGGCGACAGAGACTGTCGCCCCCGCGAGCATCAGACCAACCCCGGCCAGAGGGTGATCGAGCATCGGCCAGATCAGGCCGGTGCTGATCAGCAGCGGCGGAAAAAGCAGGATCATCGCCGGTCTGAGCAGGCTCTCCAGGTTGTCCATCTGTTGCCAGATGCCGGCCGCGATCTTGCTGAGGAAGATTTCCTCCAGGCTAAACGGGGTGACGCGCAGCAGGCCGAGGGTCTCCAGTCGCAGTTCATCATAGAGGGCTGCAAAGGCGGTGCGGCCCACGTTGGCCAGAATCTGGCCGTAAAGAATCAGGCTGAGCGGATAGGCGAGTACGGCCGCGATCAGACCCAGGTAGATAACGAGCGCGATCGGCAAGAGCACGGTGATCCGGGTGAGACCGAGCGCAGCCGAGCGCAGCGCCGGGGCGAGCAGCCCCCAGGCGAGGATCAGACCGAACTGAACCGCCAGCCCGCGCAGCAAGGGCCGGACCTCCACAGGCGAGGGAAGATGGCCGCCCAGATGGCGGCGTACGAGGGGATTCGTACGCCTGGCCCAGCCCGGTATCCAGCCGGTGACATCCATGCGCTGGCTCTCCTGCCGCGCGAACCCTACTGGCAGGCGGCCGATACGGTCGTGGTGCCACCCGCGACGGTCCACACCTCGATCCAGTAGTACCCTGTGCGCGGCACTTCCCACACGATCTGATCCGCGTTGTGGCCTTCGAGCTGCTCGAACACGATCGGCGGCAGCGTGGCGTTTTCCAGGAACATCGCCGCGATGCGGAAGCGCCAGTCCGGATAGCTGCTGGCCGACGTCGAGATGTCACCCGACGCGGTCAGCCTGACCAACTCGCCTTCACGGCCAAACCAGATATTGCCGGCATGATCCTCCCCGCCACTGAGCGTGGCCGACTGGCTGTTGCCGCCGGGACGGCACAGCCGGATGTCCTGGGCCTGGCTGGTCAGGGTGTACGTGCCGCTCTGGACAGACCCGGCCTCGATCGTAAACAGGTGGGGCATCTCGCTGGTCGGCCAGTAGGCGAAGCTTACCGATCCCTGAGTGATGTATGGCCGCACCAACTCACTGTCTGGGGCGGAGATGGTCAGGACGGGGAATGCGTCGCTGGTCAGGCTGATCTCGTGCCTGATTCCGGCCCGGTTGCTGAAGAAGAACGTCGCCGGCGCGTCCGGAGCCAGCGGACCGCTGGCGGGTTGGTCGGCGCTGGTGGGCAGGGCGAGGAAGGGGGTCGGCAGTCCAGCCAGCGGGTGGGGGAGCAGGTCGAGTGGCAGATCGCCGAGTTCGGCCATGTTGAGCGCCTCCATCTGCGAGGGCCCTGCCACCGCGATTCCGTTCGAGTCGAGGGGCACGCGGTACTGCGCGCCGGGTGGCACTTCAACGGCTGCCCCATCCGGCAAGGTGAATCGCAGCGCGCCATCCAGGACTTGAAACAGGAGGCCGCTGGCGGGGTTGGCCTGGACGTAAAGGGTCGCTTCCAGATCGAACGAGATTCCGTTCAGACTGAGCCTGGCCCGGCCGGTCTCCGGTGGCTGAAGGAGCAGGCCTGGCGGCGGGGCATCCGGGCAATCGACCAACGGGCTGCCACTTTCCAGCACGGCGATTTGGAAGGGATCGCGATACCAGTCCTCGGCGGAGAGTGCCGGCGCATTGCGCAGGATGGTTGGGATTTCGTAGATCGGGCAGTTGGTGACCACGTAGCCAGAGAAGACCCAGGCGGCTGGCTCGTAGGGGGTATCGATGCGCCACCAGGATGAATCGGCCAGCCGGCCGGTGATGATCACCTGTTCGTCCCTGGACAAAACTTCGAGCACGCTCGCATTGGACGAGGGATAGTTGCGCACATTGAGGGTGTCGGTGACGACGCGTCCGTAGCAGGTGGCGGCGGGTTGGGCCTCGCTCTGGGCCGCGGTGCGATTATCCGTGAGGGTCGCGTTGCCCAGCAGCCACATCGTGACCATCTCAGGCGCGTTGGAGGGCAACCCCGCGCCCTGGACCAGGGTGAGCATCCCCCAGCTCGCGGGGAAGGCTGCCTGGGTCGCCGTCTGGATTTGCTCCAACCCGTCCAGGCTGAAGCGGCTGCCTACGGCATGGGATGCTGTTGGATTGGAGCCGACGGCGGTGATCGCGCCTCCGGCGACACAGGCTTCGTTTCGGTCAAGCGAGTTGCATGTGTCCACGCCGCGATAGGCGTTCTCAAGCAGAATCGGACACGAGTTGCCCGGTTCCTGGGCAGCCGTGTCCATGCCCGGCATTGCCAGGACGGCCAGGGCGCCGATTCCGATTGCCACCAGGATGATCAACCTTCCATACTGCCGCATGATAACCTCCACAGATCAGTGTTGTGTGCGTCCGCCAGGGATAAGAGCTCGGGGTGAGATTCGGCGGACTCAGGTACGGCGGGTGATGATCGAAATACCGCCGTTGTGGGTGTTGCCCTGGACCAGGCGCCAGTGGGGTGAAAGATGGATGGCTACGAACAGGGTCCGGAAAATGCCCTGGTGGCCGATGATTGCGAAGTCCGACCGGCACTGGCGAGTCAGTTCGTTCCAGATCCGCTGCATGCGCCGGAAAGCGTGCAGGAAATTCTCGGTATCCCGTGTCAGCGGATTCGCCAGACGAAGTCCGGAAAGGATATAGGCCTGGCGCAGTTTCAGCTTTCGTTGGGCCGGCCCGAGCAGCGGCGCGGGCAGGATTTCGTACAATTCCGGATGGATGTGGACCGGCAACTGGCAGGCTTCGGCCAGGATCGCGGCGGTTTGCTGCGCGCGGGGGAGGGGACTGCTGTACAGGCAGGTCAGGTTGAGGCTTGCGATCTGGGGCGCGATAGCTTTGGTTTGCGCGATTCCTTCGGCGTTGATTGCCTCGTGGGGGACCTGGGCGATCATGGCATTGAACTCACCGATTGTCAGACGCCGATCCAGGTCCAGGACATTGCCGTCAACCTCGCCATGCCGAATCAGGTAAACCGTTTGAATGGGCATCTCATCAGCTCGATCAGATCCAGGTTGGAAGACATGCCAGCGATAGTGTACCCGAAAACCACTCGGAGTTGATAGCGGATGTATAAAAAATTGACGAAAAACGTGTCGGAGAATTGCGTCCGCTAGATAAATCGACTATTGTTAGAGATAGTTTGAGAATGTAAACCTGAAGTGTGCATATGTTCCAAAAATGTTGTAATATGTAAACGTATGTCCCATCCGCCAGCAGGATGGATGCCTCAGGGAGGGGGGTATCCGGTTGTTCCTGAATGCGCCTGGCAGGGATATTGCGCTGAGCATGGCCTGACTGTTTTGGGGGCCCAGGTCGCTTGCGGATGACCAGCAGTGACATATTCAACGACGTATGATCGCAGTTGGGCGGTCGTGATCGGTATCAATCGATACCAGGCGATGCCTCATCTCCGGTACGCGGTGGCTGATGCGCATGCGGTGGCTGATGCGTTGATCAGTCTTTTTGGCTTTCAGCCGCGCCGGATCGCCCGGCTGACGGATGAGACGGCAACCCGGAGCCGGATCGAGGCTGTGTTGGAGAGTCAACTCGGTAATCCCGCCAAGGTCGGCAAGGATGATCGGGTGGTCATCTTCCTGGCCGGGCACGGCGTGAACCGCTCGAACGAGGACGGGGGCTATTTCGCCCCGGTGGATGCTTCCCGGTCCCATTGGGAGAATTTCATCGCGTTCGATCACCTGACCGAGATGGTCGAAGCGCTGCCCGCCAAGCACGTCATGCTGATCATCGATGCCTGCTATTCGGGGCCGAATCTGATGCGCGGTATCTCGGACCGGGTCGCGGAGGACTTCATTGCGCGGCCGACGCGCCAGATTCTGACGGCGGGCCGCGCCGACGAGATGGTGATGGATGGCGGCGGGCCGGGCGGGCAGCACTCGATTTTCACCAGCTATCTGCTGGAAGGGCTGGGCGGCAAAGCAGCCGATGAACGTGGGTTGCTGGTGGGCAGCAGCCTGATCACGTACGTGACCCAGGGGGTCTCCCATGATCAGCGCGCCCGGCAGACTCCGGTCGGGGGCTGGCTGTCCGGCGATGGCGATTTTGTGTTTCGCAGCGCCTCGCCGCAGCATCTTCCCCTGGAGTTCACCAAGCGCCTGGCCGATAGCCGCCCTGTTCATGACCGGCTGGAAGCGGTCGCCGATCTGGCCTTCCTGGCTGTGAACGGCGAGCCGCAGGTGGCTGAAGATGCCAAGTACGCGCTCAAGCTGGTGGTCCAGACGGATATGGACGAGCAGGTCAAAGCCATGGCGACCCATGTGCTCAACGAGGTCCGCCAGATCGTCCGTAACAACGCGCGCAGCCAGCCACCTCGTCCCGATGCCGGATCGCAGGGGGGCACGAATCCTTCCAAGGGCACGACTATCTCCCCTGGGGACTCCGGCCCGTCCGGCGAACGGCCGGCGGGGGAAAGCGGGGCGTTTTCACAATCCGCGTGGCTGGTCGAGGACGCCCGGCCTGAATCGCCGGGCCAACCCGATCCGCCCTCACGGCCTCACCGGAATGGACGGTTCCGGGCTGGTCTGGCGCTGATGGCGTTTTTGACTCTACTCGTGGCCTTCATTGCTTTTCAGGTCGGGCTTCTATCCCAGCCCGCAACGCTGTCGCTGAATGTGGGACCGACGGTGGCTCTGGACGGGCAGGCGGACGTGGAACTCACCCAGACGCGAAGCGCCGAGGATGAAGTGCTTGCGGCGGCGCAGATCCTGGAGGCGAAGCAGGCCCAGGCCACGCAAGTCGCTGCCGGAAGTCTGATCGAGCTTACCCCGGTTCCTTCCGGCGCGGCGGGGGGCCTGGCCTACGCTAACCTGAACGGTGGGCTTGTGGCGCCACCCGCCAGCACGCAGGTCACCACGCCCACGCCCTGGCCGACGGTGGATGCCCGCTCCGGGCCGGCGAGCCGTGTTCTGATCGAGGATCACTTCGACACCAACCAGGGGTGGCTGCTGGGCAGCGCGATGGACGGGGTGCGCGACATTCGGGATGGGACTCTGTACCTGGAGTTGAATGACGACTTCAACCTGGGGTATATCCAGCCTGCCTCTGCCCTGGTCCCGGTCGTGGCGGATTTCTTCCTGGAGGTTGACGCCACGGTGCTGACTCCGGATGCCGATGGGATGGTGCTTGTCCTGTTCCGGACCCAACCCGATTCCTCAGGCGAGCCGGACAATTACTATGCTTTTGGTGTCGCGCTTTCCGGCGAAGCCATTCTGCTGGTGAAAACCTACGGCCAGCCGTATCCCCTGGCTCCCTTGCAGGCGATGCCCACCGGGCCGCTGTCCCCCGATCGGCCGATCCATCTGCGCGTGGTCGCGCGCGGCGATGTGCTCAGCCTGGCGGTGAACGGCCTCGAAATCCTCACGGCGCAGGACCAGACGTTCGCTCGCGGCGGATTCGGTCTGGGCGCCAGGGCGCTTACCACGGTTCCCTACACGGTCACCTTCGACAATCTGGTATTGGGTCTGCCTGACTGACCGGCCTGCCGCCTGGTGTGATATAATCCTACTCTGGTCCTATTTAGAATCGGGGTTGGTATGGCTACTCCGGAGCCTGCGGCGCGGCGTTTGCTGGTGAGTTTTGCGCATCCGGACGATGAATCGTTTGGGATGGGTGGGGCGATCGCCCGGTATGCCGGTCAGGGGGTTGACGTGCACCTGATCTGCGCGACCGGGGGCGAGGAGGGCGATATCCCGCCGGACATGGCCCTGGGTGATCGCTCGATCGCCGAGGTGCGGCTGGCCGAGCTGGATTGCGCCGCCCGAATGCTGGGCATCCGGCAGGTGGTCACACTGGGCTATCGCGACAGCGGGATGATGGGCACGCCGCAAAATCAGCATCCCGATTGCCTGTGGCAGGCCGATGCGGATTTGCTGACCGGGCAGATCGTCGCGGTGATCCGCCGGGTGCAGCCCCAGGTGGTGGTGACGTTCGACCCCTACGGCGGCTATGGTCACCCGGATCACATCGCCATTCACCGGGCGACTGTGGCTGCGTTCCACGCGGCGGGCGAAGCCGATCAGTATCCCGACCAACTTGCGGCCGGGCTGGCGCCATACCAGCCGCGCAAGCTGTACTACACGATTTTTCCCCGGCTGTTCGTCCGCCTGGCGGTCTGGGCGATGCGACTGACCGGCCGCGATCCGCGCCGGATGGGCCGCAATCACGACCTGGACTTTCAGGCGGTCATCGATGCGTCGTTGCCGACGCATGCTCGTCTCGATCTACGCGCCTACTACGACATCTGGCAGCGCGCCAACGCCTGCCATGCCAGCCAGGGTGGACCGGGCGAGATGCTGCCCTTGCTGCGTCCGCTGGCGCGCATGGTATTCGGCTGGCAGACGTTCCACCGGGCCTGGCCGGAGGTCAACGGGCGGTCGTCGCGCGAACGCGACCTGTTCGAAGGGCTTGACTGAGCGCGATTGGTGGCGCATCATGGTGGAGTAGAGACCGCCGGAAGCTGCCTGGTTGGGAGTTCTCACACGATGTTTGACCCGCGCGACATGCACCGCCGCGCCCTCCGCTCGCTGGTAGAGGCCGCGCTCCGGGCCGATGGACTTCAGGCCTGGGCCAATGGCGTGGTAACGGACGCGCTCCAGGTGGCGGACCGGCAGCTCAAGGCCGAGGCGATCACGGCGCTAGAGGATTACCTGCTCGCCCAGGCTATCCCGACCGGCTTGCGTACCACCTCAGGACTGAATTTCGATCTGGTGGTCGCCTTCGCGGACGAGATTCAGCGCATCTGCACGGACGAATCCGTGTCATTGCTGGTGAGTTACAATGGGGTCGCCTGGTTGCTGGAAGGCTGGCGGGTACGCACGCCAATGCGCCTCTCGGCCGACGACCCGCTGGTGATCCTGCCGGCTTGCGTGGCGGCGGGGACAGGTGTCCATGCGGCAGCGTTCCTGGCGATCGAGGAAGGGATGCGGGCGCTGATGCATCTGGCCGGAGGCCTTGAACCGGTGCGCGAGGCGGCGGTGCTGGGCTTGCAGCGCATGCTTGAACAGCGCTGGGCGCGGACACTGCACGAGATTCGCCGGTACGCGTTGATCGGAGACTGTCACCAGCACGCGGCGGTGCTCAAGGCCGTGTCGGTCCCGCGCCTGCTGACCGACCGCGGGCGGACCCTCGATGCGCTCGATCTGCACCACGAAATCCTGGCGGCCTACCGGCGGCTGCCTCAGGCGGCGCGGGCGACCGAGGCTGGATTGGCTCTGCGCCGGGTGCTGCCGGAGACGATCGCTCGCCTGCTGGTCGCCGATCGGCTGGCCGGTTTCGCGGCGGCCCGCGCCTGGCTGGCGTGGGGTGATCCAGACATCAGCGCCATGATCCGGGAGAGCATCTCCGGCCAACCGCTGGCCTCGTTCGAAGAAGCCGCCTTGCTCCGCTTCAATTTCTCCTGAGCCGAACTCCTTTGGTCGTTCGTTCGTGGAATTGAGTCTTGTCACGCCAGAATGACTTGGTAGACTCGAGGATCGCGTTGTTTTCATCGGCGTTCCGGTGTACAATAGAACGTTAGTGCTACTGAGCGGGAAGCGGGCGGAGTCATGCAGGACAAGATCATCGTGCGCGGCGCGCGCGAGCATAACCTCAAGAATGTGGATGTGGACATCCCGCGGGACAAACTGGTGGTTATCACCGGGCTGTCTGGCTCCGGGAAGTCCTCGCTGGCGTTCGACACGATCTTTGCCGAGGGGCAGCGGCGCTATGTGGAGAGTCTGAGCGCCTACGCTCGCCAGTTCCTGGGCCAGATGGAGAAGCCGGATGTCGACCAGATCGATGGTCTCAGTCCGGCCGTTTCGATCGACCAGAAGGGGGTCAGTGCCAATCCGCGCTCGACCGTCGGCACCGTGACCGAGATCTACGACTATTTGCGCCTGCTCTTCGCCCGGATCGGGATTCCCCACTGTCCGGTGTGCGGCGAGGAGGTCAAGGCGCAGAGCGCCGAGCAGATCGTCAACGCCGTTCTGGAGATGGAGCCTGACCGGCGGATTCAGGTCCTGGCTCCAGTGATCAAGGATCGCAAAGGCCGCCACGAAGGGGTTTTCGAGGACATCCGCAAGGCGGGCTTCGTCCGGGTGCGGGTCAACGGTGAGGTGCGTGACGTCAACGACGACATCGAACTCGATCGCTACAAGATGCACACGATCGAGATCGTGGTCGACCGTCTGGTGACGCGCCGCTTCGAGGACGAGACGAGCGAGGAAGCGCGAGCTGCGACCAGCCGCCTGACCGACGCGATCGAAACGGCGCTCAAGTACGGCGATGGTGTGGTGATCGTCAACGATGTCACCGACTGCGAGAACCCGCTCGATATCATGTTCAGCGAGCGTCTGGCCTGCGTCCACGGGCACGGTAGTTTGCCGGAGATCGAGCCGCGCACCTTCAGCTTCAACACCCCGCACGGGGCCTGTCCGGAGTGCCAGGGCCTCGGTGTGCGGATGGAATTCGACCCCGATCTGATCGTGCCCAACCACGATCTGTCCCTGGAAGACGGGGCCATTGTTGCCCCTGGCTGGAACAGCAAGGACAGCTACTCGGTCGGGTGGATGGTTGACGCAGTAGCCCAGTTGGGGGTGCCCACCAACCGGCCCTGGAACGAGCTGACCGAGCAGCAGCGCAACATCGTGCTGTATGGCGCGCAGCGGGTGGTCAGGCGCACCTTCACTACGGCGGAAGGCTATCAGCGCGAGTATCAGGGCCGCTGGGAGGGTATTCTGCGCACGCTCCAGCGCCGCTACAGCGAGACCTCGTCCGATGGGATGCGCCAGTTCTACGAGTCGTTGATGTCCGGGGTGGAATGCCCGCGCTGCCACGGCAAGCGCCTGCGTCCGGAGGCTCTGGCCGTCACCGTCGATGGCCGGACGATCATGGATGTGACGGATACGACCGTCTCGCGGCTGCTGCCCTGGCTGCGCGAGTTGCGTGGCATGGATGGCAAGCCGGGCCGGCTCACCAGCCGCGAGATGCAGATCGCCCACCAGATTCTCAAGGAGATTGAGGCGCGGGTGGGCTTCCTGGCGAACGTCGGGCTGGACTACCTGACCCTGTCGCGCGCGGCGGGCACCCTCAGCGGTGGCGAGGCCCAGCGCATCCGCCTGGCGACGCAGATCGGCAGCCGGCTGACCGGCGTGTTGTACGTACTCGACGAACCGACGATCGGCCTCCACCAGCGCGACAACGCCCGCCTGATCAAGACCCTGGAAGGCATGCGCGACCTGGGCAACACCCTGATCGTGGTCGAGCACGATGACGATACGATCCGCCACGCCGACTGGGTGATCGACCTGGGCCCCGGCGCGGGCGAGCACGGCGGTCATATCGTGGCGCAGGGGACCGTGCCCCAGATCCTGGAGGACCCGAACAGTCTGACCGGCGCGTATCTTTCCGGGCGGAAGCGCGTGCCGGTGCCTCGCGAGCGGCGCGAGGGCAACGGCAAGGAGATTCTGATTCGCGGCGCGCGGGAGAACAACCTCAAGAATATCGACGTCCACATCCCGCTGGGCAAGCTGGTCTGCGTGACCGGCGTCAGCGGCAGCGGCAAGAGTTCGCTGGTGGTCGAGATTTTGTACAAGCGGCTGTCCCAGCTCCTGCACGGCAGCAAGGATCGCCCCGGCGAGCACGAGGCGATCGGCGGGTTGGAAAACGTCGACAAGATCATCAACATCGATCAAAGCCCGATTGGCCGCACGCCGCGCAGTAATCCGGCGACGTACACCAAGATGTTCGACGCGATCCGGAACCTTTTCTCGGATATGCCGGAGAGCAAGGTCCGAGGGTACGGGCCGGGCCGCTTCAGCTTCAACGTGAAGGGCGGGCGCTGCGAGAACTGCCAGGGCGAGGGCCAGCTCCTGATCGCCATGCAGTTCCTG
>CAZHMJ010000158.1:0-11439 GCA_964533805.1 uncultured Anaerolineae bacterium | reverse complement strand
TTCGATTGTACCTTCGCTCTTCCCCCTCCCCATATTTGTGGGTAACGCATAGCCATAAGAATGGAGAGGGGTTGGGGTGAGGTCAACTGCTGGCAGGCGGGGCGCTCCGCCGCTACAATGGGCGGATGCCGGACGGGCCATGCCAGAGCCGGCTTCATCCCGACCGTTTTCAACCCGTTTCGCTGCGCAGGCAGGCTGCATGATTCCGTTCCGTTCCGCTTCCTCTCGGCTCCCCGCCGAATTTTCCCGGCCTGGGGCCGTCCTGCTGTTGCTGACTCTGATCCTTCTCCTGGGCGGATGCGCGCCTTCCGAGACCACCGCCCTGACCGGCCCCGGCCTCACCGCGACCGCCAAGGCCGCGATCCACACCGCCCAGGCGTCCATCCCGACCCTGACCCGCACCCCCGTGTCGACCCTCGGCCCGACGGATACCTCGACGCCGACCGTGACCCCGTCGCCAACGGCCACGCCGACGCCGACCCGTACCCCGCTCCAGACCAATACCCCGCGCCCGACCCGCACCCCGCCGGTCGTGGTGATCCCGACCTCGGTCGCCGACGCGGGCGCGTCCCAGGCAGGCAACGAGCCGACCTGGACACCGCCGCCCCTCGACCAGGCCCTGACGATCGAGGATCACTACTGGATGGCACGGCCGATTCCGTATGGCTATACGACCTGGGCGTCCCGCAACTACCCCTACGGCAGCACCAACGGCGGCTCGCTCCAGACCCATCACGGGATCGATATTTCCAACCAGACCGGGACGCCGGTCATCGCCGTGCAGGATGGGACGGTGATCTACGCCGGGGATGATCTGACCTCGGTCTATGGTCCGGTCCCGAACTTCTACGGCAAGGTGATCGTGATCCAGCACAACTACTTTACGACCGATACGAGCGAGCCGGTCTTTTCGCTGTACGGACACCTCTCGGAAATCGAAGTCCAGGCCGGGCAGCCGGTCACCCAGGGCGACCAGATCGGGCTGGTCGGCGCGACCGGCGTCGCGCTCGGCCCGCACCTGCACCTGGAAGTGCGGGTGGGCGACGCAACCAGCTACGATGCCACGCGCAACCCGGAACTGTGGGTGCGTCCCTACCGGGGCTACGCCACGCTGGCCGGGCGGATCACGGACGCCAGCGGCAACCCGCTGTACAGCGCTACCCTGGACGTGATCTCGGCCAGCGACCCCGGCTTCCGGCGCGCGGCCTTCAGCTACGCCGACGACTCGGTCAACAGCGACACGGTTTTTCGCGAGAACTTCGCGCTGGGCGACCTGCCCGCCGGCTACTACAATCTGGTGATCCGCAACGGCAGCGGCACGGCGCTCTTCCGCGATCAAATCTACATCTACCCCGACCGCACGACCTGGATCGAGATTCAACTGCCGTGAAAGGCAGAGGCCAGAGACCAGAGGCCAGAAAAAGCGTCGGCGTTTTGCCTTGACTGTCGACTGATGACTGATAACTGCCTTTCAGGGGGTGTTCCATGACGGCTCAAATCGCGGAAGTGTTGATTCTGGATGGCGAGAAGGTCGCCCTGTTGTCCTGCCCGCCCCTGCCCACCGGCCACCCGCAGGTGATCATGGGCGATCCGGGCGACCACCCGCCGGGCATCCTGGGCAGCACGGCCTGCTGGCGGCGCTACCAGGGCACCTGGGAAATCCGCGACGGACGGCTGTGGCTGGTGGGCCTCGAAGGGCTGTACCGGTTCCAGGGGGAGGCGCCGATCCTGGCGGACTGGTTCAGCGGCACGCTGCGCGTCCCGCGCGGCGCGATGCTCCACTACGTCCACATGGGCTTCGAGTCGGTTTACGAGCAAGAACTGCTGATCGCGGTCGAGGCCGGGGTCGTGACCGGCCAGACCCTGATCGACAATCGCGCCGGACCGCCCGAACCGCCGCGCCCGATCTGAGGGAGCATGCGCATCCTCCGCTTCTGGAAGCCGTACCAGGTCCTGACCCAGTTCACCGACCGGCAGGGCCGCGCCACGCTGGCTGATTACGTCGACGTGCCGGGCGTCTATGCGGCCGGACGGCTGGATTACGACAGCGAAGGGCTGCTGCTCCTGACCGACACCGGTCTGCTCAACGCCCGCCTGACCGATCCCGCGACCGCCCACCCGCGCACTTATCTGGTCCAGGTGGAGCGCATCCCCGATACGGCCGCGCTCGGCGCGCTGCGCCAGGGCGTCCAGCTCAACGACGGCCCGACCCGCCCGGCCCAGGTCGAACTGCTGCCCGCGCCGCCCGATCTGCCACCCCGCGCCGTGCCGGTGCGCTTTCGCAAGAGCGTGCCCGACTGCTGGCTGCGCCTGACGATCACCGAGGGGCGCAACCGCCAGGTGCGGCGCATGACGGCGGCGGTGGGCCATCCCACCCTGCGCCTGGTGCGCTGGGCGATCGGCCCCGTCACACTGGCCGGGCTGGCCCCCGGCCAGTGGCGCGACCTGACCCCCGCCGGGCAGCAGGCCCTGTGGGCCAGCGTGAGCCGCCCGGACCACCCCCGCCATGCTTGAGCGGGTACACAATAGCGCTGGAATAGCCCCATCCAACGCATCCAACCCGCCTTCCGGCCCATTGACAGATAGAACATATGTGCGATACGATCCAGGTCGTGTGATCGAGCACACAAGACTATCTGGCGCAGCCGCTCGCAAGGGGGATATTGACATGGCTCGCATTCAGGGACAGCTTGACGCCATTCAGGAGAATATCGAGGCTCTGGCCGGGGAAGCCGTCCGGCAGGAGGTCATGCAAGGCCGCGAGGCGCTCAAGGATTCGACCAAACCGGAGAAGGTCGCCGCCTGGGTCCAGGGCGCGATGGAACGCCTCGATGGGCTGGTCGACGCCGAGACATCTGGCGCGATCATGACTCGCTGCGGGTACAACTGCGCCGAGCACAACGCGACGGCGATCGAGCGCGGGCTGAAGCGCCGGGCCAAGTTCCCGACCCTGGCGGCCTTTCTGGCGGCGGAGGAAGCCAATCCATCGGCGGGTACGCGCCTGGAGCGCGCCGAGGGAGCGCTCTACCAGTACTACACCCCGCGCGCCTTCACCCACCCCATGCGCTGCTATTGCAGCCTGCTGCGCGGCCTGCCGGATGACCAGACCGTCTCGCTGACCTACTGCCAGTGCTCGCGCGGGTTCGTGGAGAAGTACTGGGAAGCCATCGCCGGCGCGCCGGTGCGGGTGGAACTGCTGGCCTCGGCCATTGCCGGGGCCGACGAATGCAAGTTCGCGATCCATCTGCCGGAATAGAGGCCCAAGCGCACCGCAGCGCGCGCGGAGAACGCAGAGAAAAGGCGAGTAGAAAAAGCCTTTCGGCAAAGCCCCAACCGGCGGCGGATTGACTCCGCCGCCGGATTTGATTCCGCGCCCCCAAAAAGAGGAGCCACCCGGGCGGGTGGCTGGAAGAGGAGGCCGGGGACCCGCGGGAGCGGCGGAAGCCCGGCCGGAAGAGGCGAGATGACGAGAACGGGATCGGTTGGGTCGTCGGGAGACGCATCCCGGATGCTGTTCATCCTGTCCAACCCGTGACTGTCCACAGTATGCACGCTGTTGGTTAGGCCCTGGTTAAAACATCCTGAAATGTTGTTTAAGGTTTCGCCGGAACCGCGACTCTGGGGCTTCTGGCCACACAACGTTCGGGCAGGTTGCCCTAGGTTTGTATGCTTCGCAGGCAAAACTTCGTATAAATTAACGATCGCCGAATGAAACGTTGCCTATATAATGCCATTTGAGATTCGACTTTATTGTTACCACGACACTGCATGAGGGCTAGACCATGGTAGCGACCTACTATACCAATGAAGCCCGCCGCGAGTGGTTCCGAGCCAGGCGCAAGGCGCGCCAGGCGCAGGTCTTGAACAGCCTGGAAGGTTGTCACGAAGAGCTGCTGGACTTCACCGATGTCTCGCAGCGGCTCAACCTGATGCACGCAATTTACCGGGGCTTACAGGATGTCCCGTTGGATAGCATTGTGGGCAGCGTGGGGCGTTACCTGGATTTCACCAGCGCCTTTCTGCCCAGCGACAACAGCCTGCGCGAACGCTGGGAGCGCATCGCGGCGCTCTATCTCGATCCGGGAAGTACGGGCGTGCCGCCGATCGAACTGTACAAAGTCGGCAACGCCTACTTCGTCAAGGACGGCAATCACCGGGTCTCGGTGGCCCGCCAGCTTGAGCTGGAAGACATCGAGGCCTACGTCTGGGAATACCCGCCTCCGGTCTCCGGCCTGGACCCGGACACCGACATCGACACCCTGCTGCTGGAAGTCGGCCGGCGCCAATTCCTGGAGCAGACCGGCCTCGACCGGCTGCGCCCCGGTCACGGCATCCGCTTCACCGAGCCGGGCGGCTATCAGGCCGTGCTGCGCGAGATCGACGACTACCAGCGCGCGCTGAGCCAGATCGACGGGGTCGAGGTCAGCTATGAGCGGGCCGTGCTGGACTGGTACGACCTGCTGTACGAGACGACCATCCAGGCCCTGAACGACAGCGGGGTGATGCAGCTCTTCCCGGAGCGCACCATCGCCGACTTCTACGTCTGGGTGCGGGCCCACCATGCCCAGCTTCAGGAGCGCTATCACCGCCGGGTGACCCTGCACGATGCCGCCCAGGACTTCCGCCGCCAGCAGCGCCAGGGCCTGCCCGCCCGCACCCTGCGGGGGGTGGTCCGCTGGCTGGTCCAACAACTGGCCTAGGTTTTCTCCAGGCGAGGACGGCTGATCCTGTGGCCGTCCCCGCCTTAGCTTGATTCTCACCCATGATGGAATCCGGTATAATTCAGACTGCTGCTCTGCGTTTTACCCGCTGAGGTGGAGAAGCTCACGATGCTTGTCCGCGAAGAAGCCCGCGCCGTATGGGATGCCGCCAGCCGCAAGGCATTTTGGAACCAGCTCCTTTCCAACATCGGCGGAGGACAACAAAGCCTGCTCGATTTCAACGAGATCGCCCGCCACCTGCGCCTGCGGACCGAGGTGTACCGCGGCTTGCAGTCCGTCCCACTGGCCAAGATCGTGGGCAGCGTTGGCCGCTACCAGGATTTCACCGGCGCGTTCCTGCCCATCAGCCAGGACATGCGCGACCGCTGGCAGCGCGTGGCCTCGCTGTACCTGGACCCAACCAGCGGCGGTCCGCCGCCGGTCGACCTGTACAAGGTCGGCGACTCGTACTTCGTCAAGGACGGCAATCACCGCGTTTCGGTCGCCAACCAGCTTGGTCTGACGGATATCGAGGCCTACGTCTGGGAGTATCCCGCGCCGGTCAACGGGCAGTCCGAGGACCTGGCAATCGACGACCTGCTGCTGGAGGCCGAACGCCAGGATTTCCTCACCGAAACGCGCCTGGACGAACTGCGCCCCAACCATACCATCCGCCTGACCGAGCCGGGTGGCTACCTGGAATTGCTCGGCCAGATCGCGCGCTATCAGGAAGTGCTGAGCCAGATCGACGGCGAGCCGGTGTCGTACGAGGAGGCCGTCAAAGCCTGGTACGACATGATCTACGAGACCTCGATCCAGATCATCGAGGACGCGGGCGTCCTGAAGCTGTTCCCGGAACGCACCCCGGCTGACTTCTTCGTGTGGATGATGCGCGCCCAGTCCAACCTCCAGGAACGCTACGGCCGCCGCGAGCGCCTGGCCGACATCGTCCAAAAGCTCCCCGATCAACAGCGTCCTGGCTGGTTCTCCCGGCTGCGCGCCGCCGTGCTGCGGGTGCTCACCCGCTGGTTGGCGGACTGAGACGCCCGCCAACCCCGTCCGGCCACCCTTCATCTGTGCTATACTTGTGACAATTGTGTGACACGCCTGCGATTTTGCACGCGGGAAGGCCGGGCATGCCTGATCGATTTGGCAGAGGCAGTGACGATCGCTCCCTCTATCGCTGGCTGGAGGACTGGGGGTTCACGGACCATCCCTTCGCCCATTCCGAGGCCGGGCGGGAAGGATTGGCCCTGCTTTCCCAGTTGTTCGTCGACCGGCCGTATTTCAAGGGTGTGGCCGGCAATCCCGGCGTCCCAGAGACGACCTTCCTGCTGGCCGGGCCGGGGGAGGGCAAAACCGCCACCCTGGAATACGTGGCCATGCTGTGCGCCCCCGGCGGCGAGTTCTACGGCCAGACCCTGGCCGTCCGGCTGGATGACTTCTCCCCCCTGCTGGAGCGGGTCAATTTCGATCTCGCGCGCCTGACCGCGCGCGATTATGCCTTCGTCGTGGCGCGGGCCATCATCAAGGCCCTGGCCGAGGACGTGCCCGCCACGTATTTCGAACTGCTCGATGCGCCGGAAGATCGCGCGCTGCTGCGCCTGTACATCCAGTCGTTCGGCGACGGCATGTCGCTGCTCAAGCTGAACCGGATCATCACCGATCCGCCGCTGACCGGGCTGGACTTCGAACGCCTTTCGCCCCGCGAAATCATCCAGATGCTGGCCGACCTGGTCTGCAAGCTGGGGCAGGCGCCGGGCGGGACCTATCGCAGCCTGTACGTGCTGGTCGACCGGGCGGACGAGAGCATGGCCGGGCGCGAGGCCGTGGTGGCGCTGCTCCGGCCGCTGGTGGCGGAAGGCCCCCTGGTTCAGATGAAGAACCTGGGCTTCAAGTTCTTCCTGCCCAAGTCCGACGGCCATGCCCTGCTGCGGGAAACCTCCCTGCGCCGCGACCGGCTGCGCGTCGAGATCATCGACTGGGACGAACCCAGCCTGGAACGGGTGATCCGCCAGCGGCTGTCCCATTTCAGCGGCGGGCGCTTCACGGAGCTCAACCAGCTCTGCCGGCCGGGGGCAGGGACGCACATCATGGAGCGTCTGATCGCGGCCAGTGACCGGTCGCCGCGCCGCCTGCTCCAGCTCTGCTACCACCTGATCGAATTCCACGTCGAGCACAGCCGTGACGCCAGCCCGTTCACCCTGATCGACTCGTATGATGTCCTGCAAACCCTGATCAACTTCTCGCAGGCCCAGGCCCAGGCGAGCACCCCGGCCGTGGCCGCGCTGGAAGACGAGACCCAGCCGGAAGCCATCCCCGCCAACCCGCGCGTCTCGGAAGGCGGGCTGGTCTACCTGGACGACGAAGGACAGATTTTCGTGCAGGGCCGCCTGCTCTCCCCGCCGCTGACCGCCAAGGAATACCGGCTGTTCAGGGCGCTCTACCGCCGCGCTCCCAATATTGTCTCGATGGCCGACATCAAAAAAGAAGTCTACAAAGACGACGTGGAGGACGTGACCGTGCGCAAGCTGATCAACCGCTTGCAGCAGCGCTTGCAAGCCGGTCTGACCGGACAGCCGGGCGAGATCATCAACAACGTGCGCGGGCGCGGCTACTGGCTCAACATCAACTGACCCGGCCCCTGCTTTTCTCCACGCTGTTCACTGGCGCCCCTGGCGTTTTGGCGGTTCAACCTGCTTTTGATGCGATGGTCCGGCTCCCCCGGCCAAACCCAACTGGAAGCCGGGTACGGCCTGTGCTACAATGCCCCCAATCGAACAACGAACCCAGTCAAGGAGGGTCTTCTGGAATCCATAGAACTGGCCCGGGCCATCATCGAGCAACTTGAGGACGTCAAGGGCGAGGACATCGTCCTGCTCGACCTGCGCGAGGTGACCGGCATTGCGGACTATTTCGTCATTTGCAGCAGCGATAACCAGCGCCAGCTCAAAGCCCTGGCCGACCGCGTGTACGAAAACATCAAGAGAGATCACGGCCTGTTTCCCCGCAGCCAGGAAGGCGGGCGTTCCGGCTGGACGCTGCTGGACTACAACGATGTGGTGGTTCACATCTTCTCGGAAGAACTGCGCAGCTACTACGACCTGGAAGGCTTCTGGAAAGACGCCAAGGTCCTGCTGCGCATTCAGTAAAGCGTCAGGCGTCGAGACGGCGCGATGTGTTGCGATCGCGCCATTTGTGGTGCGCCAGGTCGATATCTTTGCTGACAGCTAACGGCTGATAGCTGTTGGCGTCTACAGCAACCAGGCGGCTCCGGGGGAGTGGGGACCGCCTGGTTGCGTTTGGAGGGAAAGTAGGCGTCAGTCAGTCGATTCGGGCGCGGGGGTGGCGCTGGCGGGAGCCACATTGCCTGGTGCCGCGCCACGCGGCACGCCGCCCGGCCACCATGTCCAGCGGCCAAACAGGGCCGCCAGGGCCGGGTCGAGGATCGTGCGCACGACGAAGGTGTCGATCAACACGCCGACCGAGACGGCGAAGCCAAGCTGGCTGAGGAAGGCCAGCTCCCCGGCCATCATGCCCGCGAACGTCCCGGCCAGGATCACGCCCGCCGAGGTGATGATCGCGCCGGTGGCGGCCACGGCCACGTGCACGCCCTCGCGCAGCCCGTGCCGCCCGACCTCCTCCTTGATCCGGCCAAAGAGGAAGATGCTGTAGTCGATCCCCAGCGCGACCAGGAAGACGAACATGAACAGCGGCAGCAGCCACGATAGGCGCTCCACGCCCAGTACCACGGCGTAGAACAGGCTGGTCAGGCCCAGGGTGCAGGTGAAGCTGAGTAGCACGGTGCCGATCAGGTAGATCGGGGCGACCACGCTGCGCAGCATGACCAGCAGCACCAGGAAAATCCCGCCCAGGATGATGGCGAACGAACGCGCCGTGTCGCGCTGCATCGAGTCTTGCAGGTCGGCCATCATGGCCGTGAAGCCGCTGACCGCGCCGTCGCCGCCGTGGGTGTAGCGATCCACCACGGCGCGAATATCGGCGATCAGGGCCATGCCGCTGCTGCTCAGCGGCTCGGCCAGGACCACGTCCAGCCGGTAGGCCGTGCCGTCCGGAGTGACGTAGCTCTCGGCCAGCGGGCGCAGCGCGGCGAACAACTCGCCCTCGCCGGTCGGCGGCATCAGGGTCGCGTCCTCCAGGCTGGCAAACTCGTTGGCCAGCGCCGCGGCCGCATCCAGCAGCTCGCCCTGGCGCAGGGCCAGGCCCAGCAGGCCGCTGCCCACGATCTCACGCAGAGTCGCCAGATTGGGATCGTCCGCCAGCGCCGGGAAGCGTTCGGCCAGTTGGTCGAGGTAAGCCTGCATCCCGCCGATGGCGTCGAGCATCTGAGCCGGATCGAGGGCCGCGCCGCCTTCCTGCTCGCTCAGGGCCGCAATCAGGCGAAGCTGCCCGTCGACGCGCATCAGGTCGGTATAGCGGGCGTGATCCTGGCCCAGCGGCGCGTTGAGGCTGCGCACGTCCGCCACGCCGTCCAGCGCGGCCAGTTCGGCTTCCAGGGCCAGCATGTCGCCCGGCAGCGCCGCCGAGTCCTGCCCGGTCATGACCACCGCCAGGGGGAACACCGCGCCGCCGCCCATGTGCTCCTGAAGCAGGTAGTAGGCTTTGACGGAAGGAATGTCCGGCGGCATCTGAGAGACAAAATCGTAGTTCAGCTCGCGCGTCAGGCCAAACAGCGAGAAGGGCACCATGACCGCGACGATGAGCACGATGGTCAGCAAGGGCCGGGTGCTGACCTGCTTGGACGTGATCTCGTACAGGCGGCCGGAGGCGCGGTGACTGGCCCGGCCCGGCCAGAAGGCCCGGTCGCCCAACAGCGCCAGCAGGGCGGGCACCAGCGTCAGCCCGGCGGCCAGGGTCACGGCGATCCCGATCGCCAGCATCGGCCCGGCGCTGCGCAGCGCGCCAATCTCCGCGAAGCTCATCGACACGAAGCCCACGAAGATCGTCGCCGCGCTGCTGGAGATCGTCTCGCCCACCAGGCGCACGGTGCGCGCCGTGGCGGACTGGACGGCGTGATCGACTGCCATTTCCTCCCGGAAGCGGCTGATCAGGAACAGGCAGTAGTCGGTGCCCGCGCCGTAGATGATCACGACCAGCATGGCGTTGACCTGGGCGATCACGGCGATCACGTCCAGCCCGGCCAGGATGGCGACCAGCCCCATCGTGACCAGAAAGGCCAGCGTCACGGCGGAGAGGGGGATCAGCGGGCTGACCGGCGAGCGATAGATGATCAGCAGGGCCACGATCACCAGGGCGATCGTGATCAGCAGGGTGCGATCCATCGTCGTGAAGGTCGATTCCTCGGCCTGGGCATTGAGCGCGCCTTCGCCGGTCTGGTAAGTCGCCAGCCCGGTGGTAGGATGCGCGGCCAGCCAGTCGTCGATGACGCTGACCGCTTCAGCGGTGGCGAGGGCATCCATCGGCGTGTCGAGCGAGACGGAGACAATCGCCAGACGGCCATCCGGGGAGATCATCAGACCGGCCAGGTCCGGGTCGTCGGTCGGCGCGGAGACCTCGGTGATGTTGTCCGGGGCGGCCTCACTGCGCAGCCAGTCCGCCAGATCGGCGATGAAGGCCTGGGCTTCCGGCGCGCGCACGTCGCCCCCCTCGCCCGCGTCGACCAGGACCATCGTGCTGCTGGGCGCGAACAGGGCCGGGAAGGTCTCCTCATAAAGTTCCTGGGCGTGGTTGAAGGGTGCGTTGGCCGGCAGGAAGTCGGCCTGGTCGGTGCTGGAGACCGAAGCCAGGTCGGGCGCGATCAGCATCAGCCCGATCGCCAGGCCGATCCAGCCCAGGATGATCGGAATACGGTAACGGGCGGTCCACTGTCCTAGACGTTGGAACATGGTACAATTCCCCCTGTGAGCAGGAATTCAAAAAATGAGTTTATACTCAAAATTGAGTATGCGCTCATTCTCTGCCCAAATCGGGGCCATGTCAACCTATCCCCCCAACCTTTAGGGGGATTGTCGCAGGGGGTCGAAGATGGACGATTCACAGCAGACCAGGGCAGCGCCGGGCGCCGGCTCCACCCGTCGCGAACGGCGGATCGCCGCCCGCCGCGAGCAAATCTTGCAGGCGGCGGCGCGCGTCTTCGCCGAGAAAGGCTTCCACGGGGCCACGACCAAGGACATCGCCGAAGCAGCCGACGTGGCCGAAGGCACGATCTACAACTACTTCGAGAACAAAGAGGCGCTGCTGCTGGGGCTGATCGACTCCCTGGCAATGCTCGGTCAGCGCGAGCAGCAAATGGAAGCCGGCTTGCGGCAGGATGTAGGCGGCTTTCTCGTCGAGCATGTCCTGGATCGGTTGCAGCTCGTGGCCCACGATCGGGACGCGCTGGCGGCGATCCTGCCGGAGCTGCTGGCCCGCCCGGAGCTGCGCGAGCCGTACTTCGCCAACGTGGTCTCGCCGGCTATCGCCATGCTTGAGCGCCACGCTCAGGCGCGGATCGAGCAAGGCGAAGTCCGGCCAATCGACACGGCTCTCGCGGTTCGGGCTTTCGTGGGCATGTTCCTGGGGTTGTGGGTGCTGGCCGTGCTGGGCGACCCGCTGATTCGCAAGGTCTGGGTCAAACCCGACCAGGCAATCGGGAGCCTGTTCGATATGATCCTGGATGGGATTCGGGCGCGAGAGAAACCGTAGGGACGTATCGCAATACGTCCAATATGCGTCAAGATAAGGAAAGGGAGGTAATCTCCAGAGAGTGATCCCCATC
>CAZHMJ010000157.1:0-11543 GCA_964533805.1 uncultured Anaerolineae bacterium | reverse complement strand
GATCCGGATCGTGTAGCCGGTCAGCGGCTCACCGGCCAGGCCGGTCACCTGGCCGCCGAAGCCCTGCCAGGCGCAGGAGAGTTCCGGGTGGGTGAACTGCCCGCTGAAGATGACCCGGTTCCCGGCCAGGCCGAAGGCCATCAGGTCGGGCAGGCTGGCCCCGGCGGTGGTCGTCGCCACCGGGACGGCGGGCGTCATGGCCGGCGGAATCGGCGTGGCGGTCGGGACGAGGCCCAGCCCCCAGATCTGGCTGCGCGCGCTGTCATAGCCGGCCCGCGCGTTGCGCACGGCTTGCAGTCCGGCCTGGACGCGCGCCGGGTCGTTCATGCCCTGAGCCTGGAGATCGCACCAGCCCTCCCACAGCTCGATCGCCCGCCCGGTCTCCTCCAGGCCCTGGTTGAGGGCCGCGATCACGGGGTCCAGCTCCGGGTAGGCGTTGAGGTCCTGCTCGCGCGGGATGTAGGGCTGCGGCGCGCCGAGGCCGAAGCTGCACACGCGCGTCCCGCCGCGCTCGATCGTGCTCCACACCCCGGAGATCAGGTCGAGGCGCTCCACGCTCAGGTCGATGTGGAGCAGCATGGCGACCATGATCGCGTCGCGGGAGGCCCAGGGGCCGATCACCGGCTGGTTGACCGGCGGGCCGTCGGCCACGACGCCCCACTCCGGCAGCAGGCTGATGTCGCCGACCTGCCATTCGATGAAAGTCGGGCCGAGATTGCCGATCCAGCCCAGCACGCCCCGGTAGTTGACCTGGAGCCAGGCGTTGTCCGGGCTGCGGCCGGTGGCCGAGAGAACTTCGTAACGCGGCACGTTGCCGATCATGAAGTAGGCTTCGCTGGGACCGGCCCGGAAGCGGATGCCGCTTTCCGGCAGGCGGATCGAGGCCGGGCCGGAGTAGTTGCTCGGCCCGGCGCGGGGACCATCCCCCAGGTCGAAGGGGGCCACGGCCGGCGCGCCGAGAGGCAACCCTTCCGGATTGCCGATCACGGTCACGACCTCGGCCCCGACCCAGCCTTCCTGGCCGTAGAAGTTGATGCGGTACCACTGGCGGTTGCCGGTCCGCCCGGTGACCGGGACGACCTCGCCCCAGCGCAGCGCGCCGATCACCTCCTGGCCGAGGGTGGGGGCGATGCGCACGTAGACTTCCTCGCGGTTGGGCGTGAGACTGACGCCGAAGTCCTGGGCGCGGCCCTCCGCCAGCGGCCACAGGATCAGCCCGGCCAGCAGACAGGCCAGCAGCGGCAGGCCAACGCGAAGCAGGTTTTTGAAGTGGGGCATGAGGTTAGCCATCCTCACACGGGTCAGGCGGTGGACTGGATCACATGCTACCATGATAGGCGGCAAGGCGCCGAGGTGCAACCTGGGGAATAACTCCTGACCCAAAAACGTCCTTCTCCCCGTTGTTCTTGGCGTTCTTTGCGACCTGGCGGTTCAGCCTGTCTTTTCCCTTGACCCTCACAGCGTCCAGGTGGCAAGCGGCGAAGCGAAAACCGAGCGCGGATTACACCGCCGGTCCTGGTCGCCAGACGGCACACGAAAGGGATGAAAATCAGGCCCGCTGACGACGCGACCTGGCCTTTCTTGCCTTTGGCTGACCGCTGTCTTCCGAGGAGAACACAGAGAACGGCTTTTACTTCAAGGCTTTTCTCCGTGTCTTCCGCGCCCTCCACGGTGAGATTGTTCTCGACTTCGCCAGTCTCCGCATTCTTCCCTGGCGGTTCATATCGCTCCTGGTGTTCATCCCAGCGCGATCCCCCAGCCGGCCAGTCAGCCGGGGGGCTGCATGCGCTGGACGCGCGTCAGGCGCTCCAAAAGGGTATGGCGCTCGGCGCTCATTTCCAGCGGCAGGTCGCTGACCACGACCGCCCCGGCCAGGGTTAGGCTGCCATCCGGGTGGCGGTACTGCCACAGGTCGTGGATGGCGTAGGGGCGGCCATCGACCTCGCCCACGTACAGCAAAACGTGCCCGTCCATCAACAGCAGGTCGCCCGGCGCGGCCAGATTGACCAGCCGGGCCGCCCGCGAAGCCGGACTCTCGAAAGGCTCGAAGACGAGCACGGTCTGCCCGATCATCTCCTGCTGGCCGGCATTGCGGGGCAGGCGGACTCCGGCCGTGGCCCACACGTCCTGCACGAAGCCGGAGCAATCGCGGCCGGGCCGGCCCAGGCGCATCCCACCCCAGGCGTACGGCTCGCCCAGCACCCGGAAGGCGGCCTCCAAAATGGCGCGCGGCGAGGCCGGGGCGTACCCGATCCGCCAGTCCGGATCGCCGGCCCGCAAGTAACCGCGCCCGATGGCCAGCGCGCCATCGGCCAGGCGGGTCGGGACGAGCAGCGTGTCCGGCCCGGCCAGCGGCAGGCGGCTGCCCATCTCCAGGATGACGGGTGGCTGGCCCCCCGCCAGGGCGACGTCCGCCCAGGGGCCGACCGCCACGGCGAACGGCTCGGCCTGGAGAAAATCGCGCACGGCCGCGCGATCGGCCAGTGCCACGTCCGCCAGGCGCAGCCAGCCCCAATAGTTCGGCGTGAGCGCGTAGGCCCACAGGCCGTCGGCGCTGGTGTGCAGCACGGCCACCGGCCAGCCGGCATCGACCGTGGTTTCCGAGAAGCGATCGAAGGGCAGGTCGCCCGGCTCCTTGAGCGCGATTCGGCTGCTGGGATAGGTGCGCAGGGCCGTGCGGCGCACGGCCAGCCCGAAGCGCGGCGCGATCTGGGCGGGCAGGGCCTCCAGGGCCAGGTTGGCCCGGATAGCCTCCCAATCGGCCGGGCCGAATGCCGCGCCGTCGGCGTCGTAGCGCGGGCGATCCCCGACCGCGGGCAGCAACGCGACCACATCGGCCGCGGGGAGCGAATCGGGCAGGCCCAGCACGCCGGGAATCCCGATCAGGGCGGGCACGCTCGCGTTCAGGTCGGCCAATCCGGCCGCGTCGAGCTGGACCCGGTCGGGATCGGGTAGGCGCGCGAGCCAGAACTCCGGCAGCAGCATCTCCGGGGTCACATGGGGCAGGAGGGACATGGCAGGACTCCTTATGGAAGCGGCGTCCTCCACACAGACGCCTTCCGAATCATACCAGAAAAGCGGAAGCAAGAGGCAGACAGGCAAGTCAACGCGGCACAGGATGGCGACGGGCCGGTCCAGGGCCGCGTGCCGGCGGCCCACCGCGTGCCGGCGGCCCACCCGCTTCTGAAATAAATAATTCGTGAAATAATCAATGTTCTATTGACGCTATATTAATCCTTGACTTATGATGGGGATGGTGTGTCTATCCACTCACTTCACAGGGGGAATGCAACCACATGGGTCGCAGTGGCTATCACAAGAATGACTATGGGCAGACCGCGCTCGAAACAGCCATTATCCTGATCGCTTTTGTCGTGGTGGCATCCGTCTTTGCGTTCACCATCCTATCCGCCAGCGCATCCTCGCCCGGCCCGAACGATGACGGCCTGTACGCCGGCCTGTCGGGCATCCAATCCGGGCTGATCAGCCGCGGATCGATCATCGCCCAGGCGTCGGGCGACTCCAGCCGCGTGGTCAGCGTGAGCTTCAACCTGGCCGTGTCCGCCAGCAGCGACCCGCTCGACCTGACGTCCGGCGACCCCGAAGCCCGCGCCAACCGCCTCGCGTTGGGCTACCAGGACGCGGCCCAGACCGAAAGCGCCCTCCCGTGGAGCGTCACCTGGTTCGGCCAGCACGATGGCGACTCCCTGCTGGAAACGGGCGAGTTGGTCGAGATCACGGTCGACCTGAGCGGCCTGGAGATCGGGCTTGGCCCGGCGACCGAATTCACCCTGGAAGTCAAACCGCCCAGCGGCGCGGCCCTGCGCCTGACCCGCACCACCCCCGCCGCCCTCGAAGCGGTGATGGAACTGCCCTGACCCCTCGTCTGACCTGGGCGGACATTGCGGCCAACGTCGTGGTGTCCGCCCGCCAACCTGTGTGCGCCCAAAAATAGGGCACGGATCAATTGAGCGCTGGTCTGTCGGGGATTGGATGAAGGTTAAGAAATGAATCGGGTAATCGGGTGAGCGCCTGTGGAGTCGCGCGCCGATCCACCACCGATGACTGAAGTCCCCGGCTACGAAGTCAAAAAGCCTGCTGATGGTTTTTAACTATATAATGCGGCAAACGGGCGATCGCCGGTCGCCCCTACCAGGCGCGGTACGACTTGGCCTTCAATTCCTGCATTAAATATGCAAAGACCATAAGCAGGCTCGTGGCCTGGCGCTTCGGGTCTTTGAGCCTGCTTCAGCGGACGTGGTATCCCTGGCCCGTGACCTGGCAGCGATAAAACTGCTGGCGCGGGTGATCGGACGGCCGCCGCCTTCAGATCACGGTCAACGTGATTGCCGGATTATTTTTATGAAGACCATCAATCCGCCGCTACAGACCGGCCGGCCGATTTCCATCGGCGCGTCGCCTGCCTTGCTCTTTTCTGTAAACTGTTGACTGACCACTGTCAACTGTTCTTGGGAGGCTTCCATGGACTACCGCAAACTGGGCCGCACCGGACTCAAGGTCAGCGAGCTGTGCCTGGGCACGATGACCTTCCGCTGGACGAGCAGCGAGGCCGACTCCCTGCGCGTGCTCGACCGCGCCTTCGACGCCGGGATCAACTTCATCGACACGGCCGACGTCTACTCCCGCTGGGCGGAGGGCAACCCCGGCGGCGTGGCGGAGGAAATCATCGGCAAGTGGCTCAAATCCAAGCCGCGCGACCAGATCGTGATCGCCACCAAGGTGCGCGGCCGGATGTGGGACGGCCCCAACGGCGAGGGCCTCAGCCGCCAGCACATCATGCTGGCCGTCGAAGCCAGCCTGCGCCGCCTGGGCATCGAGTGCATCGACCTCTACCAGGTCCACCACCCGGACGACTCCACCCCGCTGGATGAGACTCTGCGCGCCCTGGATGACCTGGTCCGGCAGGGCAAGGTCCGCTACCTGGGGGCCAGCAATTACCCGGCCTGGCTGCTGATGAAAGCCCTGTGGGTCAGCGACAAGCACGGCCTGGCCCGCTTTGAGTCGATCCAGCCGCACTACCATCTGCTCAACCGCCCAGAAGTGGAGCCGGAGCTGGCCGCCGTGTGCCTGACCGAAGGCGTGGGGATGATCCCCTACAGCCCGCTGGCGGGCGGCTTCCTGACCGGGAAGTATCGCCCCGGCCGGATTCCGGAAGGCTCGCGCGGGGCGGGCAGTCTGCGCATGGAACGCTACATGACCGAGACGGGCTTCGCCCTGCTGGACGAGTTGGAAGCGCTGGGCAAGGAACGCGGCAAGACGATCGCCCAGATGGCGCTCGGCTGGCTGCTCAGCCTGCCGATGGTCACGGCCCCAATCGTCGGGGCCAACACGGTCGAGCAGCTCGAGGAATCGCTGGGCGCGGCCGGGCTACGCCTGAGCGAGGAGGAACTGGTTCGCCTCGACGAGCTGACCGGCGGCAACCGGGCCTGGGATAAGCGGGCGGGATAGCGGCGAAGCGGCAAGCGTCCAAGCGAAGGCAAGAACAAGCGCGCCGCTACGAAAACCGCGCGCCTGTCTTGCGCCTTCCTCCACGCGTGGGGGAAGGATGGGATGGGGGTCGGCATCGAAGGGCCACCTGCCCCCGGCGCGCGGCCCGGCGGGATCGGCCGTGATGGTCACGGCGTCGCGCCCGGTCGCGCGGTTTTGCCTTTGGCTGACCGCTGATCGCCGACGGCTGATAGCTTCTCGCTAGATCAGGCTCTCCGTGCCCAGCGAGCGCTGGACATGGCTCAGGAACTCGGCGCGAGTTTTGTCGTCTTCCTGAAAGACGCCCAGCAGCTTGCTGGTGATCATCCGCGCATTGTGCTTCTTGACGCCGCGCATCATCGAGCACATGTGCGCGCCTTCCACAACCACGCCGACTCCCATCGGGTGCAGGGTGTCCATTATGAAGTGGGCGATCTGGGCCGTCATCCGCTCCTGGACCTGCAAGCGGCGCGCGAACATATCCACGATGCGCGGAATCTTGCTGAGGCCGACCACCTTGTCGCGCGGGATATAGGCCACGTGCGCCCGCCCGACGAAAGGCAGCATGTGGTGCTCGCACAGCGAGTAGAACTCGATGTCCGTGACCAGGACCATCTCCCGGTAGTCCACGTCGAAGACCGCGTTGTTGATCACCTTTTCCGGGTCGGTGGTATAGCCGGAGAGCAGTTCCCCATACATCCGCGCCACGCGGTCGGGGGTCTTGAGCAGGCCGTCGCGGTCGGGGTCTTCACCGACGCCGCGCAGGATCGTCCGGACGGCGGCTTCGATCGCGGCCTTATCCTGCTCCAGGTTCAAGTCGATCTCGTAATCCTCAAGCAGCTGCGCCTTGTTGCCGTTGATCACGGGATAGGTCGTCATGGCGAATTCTCCAATAACTAGTCATTTCCTGGACAAATACTAAACATTACGATACCATACATCCGAAAGAATGGGAAGCGTTTCGGCGACTTTATTATGCGCTTCTAATGTCCGGCTCGCTCCAGCCCTCGAAATTCAGAACGCCGCGCCGGGTCAATTCTTACCAATTCGCTCGGAATCGCGCCCGTGAGTCAGGGTATACTGTGTGAGGGCAGATTATTAGCTTTCGCTAGTTGGCTAATAGCTAATAGCCAAAAGCCAATAGCCGCTTTTAGGAGATTCTTGTTCATGCACATCGTCATGTTTTCGATCACGCCCCTGTTTCCCGGCCAGGTGATGGGCGGCGCGCAGAAGCACCTGCAAAGCGTGGCCCTCCACCTGGGCGAGCTGGGCCATACCGTGACCATCCTCTGCACCCGCCGTGCCGATACCAGCGCGCCTTTCCACTGGGCCGAGCGGGTGGAGGTCAAACCGATCCTGCGCTTCAAGCAGCCCTTCCCCGGTCCTTACGAGACTCCCGCCTACCACCTGGCAAGCATCATCCAGGACTTGCACGAGCATCTCAGCCAGGCCGACCGCTTCTACCTGCACGATGGGGAGATGATCTTCCCCTACGTCTACCGCGACATCCCGACCATCGTCTCCCTGCGCGACTGTGTCTACCCGGAGACGTGGCAGGGGGCGTTCCTTCAGCAGGCCGACGCGCTGATCCTGATCTCGGAATACACCCGCGACTACTTCGCCGGCACGGTCGGGCGCTTCTTCCCGGAGGCGGTGGACCGTGTCCGGGTGATCCACAACGGGCTGGACTGGGAGCGCTTCAAGCCGACCCCGCCCGGCCGGGTTCTGACCATCGTCCCGGTCGACCCGGCCCGCGACACGATCGTGCTGCATCCCCACCGCCCGGAGCAGACCAAGGGCCTCCAGCAGACAATCGACGTGGTCGACCGGCTGGTGCACGGTTACGGGATTTCCAACCTCAAGACGCTCGTCCCGCGCTGGCTGGGGCTGGAGTTCTCCGCCGACCTGCGCGCCTTCTACGAGGACATCCAGCGCCAGATCGCGGATCGCGGGCTGACCGATCACTTCATCTTTCACGACTGGATTCCGCAGGACCTGATGCCGGAGTATCTCAGCCTGGGGGCGGTCACGCTCTCGCTGGGCAGCTTCGTGGAGACGTTCGGCAATTCGGTCTACGAATCGCTGGGCTGCGGGACTCCAGCCATCGTCTCGCGCGTCTCCGCCCACCGCGAGCTGCTGCCCGACACCCTGCTCGACAAGGTCGATTTCGACTCCCCGGACGAAACCGCCGCGATCGCCGCCGAGATCATCCGCAGCGGGCGGCGCACCTCGCCGGAGACGCTGGCCGCGCTGCACGAGCGCTTCTCGCGCCCGGCCATGGTCAGCGCCTACGCGGACGTGATCCTCAACGCGCGCAAACTCCCCCCGGCGGCATACCGCCCCCGCCCGCTGGACGAGCGAACCCGCTACCGGCTGGCCCCGTGGTGCTACCGGTCGGAGCGCGGCTTTTACCACGACTTTCGCGCCGATTACCAGCGCCTGCCCGTCCTGGAGACTCTCGTCGCCGCCTGGCCGGAAGGCTTCACGCTGGCAGCGGCCGCCGCGCGCGGCGTGACCGCCGAAACGGTGCTGGCCTGGAACCGGGAGGGAGTCCTGGTTCCCCACCAGGAGGGGTAGATCATGCTGCACCGCGCCTACGTGCTGCTCGGCTCCAACCACGAGCCGGAGGACAACCTCAAGGAGGCCGTCGCCGCCCTGGCGGAAGAGGCCCGGGTGGAGGCGGTCTCGCCCATCTACGAGACGGCGCCCATCGGCCAGGAAGACCCGGCGGCCCAGCCCTACCTGAACGCGGCCGTCCTGGTCAGGACCCGCCTGCCGCCGGAGCGCTTCAAGGTCGAGGTCTTGCAGACGATCGAGATCATGTTGGGCCGCCTGCGCGGGCCGGGCCAGCCGGTGACGATCGACCTGGACCTGATGCTGTGGGACGAGACCATCCTCGATTTCGGGGCCAAACCCTGGCACGTTCCGCACCCGGACGCGGCCCGCTACATCCACGCCGCCCGGCCGCTGGCCGACCTCGCGCCGGATTACATCCACCCGGAGGACGGGCGTACCCTGGCCGAGATCGCCGCCGCCTTGCCGGAGAAGGGCCTCCGCCGCCGTGCCGATCTCCATTTGCGCGGCTGAAGGCGGCTTGCTCGAGTGGGATTGGGCCTCGCAACGATCACGGTGGTAGCGGCGGGAGGTTGAATTTTCGCAAAATAACCAGGTCACGGAGGGTGATTTCGGCAGCGGGATCGATCCGCTCCCCGTAGGGACGACCGGGGCGATGCATGGCATCGCGGTCGTCCCAGGGCGGTTCGCGAACCGCCCCTACAGAACCCATATTTGCCAGTGTTCCGATCCTGGCGACGTGACCTGATCGTATTGCGATAATTCAATATCCCGACGCTACGGCCCAATCGCCCACTTGTTTTCTGCATCAACGGCGCGGCGCGTTCACTCACCCAAAGGGGAAGCAGATGCACAACCAAGCGACATCATCCGCCGATCCGGCCTGGTTCATCCATGACCGGTTTGGCCTGTTCATCCACTGGGGCATCTACAGCGCCGCCGCCCGCCACGAATGGGTCAAGAACCTGGAGAAGATCAGCGACGCGGATTACCAGCCCTACTTCGACCATTTCGACCCCGACCTGTACGACCCCGCGGCCTGGGCCAGGGAAGCCAGCAACGCCGGGATGAAGTACTTCGTGGTTACCACCAAGCACCACGACGGCTTTTGCCTGTGGGATTCGGCCCTGACCGATTACAAGGCTCCCAACACCCCGGCCGGGCGCGACCTGCTCCACCCGCTGGTGGACGCCTTCCGGGCGGAGGGCCTCAAGGTCGGCTTCTACCACTCCCTGCTGGACTGGCACCATCCCGACTTTCCGGTCGACGGGCTGCATCCCATGCGCGACGACCTGGCCTTCCGCGCGGCAGCGCAGGGCCGCGACATGGCCCGCTACCGCGAGTACCTGTTCGGCCAGACGCGCGAGCTGCTGACCCAATTCGGCAAGATCGACATCATGTGGTTCGATTTCTCCTACAGCGAGCTGGACTGGGGCTGGTCGAAGGGCCGCGGCAAGGCCGACTGGCACTCCGAGGAGCTGATGGCGATGGTGCGCGGGCTTCAGCCGGGCATCCTGCTCAACGACCGGCTGGAGGTCGGCGGCGACATCGTCACCCCGGAGCAGTACCAGCCGCACGGCTGGATGGAGATCAACGGGCAGCGCGTCACCTGGGAAGCCTGCCAGACCCTCAACGGAAGCTGGGGCTACCACCGCGACAACCTGGACTGGAAACCGGCCGACATGCTCGTCCAGATGTTGATCGACTCGGTCTCCAAGGGCGGCAACTTCCTGCTCAACGTCGGGCCGAACGGGCGGGGCGAGTTCGAGCCGCGCGCCCTGGAACGGCTGCGCCAGATCGGGGCGTGGATGCGCCTGCACGACCGGGCGATCACCGGCTGCACGGCCAGCGAATTCACCCCGCCGCCGGACGGCCGTTATACCCAGAACGGCAAGCGCCTGTACCTGCACCTCTTCGCGTGGCCCTTCCGTCACGTCCACCTGGCAGGGCTGGCCGGGCGGGTCGAGTACGCCCAACTGCTCAGCGACGGATCGGAGATCAAGCGGATCGAGCTGGATCCCAACGCCAAAGCCTCGACGATCCACATGACCGGCAAGCCCGGCACGCTGACCCTGGAGCTGCCCATCCAGCGCCCGGACGTGCTCGTGCCGGTGATCGAACTGTTCCTGAAGTAGTTCTCCTCGGAAACAGCGCTCAGCCAAAGGCAAAACCAGCCAGGCTGCGCGTCGACCGACTTGATTTTCATCCCGTGGGTGTGCCGTCTGGCGGCCCAGACCGGCGGCGTGATTCGCGCTTGGTTTGCACTTCTCGCTTCGACGCTTGCCGCTTGGACGCTGCCAGAGGCGGGTTCGTCCCGCCCCTGGAGGAATCCAGCGTTTCTTTGCCCCGCCCGCGCCGCGCCGTCACACCGCGCCGCGCCGTCACACCGCGCCGCGTAGCTCCGCAGCCAGGGCGCCGACCGCTTCTGGCCCGGCCTGGGCCGCTTTGACCAGGGCGCTGCCCACGATGAAGCCGTCCAGCAGGCCGGACACCTGGCGGACGTGCTCCGGGCGGCTGATCCCGAAGCCGAGGACCAGCGGCTGGTCGGTTTCCGCCCGGACGCGGGCGATGAACTCGACCAGGTCGGGCGGCAGATCGCTGCGCGCGCCGGTCACGCCGGTGACCGAGACCATGTAGATGAAGCCCGTGGCCTGCCGGCCGACGATCCGGATGCGCTCCGGGCTGCTGGTGGGGGCCAGGAAAAAGACCAGGGCCAGTCCGGCGGTGGCGCAGGCCGTGGCGAAAAGGCCCGCTTCTTCCGGGGGCAGGTCGGGCACGATCAGGCCGTCGGCGCCCGCCGCCCTGGCGTCGCTCACGAAGCGCTCCGGCCCGTAGGCCAGCAGCGGGTTGAGGTAGCTCATCAGCAGCATCGGCTGGCGCAGGCCGCGCGCGCGGAGGGTCCGCACCGCCTCCAGGCAGCGCCGGACGGTGACGCCCTGCTCCAGCGCGACCTGGGTCGCGGCCTGGATCGTGGGGCCATCGGCCAGCGGATCGCTGAACGGCACGCCGATCTCGAAGCCGTCCGCCCCCGCCTCGGCCAAAGCCAGGATGGCCGCGAGCGACGACTCGTAGTCGGGATAACCCACCGGGAAATAGGGCAGGAAGGCGGCGCGACCGGCGGCCTTCGCCGCGGTGAACATGGCCGCGAGGGCGGGCAAGCCCTGGGTTTCAGGCGTCGAGGTCATGGGGGATGATCCCTTTCTGTGCGGGCGGGATACGCGCCGTCCATCAAAAGCGACGATAGCATGGATGGATCGGGCGTCGCGCGGGGCTGTCGGGGATTTCCAATCCCCGACTCAGGACAGGAAGTCCTCCGGACTGAACCGTTGTTTTTAGTCCGGAGGACTTGTTATTCAGAGTCGTGGATTTCAATCCGCGACCCCGGCGACGATGAATCCATACGATTGATTTCGGGCCAATCCCTTAATGGTTCGTCCGGCAAATTCCCGAAGGTATGTTTGGGTAGGGGCGACCGGCGGGTC
>CAZHMJ010000156.1:8903-11718 GCA_964533805.1 uncultured Anaerolineae bacterium | reverse complement strand
TCGCGCATACTGATCAGGAACAGGGCGGCGACCATGATCCACAGGGCGTGGAAGATGCCGGACACCAGGTCCTTACGGTTATAGCCGCGCACGATCTCCACCACCGAGATCACCACGCCGATGATGAAGACCGGCAGGCGCAGGTTGGCGGGGAAGTTCACGCTGTAGACAAGAATGGAGGAGGCCACTGCGGCCACGATCACCAGCACCGACCATACACTGGAGAGATAACCCAACGAGAGACCTTCCAGGATGACCAGAGCCGGGCCGAATGCCGTCGCGCGCGCGATGTTCTGAACGCGCTTGCTGTGCGCGCTGGTCGCCCAGGAGGTCAGCGGGTTGAAGATCACGGCCAGCGCCACGCCGACCGCCACCAGGGAGCCCAGCGACAGATAGGTCAGCGTATCGCCATCGGGCGCCTGCGAGCCAGCATACAGGATGCTCAGCGTGAAGGTCGAGATGATCGTGATTGCGCTCGAAATCTCGTAGCTCTTGTACATCGCCTCTTCGGCGTCATCGACCTTCCACAGCGACACAGCGTAGGTGCCCACGATCGAGCTGATCACGCCAATGCCGCGGACGAGCAGCGGCAGCACGATCCAGAAGAGTTGGCCGGTCAGCGCCGTCAGCGCCAGGCCGAGGATCAGGCTGGAAACGATCGTCACTTCGTACGACTCGAAGATATCGGCGGCCATGCCGGCGCAGTCGCCCACATTGTCGCCCACCAGGTCGGCGATCACGGCGGCGTTGCGCGGGTCGTCTTCTTCCATGCCCGCTTCCACCTTGCCCACCAAGTCAGCGCCCACGTCTGCGGCCTTGGTGTAGATACCACCACCCACGCGCATGAACAGGGCAAGTAGCGTACCGCCGAAGCCGAAGCCCAGCAGCACGTCCGGAGCGGCCTTACCAAAGATGATGAAGATCAGCGTGCCACCGAACAGGCCCAGGCCGTCGGTCAGCATGCCGGTGATCGTGCCGGAACGGTAGGCAATCGTCAGGGCGCGCTTGAAGCTGTGATTCGCGGCTGCAGCCACGCGCACATTGCCCTGAACGGCCATGTTCATGCCGATAAAACCAACCAGCGCGGAGAAGGACGCACCCATGATGAAGGCCAGCGCGCGCCCGATTGCCACGCCCCACACCGCCGGCTGGCAGTCCACCACCGCGGAGACGCGCTCCGGGTTGAAGCTGACCAGACCGAGTTCGTCCGCGACCTGCTTGGCGGTCTTGCCCTCAGCCGTCCCGGCCAGCAAAGCCGCTTTAGCCGCGTCAAACGCCTCGACGGCGGCGGCTTCTTCGGCTTGCACGGCCGTAGCAAACGCCGTGAACTCATCCGTGGTCGTGTTGCCCTCCTGGAGGGCGGCCAACCGCGTCGCATAAGCCGCTTCGACCTCGGCCGGGCAGAACAGCTCGTTGGCTTCACCGGTCGGCTTCACCAGCGCCACGCTGGCGAACATCGCCACGGCGAGAATGGCGATCAGCGGAATAATGGTGCGAACCTGGGTACGCAGGTAGGCATTCGCGCCATCACGAATAAATCCCCAGATGCGCTGCATGGCCTGGCTGCCCTTGTCCGCGGCAAACGTCTGGCGCGCCAGCCAGTAAGCATAGGCCAGCGCCACAAACGCCGTGGCAAGCACAATCAGAATCATGACTTGCTCAAATGACTCAATCCCCTGCATGGCTGTCATACGGCATCACTCTCCTTGCTCTAGGGAACCGCGCACACAGACCCAGCGTCTTCGGACGCGCAGCAACTACTCGCTGGTGAAGGCGTGGTCACGCAGTGACTTAAGTTGTCTTGATTTGGGCAATGGGCACAGCCAAGAACCCCCCAAAACCGACCCGGACATTATAGCCACCCGCACAAAATATCCACAAACTGTCAGATTAGTGTGTAAGGCCATTTATCCCAGAATGTGCCTTTTGCACACGAAGTTTGTGACTAAACGCCAGTGGGCTCTGCATGCCTCCCCTCAGTTCCAGTTTGCCTGAAGCTGATTCAGTCCGGTGGTAGTCTTCCTGTTTCGTGTTCTTGGACGCCACGCCAGCAGGAGGCTGGCGATTGCCGGAGTAATCCGGCTCCGCTATAATCGCACCTGCTTCGGGCCAGTCGAAAAAGGAACTCTTGTGACTCAACAAAACCTCTCCCTGTCCGTGATCATTCCGTGCTACAACGAAGAAGCGACCCTTGAAGAAATTCTGACGCGTGTCAAGGCCGTCGGCGTTGCCAACGAGATTGTCATCGTGGACGATGGCTCGACCGACCGCTCGCGTGAGATTCTCCACACGCTCGAAGGCGATCCGCTGCTGAGAATCATTTTCCACGAGCGAAATCAGGGTAAAGGAGCTGCGCTCCGCACGGGCTTCGCGGCAGCGACAGGCGATATTGTCCTCATCCAAGATGCCGACCTGGAGTACGATCCGCGTGACTACCCCGCCCTGTTGCGGCCCATCCAGGAAGGCATCGCCAAGGTCGTTTATGGCTCGCGCTTCCGCGGTGGACCGAGCAAAACGATGTTCTTCTGGAACATGGTTGCCAACCGGTCGCTGACCCTGCTGACCAACATCCTGTACAACACAATCCTCACCGACATGGAAACCTGCTACAAGGTCTTCCGCAGGGAAGTCGTCCAGCAAATCCCCCTGCGCGCCCGTGGTTTTGAGTTCGAGCCGGAGATCACCGCCAAGGTGCTCAAGCGTGGCCACCGCATCTACGAAGTTCCGATCAGCTACAATGGCCGCGAATGGGAAGAGGGCAAAAAGATCAAGTGGTACGACGCCCCGAAAGCGGCCTGGACCCTGCTCCGCTACC
>CAZHMJ010000156.1:0-8893 GCA_964533805.1 uncultured Anaerolineae bacterium | reverse complement strand
TCGACTGAGCCAAAGGCGGCACAGCCCTTTCCTGCCCGTTCTGATCCTGCTCGTCGGGGTCTGGCTGCGCGCGCCGCTGCTCTGGGATTCGGCACCACTGGACGTCGACGAGGCGTTGTTTGCAACCTATGCCCGCCAGATCAGCCATGAAAACGATGGACTGCTGGCGGGCAGTGTCGTTGATAAGCCCCCCCTCGCTTTCTATATCACCGCCCTGAGCTTCAAGCTGTTTGGCATGCCCAGTGAATGGGCCGCCCGCCTGCCCGGCTTCTATGCCAGCTTGCTGACCGTTGCCTGCGCGGGAACGCTTGCCCGGCGTCTGAGTCGCCGCCCACAGGCCGGGTGGCTCGCCATGCTCTGGCTGGCGTTCTCCCCTTTCGATATCACCTACGCCGCGACCGTGTTCACCGATCCCCTGGCCACGCTGTGGACACTGGGTGCCTGCCTGACAAGCGTCCTCGGCCGCTGGGTATGGAGCGGCATGCTGGCAGGTCTGGCTTTCGCAACCAAACAGAACTCCCTGCAACTCCTGCCCCTCATCATTGCGCTTGGCTGGGTGATCGCCCCTCCACGGCGCAGACAGGCCGCCGGTTTCCTGGCAACCTTCGGCGTGATCGTGCTGCTCCCCTTGGCCTGGGGCCTGCTCCGCCCGGCCGCCCCAGACTGGTGGAGTCTGGGATTAGCCAATAACTCACCTGCCCGGCTGATCCGGTCGGACGAGGTGCTGCCGCGCCTCACGGTATGGCTTGACCATCTGGCTTCGGCCACCGGCGGCGCGCTGCCGGCCGGATTGCTCCTGGTCGCCCTTTCCGGTTTGCTCATCAGGCGGCTCAGACAGACAGACCGCCGTCAACCGACGGCAGCCTGTCTGCTCATCGCCGCGTGCGGGCTGAGCTTCCTGGGAGTTTACTGGCTCGTGGCGTTCAACACCTATGACCGCTATCTACACCCGTGGATAGCGCTGCTGGCCGTCATTGTTGGGACCCTGGCAGCAGAGCCTGGGAGAATCCTCGAAAAGGTGCCGTCGAAAAGTCCGCTTTTCGGGGCAGCGCTGGCAGCGCTGCTGTTGCCCGCGGCTTTGACCGCGCGCGGTGGGGATACGATCCTCACACCGGCCAGAACGCGCGCCGAAACTCTGCCTGCGGTCGCGGCCTATCTCAACAGCTTGCCTCCGGGCACGATCATCTACGACCACTGGCTGGGCTGGCAATTGGGCTGGTACACCGGCCAGAACCGGCCGCCCGGCATGTGGCTCCGGCTCACCTACTACCCGACACCGGAGGCACTGGCTGACGGCATCGAGTCGCACGCTGATTCCAGTCTGCGTTACTTTGTCGTCCCGGATTGGGGCCAGGCAGCCCCTTGGCTGACCACGCTGCATCAAAGAGACATCGATATCCAGGAGACTGCCCGGTTCGGGCCGGTCGGAATCTATGCCGTCACGCCGTCCGGGCAGTCCGGGTCAAAGACGAGTCATCTGGACAGGCGCTTCAGGAAGCTGATTGACGTCGCGATCCCGCGATAGAAGCACTCCAGGGTCAGTTTCTCATTGGGTGCATGCGCCCCATCGTCCGGAAGACCAAACCCCATCAGGACCACCGGAGCCTTCAAGACGTCCTGGAACAGCGCGACCACCGGAATCGATCCCCCCTCGCGCATGAAGATCGGGCGTCGGCCCCAGGCTTCCTCGTAAGCCGCCATCGCTGCTTCCATCACGGGCGAGTGCCGGTCCGTGATCGCGCTGCTGCCAGTGTGGAGCAGCCGGACCTCGCTGGTCACTGTGGGCGGCGTGATTTCAGCGATGTAGGCTTTGACCAGCTCATACACTTCCTGCGGTTTCTGGTCAGCCACCAAACGGCAACTGATCTTCGCCAGGGCCTTAGCGGGCAGGACCGTTTTAGCTCCATGACCGGTCCAGCCGCCAACCAGACCGTTGACTTCCAGCGTGGGCCGCGCGCCGATCCGCTCATGCAGGCGATATTCGGCTTCTCCCCAGGCGGCCGGCACGCCGGTTTCGCGCTTCAGATCGTCTTCGGTATACGGCGCTTCGTTTAGCTCGGCCCGCTCCTCCGCGTCAAGATGGCGCACCGCGTCATAGAAGCCGGGAACCATCACTGTGCCGTTGGCATCGTGCAAGCGCGCGATGATCTCGCACAGTGCTTGGGCCGGGTTATGCACTGCCCCGCCGTAACTGCCCGAATGGAGGTCGCGGCGTGGGCCGCGAACCTCCAGTTCCATATAGCACATCCCGCGCAGGGCGTAGACGATGCTGGGCTGTTCAAGGGAGCGCGAACTGGTATCCGAAATCAGCACAATATCCGCCGCCAGGAGATCCGTGTGCGCGAGAATAAAGGGATCGAGGTTGGGCGACCCGTTCTCCTCTTCACCTTCGATGATGAACTTGAGGTTGACGGGCAGCTTGCCTTCGGTTTCCAACAAGGCCTGGACCGATTTGATGTGGGCAAAGACCTGGCCCTTATCGTCTGAAGCCCCACGCGCAAACAAATCACCATCGCGCACCGTAGGCTCGAAGGGAGGCGTGATCCATTCATCGATCGGTTCGACCGGCTGTACGTCGTAATGCCCATAGATCAGGACAGTGGCTGCATCGGGTCCGGCAGCCAACCATTCCGCATAGACCAGCGGATGACCGGGCGTCTCATACAACCGGGTCTCGAACCCGATCGCTTTGAGTTGGTCCGCGATCCATTCGGCGGCATGCTGAATATCTGAGCGATGCTGCGGCATCGTACTGATGCTGGGAATCCGCACCAGGTCAATCAATTCCTCGGTAAAGCGGGCTTTGTGCTGCTGCGCGTATTCCAGTGCGTTCATAATACTATCCTTGCCTTCGATATAATGGGGTCTGGTGCTGCCTCTGAGTTGTCCCAGGCGCTCTGTAAAGCGTGGTTCATCCCCCAGATTCTGACAGATTTGATTATAACACCCCCATTTCGGGCAAGCGCCTCACGGAATGACTTGCCTTCCAATCATTCTGGTCCAATAATGCAAATAAGGGTTGTGTGTTCTGGCATCCACTTGAAAGGGCGCGACAATGAAAAACCTGCTCGTCAAAGACTGGATGACCGCCGACGTGATCACCATCACCGCCGACACGACCGTCCCTGATGCGGCCAGCCTGATGCGCGATCATGGAATTCGGCGATTGCCCGTCGTAGATCGAGACAAGAAGCTGATCGGCATCGTCTCGATGTCCGATATCCTGGCCGCCAATCCATCCAACGCCACCATGCTGGATATCTGGGAGATCAACTATCTGCTGACACGCCTGAAAATCGACAAGATCATGGCTCGTGACCCGTATTGTGTCCGGGCAGACAGCACAATCAAGGAAGCCGCCCAGTTGATGCACGATCACAAGGTAGGCGGAATCCCGGTTGTAGACAAGGATCGTCACGTGGTGGGGATTATCACCGAGAGTGACGTCTTCCGCCTGCTGATTGCATGGTTCAACGAGGAAACAGCCAAAGCGTGATCCTCCGGCAATTTTCCGCGATCCCGCCCAGTCTCCACCGGCCTATGGCCGGTTTTTTTCGTCCTGCATTAGCCAGGGTTAAACCCTCCCCGTAACATCACTTAATTCATGTAAAATGTCATATTTCAACTGATCGATCCTTGCTATTGAGAATAAATCGCAATAACATATCATTATGGATTTTATTGAGAATTATTCTCAATAAAACAAAGGGGCTTCTTTTCTCGGCTGTCTCAACCAACTCTCTGGAGCTTTCCATGTTCACACACGTTACCTTGTTGCGGAGTGCTGTGGGCCTCTGCTTTGTGAGTCTGTTGCTGGTGGCACTTCCAGCCCTGTCAGCCACTGAATCAGAAACCCTCACCGTTTACTCCGGACGCAGCGAAAGTCTGATTGGCCCGATTCTGGAGCAGTTCTCGGCAGAAACCGGCATCCAGGTTGAAGTCCGCTACGGCGAAACAGCCGAAATAGCGGCCATGATCCTGGAGGAAGGACCAAACAGTCCGGCCGATGTTTACATTGCCCAGGATGCTGGCGCGCTCGGAGCGCTGGCTTCCGAAAACCGCCTTGCCCCCCTCCCCTCGGACGTTCTGGAGCGCGTTCCGGCTGCTTACCGGTCCGCCAGTGGGCTATGGGTCGGCCTGTCGGGCCGGGCGCGGGTTCTGGTCTACAACACCGAACGGCTGTCCGTCGAGGAACTTCCGGCTTCTATTCTGGATTTGACCGATCCTGCATGGCAGGGCCGGATCGGCTGGGCGCCGACCAACGGGTCGTTCCAGGCCCATGTCACCGTCCTGCGTGTCCTGCTCGGTGAGGAAACCGCGCGAGACTGGTTGACCGGCATGGTAGCCAATGGCACCGCCGCATATGACAATAACCGCGCCGTTCTCCAGGCCGTCATCGATGGCGAGATCGTCGCCGGACTGATCAACCACTACTACCTGTATCCTTTCCTGAACGAAAACCCAGACCTGCCAGTGGCGCACCACTTCTTCCCAGCGGGCGACCCTGGCTCCCTGATCAATGTCGCCGGCGCGGGTGTGCTCAGCACGAGCGACCAGCCCGGCCTGGCGCAGCGCCTCGTCCTCTACCTGCTGGGCAACGCGGCCCAGGCATATTTCGCTACGGCGACCTATGAGTATCCCCTGGTCGCGAATGTCGCGATCGATCCCCGGCTGGTACCGCTGTCCGAAATTGCCGCGCCGGAGATCGATCTGAGCGACCTGTCCGACTTGCAGACGACTCTCGAATTGATTCAGGAGACTGGCGTCCTGCCTTAAGCCACGCCGTCACTTCACCCGGCACTTTACAGGAGAACAAGATGCAGGACACCCAGGCCATCCGCACCCTCACCGGCAGCATCGCGGTTCTCCCCAGACACCTGCGCCTGTCCTTCAGGATGCGTTCCTCACAAGTTCTGTTTCTGGTTGCCGCAAGCATCGTCGCCCTGACCCTGCTGCCCATCGTCTACCTGGGCGTCCGGGCGATCAGCACGGGCGCGGATGGCCTGACCTATCTCTATTCCGCGCGAACGCTCGCCATCATCGGGAACAGTCTCAAACTGATGGGAGCCGTCACACTGACCTCGGCGACCATCGGGGTTACGCTGGCCTGGCTGGTCACCCGAACCAACCTGCCAGGCCGTCGCGTCTGGTTGATCCTGGGGATGCTCCCGCTGGTCATTCCCTCCTTCATCGGCGCGCTGACTTACCTAAGCGCCTTCGGGCCGCGCGGCCTCTTGCAGCAAGCCCTTGCCCCGCTGGGAGTTACGGAATTACCGTCCATCTACGGGTTTACCGGGGCATGGTTGTCCATCACCCTGTTCACCTACCCATATGTAATGCTGCCGGTCCGGGTGGCCCTGCTGATGACTGATGCCTCCGTGGAGGAAAGCGCGCGCAGTCTCGGCGCCAATCGCTGGCAGGTCTTCCGGCGGATCGTGCTGCCACAGCTTCGCCCAGCCATCGGAGCCGGGATGCTGCTCACGGCGCTGTACGCCCTGAGCGACTTCGGCGCGGTCGCCCTCATGCGTTACGATGCGTTCACCCGCGCAATCTTCCTGCAATACACCAGTTCGTTCGACCGCGGCCGGGCTGCCATCCTCTCCCTGGTTGTAACTGTTCTCGCTCTTATCCTGCTCCTTCTCGAACGGTATCTACACACGCGGCGCAATGTGCGCGCCGGAGGAGCCAGCACACTCCGCCCGCCAACGACAACTCGCCTGGGACTCTGGCGGTTTCCCGCGCTGTTGTTCTGTGCCGCGCTAACTGGAATCGGAGTTCTCGTGCCGGTAGGCGTCCTGGCCTCCTGGCTAATCAAAGGCCTCCAGGCCGGCGTCGCGGCGCAAACCCACGCCCTGCTGGATACCATCGGAAACACCGCCGGAGTCAGCCTGTTGGCCGCAGCTTTCGCGGCCGTCGCCGCCATTCCAGTCGCCTGGATCGGCCGCCGCGAAGATGCAAAGGCCCGCTGGCTGGTCTATCTGGCTAACCTCAGCCACGGTCTGCCGGGCCTCGTGGTCGCCCTGGCGCTGGTGTCGTTCTCCGCCAATGCATTGCCCGGCCTCTACCAGACACTCCCGATCCTCATTCTAAGTTATGTCGCCCGTTTCCTGCCGGTCAGTCTCGGCTCGACCCGCAGCGCGCTGACCCAGGTCAACCCGCGCTGTGAAGAAGCAGCGCGCAGTCTTGGCCTGGCTCCCTGGCGCGTTATAATCAGAGTAACATTACCCATTATCCGGGTGGGTGTGCTGAGCGGTGCGGCGATGGTTTTCCTGAACACCATGAAGGAATTGCCGGCAACCCTGCTCCTGGCCCCGACTGGATTCAGGACACTGGCAACCCAGGTCTGGCAGGCTCACAGTGCCTCGCTCGTGTCACAGATCGGGCTGCCTGCACTTTTGCTGATTAGTGTCTCAGCCCTATCGATGGTCTTTATCTTGCACCGTTCACCCCAGGAGGGAATCTGAACATGGCCGAATACACTTTTGTTCCTGATGTCACCGTCGAGTCCGATATTCCGGCCAGCGGAATCCTGAGCCGGACCGTCTACAGTGACGATATGATCAAGGTCATCTACTTCGGATTCGCGCCTGGCGAAGAACTGTCCGAACATACCGCCTCCGTCCCGGCAATCATCCATATTCTGTCTGGCTCGGCCCGCCTGACTCTGGGCAGTGAATCGTTTGCCGCGGGGCCAGGCGCCTGGGCACGGATGCCGGCTCGCCTGCCCCATAGCCTGCTGGCTGAGACTCCAACCGTGATGCTGCTAACCATGTTCAAAGAGACCAAAGAGACGGCCTCATGAGCGTAACCGCATCCCAGTCCAGGCGATCCAGCCTTCGCCCGGTAGCCCTGCCTGCTGAGCACGGCGGCTGGAGCTTTTTGATGGAACCGCTGGTGCTCGGCCTGCTCGTCGCACCCTCACTGGCCGGATTTTGTTTGGTCATTGCCGCAATCGGCGCCTTTCTGGTTCACCAACCGCTGAAGATTCTCTTCGGCGACCGGCGGCGCGGGCGGCGCTTCGCCCGGACTGCCCTGGCCGAACGTTTCGCCCTGCTCTACGCAGCGATTGCCGCACTGGGCTTACTTGGCACGCTGGCGTTGAGCGGGCTGATCCCGCTCATCCCGGTCCTGCTGGCCGTCCCTCTGACGATGGTGTTGTTCGTCTATGACCTCCAGAACGACAGTCGTCACTGGCTGCCTGAACTGGCCGGACCTCTGGCTCTAGGCAGCACGAGCACCGCGATCGCCCTGGCGGGCGGCTGGCCGGTCGGCCCGGCCATCGTCCTGTGGATCATTCTGGCCGCCCGCGCGGTTCCCTCCGTGTTGTATGTCCGCTCACGGCTCCGCCTGGAAAAAGGCCAGCCGACCAGGCCGGGCTGGGCCATCACCGCTCAGGCAATCGGCCTGCTGCTCGTGGCTGGCCTCGCGTTGGCCGGTCACGCTCCGTGGCTCGCTGCCATCGCCATGCTCATCCTGCTGGTCCGGTCCGGGTTGGGCCTGTCATCCTACCGGCGATCCGGCCCGGCTAAAGTCATCGGGTTTCAAGAAATCGCCTATGGCCTGCTCACCGTCATCCTGACCGCCGTGGGATTCGGACTCTAGCCTGCAATGTCATCATAGACCTATGCCCTACGCGCTTGAATGCATTGACCTGACCAGACACTTTGGCAACATCCCGGCTGTCAGCGGAGCCAGCCTCACGGCCAGCGCGGGACAACTGGTCGCGCTTCTCGGTCCAAGTGGGTGCGGCAAAACCACCCTGCTGCGCCTGATCGCCGGGTTCGAGAATCCCGAGCAGGGGCAGATTCTGATTCAAGGCCGGCCGATCGCAAGCCCGACCCTCATGCTGCCTCCGGAGAAGCGCCAGGTCGGCATGGTCTTTCAGGAATACGCCCTGTTCCAGCATCTCACGGTCGGTCAAAATGTGGCTTTTGGGCTGCGTGACGCGCGTGCTGTAAAACAGGCACGGGTGTCCGAACTGCTGGAGTTGGTCGGACTGGCCGGACTAGAGGACCGGATGCCCCACGAGCTTTCCGGAGGCCAGCAGCAGCGCGTGGCGCTCGCCCGCGCACTGGCCCCCATGCCGGCGATCCTGCTCCTGGACGAGCCGTTCTCCAACCTCGACGCTGCGCTACGCGTCCAGGTGCGCGCGGAAGTCCGGGCCATCCTGCGCTCAGCAGGGATGACCTGCATCTTTGTCACCCACGACCAGGAAGAAGCCCTCAGCCTGGCCGACGAGGTGGGCATCATGCTCGACGGCCGGATTCACCAGATCGCCCCACCCCAGCAACTCTATCACCAGCCGGTCAACCAGTCCGTGGCCTCGTTCGTTGGGGAATCCAACCTCTTGCCCGGTACCGCCCACGACCAGACCGCCATGTGCGCGCTGGGAAGCCTGCCACTCCAAAAGGCGGCGCGCGGCCCGGTTCAGGTCCTCGTCCGGCCGGAAGCCATCCAGCTCCACCCGGTCAATGGCTCGCCTGAGGTGGGCCGGGTAGTCTGGTATGAGTTCTACGGGCATGACCAGCGCGTCGGCGTTCAACTGCCCGATGGCACCCCGGTCGTCGCCCGGCTTGGACCTCAGGCCTGTTGGACGCCCGGCCAACGCGTGCGAATCGAAGTCGCCTCGCCTGTGCTGGCCTTCCCAGCTCCGCCCACGCCCAGCCCATCTGCATAATTTGGATAATCGGCCTCTGCTTAGTACAATGCCACCGTAATTGGTGGCGTTTTGTTATCGCGGCGAGTGTGAGGAGTTAGGTGATGGCTGCAACCGTTTCGGACGTACGCAAAGCGCTGGCGGCGCAGCAATACATCGCGACCGATGAGATCGCGACCGTGATCTTCCTCGCGGAACAACTCGGCAAACCCATCCTGGCCGAGGGTCCGGCGGGAG
>CAZHMJ010000155.1:0-11810 GCA_964533805.1 uncultured Anaerolineae bacterium | reverse complement strand
ACCTTGACTTCGAAGTACAGCGTCTCGCCGGCCAGCGGGTGGTTGAAGTCCAGCGTGACCTTGTCGCCGTTGACCTCGGTCACGATCGCGTCCATCATCTCGCCCTCGTCGTCTTCCAGGGTGAGCATCAGGCCCGGCTCCAGCTCGATGTCGTCCGGGAAGATCGAGCGCTCGACCTCGTCCACGGCTTCGTCATCGTATTCACCGTAGCCCTCTTCGGGCTTGACCTTGACCGTCTTGCTCTCGTTGAGGCCCATGCCGGTCAGGGCTTTTTCCAGGCCGGGGATGATGTTGTCCGCGCCGTGGAGGTAGTAGAGCGGATCGCCCGCTTCCGATTCGTCGACGACTTCGCCGTCATCGAGCTTCAGCCTGTAATCGAGACCGATGACCAGACCGTTCTGCACTTTGGTGGGGGCCATGAAAAACGTCCTTTCCCCAGAAACTGCGGGGCGCATCCCCCACGCAACGGGGTGAGCATTCCCAGCAACATTGACGAACTGGCGCAAAAAGAGCGCGACCCGTGAGGGGCCGCGCCCGCGCACAACCAGTGATTATACTCCCCAGACCGCCGCCTGCACAGGGCCGAGTCGCCAGAATACGAGCTATTCCTCCACCAGAAACCCCACGTCTCGCGTCTGGATTAGCATCACCCAGCTAAAGCGGTTGACCCCCGGAGTGCCATCGGCCGTCGGTACCGGATCGTCAATGCGCAGGACAACCACGGCCACCGGCAAACCCTCCGCTTCCGTAGCGAAAGCATCCATCGCCGTCCACTGCTGGCTGAGTGGCGCGCGCGTCCGCTGGCTGACGTAACCCGCCAGCCGGTCCGCCAGCCCTTGAGCCTCGGCTTCGGCGTCCGCCTCGGCGTCCAGCACCAGGGCCAACACCAGGGAGGTCGCTCCGCCCGGTTCAGCGGCCGCCTCCTGGACGGGCAGGGTATGGCGGGTGGCAAACGCCGCGAGTTGGAACGGCGGCTGGGGCGTGCCCGCGTCTCCGGCCAGCATCGCCGGTGGGAGCAGGAACGCGCCAATCAGCGGGCCGGTCTGCGCCAGGTTGGGATCCGACTCCACCACCCCGACCGCCGCCCGGTAGACAGGGTCAGCGGCCAGCGTGGGCAGTTCACCCGCCGCAGCCTGGGCGGCGCTTTCGACCACAGCCGTCGCCGAGCCCACCACGACCACCCTGTCCAGCAGCCCAATCCGGTTGCGCATGGGTAGCTTGCCGCTGGTCAAGGGAAACGCCGCGTCCAAGGCATAATCCTCGCGCAAGCTGTACAGCGTGCCCGCCGCGCCCAGCAGCCCAGGCGTATAACCGGTCGCCGCCAGCGCCGTCTCAATCTGCTCAGGCTCGACAGCCAGTTCCAACAGGCTCAGTCGATCCGGGGGCGCGCCAGCTTCGAGACCGCGTTCCAGGTCATAGAAGTTGAAGCCATAGGTCGCACGCTGATCCTCTGCCTCCGCGAACAAGTACTGCACCGCCATCACCTCTGGCGGAGTCGCCTGCATGGGAAGCAGGTACATCCACTGATTGCGCTGCTGCTCATCCAATGCATTGACCGCCTCCAGGCTATCCACGCGCGGCACGCCCCAGGCCGTATACCACGCGGCGCTATCGCCATACGCGATCCAGTTCCGGTTTTGTGGCGTGTCTGGCACGTAGGCCAGCAAGCGCAGCAGGGAACTCCCCGCAGCCGGATCGTCCTGCCCCGACACCGGCGGGGCTGCCAGAATCACCACCAGGGCGATCACCCACACAAAACGCCGCGCCATCACGGGACTCCTTTCAAACAATACGTGCTTTGGATATCACAGAGACTCAGCGCCAGACCAATGCCCTGCCCACCTCCTGCACTGGAAGATCATCGGTCGCGCTGTCCTGAAATATTGTAAACCCAATGCGGCTGGCAAAATCATCCCCTGCCCGAAATGGCGGCGGCCGGAGGCGTTATGCCGGGCGCGTCGCGGCGAATCTCCCTATAATGGGCGCACAGTGGGCCATCCTCCCTTCAATGCGCTCCGCCCGCCGGTGCTTTCACTTCTGATCTGAAGGAGATTTTTTTGATGTCCGCCAACCAGAATACGCTCTACCCCGCCCTGTACGAACTCAAATCGGCCGCGCTGGCCAACTACCAGCCCGCGCCCTGCGAGGTCTGCCAGGGCCAACCTGCCAAGCCGTATGTGATTGCCTTCGCCAAAGAAACGGGAAGCACGTCCAGTTCGACAGGCGCCACCACCACGACGATCAAGACCTACAGCAACCTCGCCGTGCGCGCCGTCAGCCTGTGCCCGACCTGCATCCAGGCCCACCGCAAGGTCTGGCAGCGCAAGCTGCTGACGTCGCTCGCGATCACGATCGTGTTCGTCGTGGCCTGCATTGTGGCCGTGATCGCCGGGGGGGAAAAGCTCCAGATCATCGGGGCCGGGGTCGGGACCGTCTGCGCCATTATCGCGCTGATCTTCGGTGTCCAGCTCCATCAGGTCCGCACCGATGATGACAAAGTCGGGCGGAACAAGGCCCTGCGCCTCCACGAAAAAGCCCTGAAAGAACAGGGCTATGATTCCTTCTGGACGGAAGAGCTGGCCTGAGCCACCGACTCAGGCCTCGCGCCCTGCGTAGGCCGCCCGGACCTGGGCCGCGACCTGGGTCCAGGTCTGGGCGAAGGCTTTCGCCCGCCCGGCCGCGCCCAGCGCCGCCCGCAGACCCGGATCGGCCAGCAGATCGATCAGACGCTCGGCCAGCGCGGCGGGGTCCTCCTGCGGGATCAGGTAGCCGGTCCGGCCGTGGTCGATGGCGTCTTCCGCGCCACAGCCGCGCGTGCCGATCACCGGCAGCCCGGCCGCGCCCGCTTCCAGGTAGACCAGCCCAAAGCCCTCGAAGCGCCCGCCGATGTTGACCGACGGCAGCGCGAACACATCCGCCGCGTGATACCAGCCCAGCAGGGTCTCATCCGGCACGCGCCCCAGGATGGACACGCACTCGTCCAGGCGGTGGCGGGCGATCAGGGCCGCCAGTTGGGCCTGGTAGGCCGCATCGCTGGCATCCCCGACGATCACGCACCGCGCGTCCGGCACGGACTCCCGCACGGTCGCCATCGCCTCGATCAGGATGTGGAAGCCCTTGCGGGCCTTGTTGACGCCCACGCCCAGCACGGTCGGCCCGGTCTTGACCGGCAGCCGCGCCGGGACGGCGGCGAAGCGTTCCGCGTGCACGCCGTTGGTGATGACCCTGACCCGCGCGCCCGGCAGGGCCGCGCTCACACGGCGAGCGGTGTAGTCGCTGACGGCCAGGACGGTCGCCCGCCCCGCTGCCCAGTGAAAGAGTTGGCCCACCCCGCGCCGCCCCACGCTGAACGGCAGATAGGTGCCATGCGCGGTGACGAACAGCGGCCGTTTTCCGGCGATCAGGGCCGCGGCGGGCAGATAATGCTCGGCCGCCGCGTGGATCACGTCGCAGTCGCGCAGCAGCCAGGCCAGACGCGGCACGGCCTGCAGGACGCGCGGAGTCGTCCAGCGCCGGGCCGGGAAGAGGGGCGGTAGAATCGGGTGGTAACCCGCGTGGAAAAGGCCCCCGTCGCCGGGGCTGGCCGAGGACGCGGCGATCACGATCTCCAGGTCGCCCTGCGCGGCCAGCGCGCGCGCCAGGTCCAGGGTATAGCGGCCCCAGCCGTGCGCTTCGCTCAGTTCCGGGGCCAGCAGTCCAATCCGCATCCGTCTTCTTCTCCATCCCCACGTTTTTGGGCAGTATAACACTCCCTCGCCGATCCGCCATTTGGGGGTGCAGGGCAATCGCATCAAAAAGCATTTAGAACCGCAAAGACGCCAAGAACGCCAAGGAAAAACGCAGAGAAAAGCGAAAACAGAAAAAACCGTACTGCCGAGACAATGAATCAAACGCTTGTAGAACCGTTTTCCCTCTGTGTCCTCCGCGTCCTCTGTGGTGAGATGTCTTTTTCAGTTTGATGCGATTGCCCTGTTTGGGGGTGGCACACAACCACGAGAATCCCACCACGGAGTCCGGCCTGAGCAAACGTTTGACGCGCAGCAACGGACAGGTCAATGACCCGCCTCAACCCATCACCACAAACCATCCACTACCCACCACCTTTATGCATCCTGCACGATAAAAACACGTCAAGTTGCATATTCACGGCCCAGTCGTACAATACTGTAAGTATAGGAGCAAGCCGAATCAGCCCTCCGATGTCAGGTTAAACGGGGAGTGAGTCATGATTGGAACCGAGTTCCAAACCCAGGACGGGCCGTATCTGATCACCGCCCTGCTGGGCCGGGGCAAATCGGGCTACACCTATTTGCTCGAACGCCAGACGGACTCCGGTACGGATCGGCGCGTGCTCAAGCTCATGCACGACGAGCCGGCCGCCTACTACAGCTTCGAAGGCGACAAGGTGCTGGGCGAAGTCGAAGCCTACCACCGCCTGCGCGACTTCCCGATCGCCATCCCCCGCCTGTACGAATACGACGTGGACCGCCGCTACCTGATCAAGAGCTACGAGGAAGGCCGCATGGGGGCCGCCCTGGTGGCCGACGGGCTGATCACGGACGCCATCTTCGCCCAGCTTTTCGGGATGGCCGCCTGCCTGGAGCCGGCCGGGATCAACATCGACTATTTCCCCAAGAATTTCGTGGTCAACCCGGCCGGCAGCCTGGTCTACATCGATTACGAGGTCAACCCCTACAGCGAAGCCTGGAACCTGGCCCACTGGGGCATCTACTACTGGCTCAACCAGCACGGCATGGCGCGCTTCCTGGCCACCGGCAACGCGGCCTACATCAACGAAGACCTGGACGCCGGAATCCCGATCAAGGCCGGCTTCGAGGACGAAGTCCGGCGGCTGCTGGCCACGTTCGCGGAAGGCTTCAGGCAGGCCTGATCGCCACGTCCAGGGCGGCGCAGGCTTCCTCCAGGGCTGCCGCGTTCTCACCGGTCAGGGGGAAGTGCTTCTCCAGGGAGACCGCCCCCAACCCCAGGCTGAGCGTGGCCCACACCAGTTCACCCCGCGTCTCGAAACGCAGCCCGCGCACGCCCCGGCGCGGATAGTGCCCGATCGTCAGGCCGTAACTCGTCACATGGCGCGCCTCGTCCTCTTCGACCACGATCACGTGCCGGTCGGTCAGGGCGATCGCCCGGTTGGGGGCCAGCCGCGGCCGGAACCATTCGAGGGCGCGGCCCAACTCCGGCTGGAAGATCGCCGCCTGGATGACCTCGCCCGGCAGCAGGGCCAAACGCAGCATGTTGCGGAACTTGTAGGGCAGGTGTCCCAACCCGGCCTCGGCGGCCTGTCCACCGCCGGATGGCAGCGCGGCCAGGAAGCGGTCCACGTCCCGGCGCAGCAGGCGCTCGCCGACCGTGTTGAACTCCAGCGCCAGGGTATGGGCCTGGTCGTCCTCGGCCCAGTCCAGTTCCAGACAGCCATATAACAGGTTCGTCTCCAGCCGGAGGCCGAGCAGGCCCGCCAGCGGAATCCGCCGGGCGGTCAGGCCGCCGGCCCGTTCGAGTTCCACGACCAACAGGGCATCCGGGGTGAAAACCAGGGTACGGTGCGGAGTGACCCGCCAGCCGAAAGGCAGGATTCGCCAGCGGGTGGACCGCCCGATCGGATAGCTCTGGGGCGGCAGGGTGAGGATGCTCTGAACCGCCGCTGCGGGCACCTGCTGGAGGACGACGGCGGCGGTCGCCGGGGGCAGGTCCTCCAATGCCTTCACGCGCTCCGGAAAGTCATAGATAGGTTTTCTGAATGTGAACATGGAGGAACTCCTTACAATAACCCTATCATATCACTAGATATAGCCCCAAAAACTATCAGGGTAAGGTCACACACGCGATTGCAGCCGGGCGGCCGCCCGCCGGGCCTCCAGGCGCTACCCCGAGACGTGGCCCTCCGCAACCCTGCCCCAGGCCCTGCGTATACATCTCCTGAATGCAGTTGGTTTATCGGATAGAGGGGAGACGATCATGAAAAACTTTCTGTTGCGTCTGGTGGTGAACGGGATCGCCATCGCCGTGGTGGCCGCCCTGCTGCCCGGCATCCACGTCGTCAATAACGACCTGGGCACCCTGGCCGTCCTGGCCCTGATCTTCGGGCTGGTCAACGCCATCGTCCGCCCGATCGTGATGGTCCTGAGCTGCCCGTTCATCATCCTGACCCTGGGCATCCTGATCCCGGTCATCAACGGCCTGATGCTGATGCTCACCGCCGCGATCGCGGGCGACCGGATGCAGGTCGATGGGTTGGGCTGGGCCATCCTGGGCGGTCTGATCATGGGCCTGGTCGTGCTGGTGCTGGAAAGCGCCCTCGGCCTGCGCGAGGATGACCGCAAGCGCCGCCGCGAAAACCGCGACCGCTAAACCACTGACTCAATTCGCGCTACAAAAGGGGGAGAGTATCGCCATGTCTGACTACAAAGCGAAAAACGACGAGGGCTTTGAATATCGCTCGCTGTTCTGGCCGATCCTGCTGATCGCGGCCGGGGTGGTCTGGCTGCTGGCCAACAACGGGATCATCTCCGGCGAGCAGATCAGCGTGCTGGGCCGGGTCTGGCCGCTGCTGCTGGTCGGGATCGGGCTGGACATCCTGATCGCCCGCCGCTCGCCCGCCCTGAGCGCCCTGATCGGGCTGGGCACGGCCGGGCTGATCGTGCTCCTGATGCTGGTCGGGCCGGGCCTGGGCCTGGCGGGCGACTTCAGCTTCAACATTCACCTCGGCGACGGCGTCCAGGTTGACGCCAACGGCGTCCAGACGCGCAGTCTGGAAACGTCCGCCGAGGGCGTCGACTCGGCCACGGTCAGCATCAGCGTGCCCATCGAGCACGCCACGATCACGGCCCTGCCCTCCGGCGCGGCCAACGCCTTCGAGGCCGACGTGGAATACATCGACGACCTGAGCTACAGCGCGGACGGGAACAACGGCCAGCTCGACATCCGGCTGCGCGAGAACGTCCTGAACAAGTCCTACGTGGGCGCTGATCCGCTGACCTGGGACGTGCGCCTCAACCCGGACATCCCGACCGACCTGGACCTGCATGTCTCCAGCGGTTCGATCGAGGCCGAGTTGGGCGCGCTCGAACTGACCGGGCTGGCGCTGGATGTCAACTCCGGCAGCCTGGCGGCGAGCCTGCCGGAGAGCGACCGCCCCTATGAAGCGACGATCAACGTCTCCTCCGGCGGCGTCACGGCCAGCGTGCCGGAGGGCTCCGGCCTCAACCTGACCCGGATCGACATCAGTTCTGGCAGCGCGGTCGTGACCCTGGGCGACGGCGTGGCCTTCACGACCGCGATCGAGGTCTCCTCCGGCAGCCTGGTGATCGACGTGCCGGACGGCGCGGCGGTCCAGGTCAACGCTAACCGGGTGTCCTCCGGCAGCGTGAGCGTGCCGGGCGGGTACATCCGCACGGCGGGCCAACCGGACGACGACGAGGGCACCTGGGAATCCGAGGGCTTCAGCGCCGCCGATCGCCCGATCGTGCTCAACATCGAGGTCAGCTCCGGCAGCGTGACGGTGCGATAAGGCGGTTATTGGTTCTTGGTTCTTGGTAGTTAGTAGAAGCAAAGGCGTCCGGCCCGTGGCGGTGTGCCGCGGGCCGGACGTGGTTTGTGGGGAAGCAAACGGCCAATAGCCCGATTCATGTAGGGGCGTGGCCTGGTCGCTGTGACCAGCTTGACTCGCCCCGCCGTGACCTCGAACCACCAATCTCCCCCGGCGCGCATCTCCGGCAAAATCGACCGTTATGCACGCGGCGTCGGACCCCAGTTCGACGCTACGGATCACGCGACCCGACACCCTCCAGCACGATCATGCCATCCGGTAGATTCTGCCCCTCGACCGGACGCACGGCCAGCCGGGTGAAGTCGCCCAGCGTGTACAGGCCGAGCGCGATCCTGGCATCCGCCGGCAGATCGGGCGCGTCCAGGGTCACGCACTGCGCGACGACCTCGCCTTCTGCCCAGGCCCCGCTGGGATAGTCGCCCCCGGCCGGGCCGTCGGCCTGGGTGAGGGTCGTTCCGGCCGCGTCCAGCAGGTGGACGAACAGGCTGTAGTCGGTGGCGGTCACGCGCCCGGCGCGCCATTCCAGACAGAGGTCAAGCTCGCTGTCCGTGCGGGTGAGGCGTGGCTCGGCCAGCCCGAACAGATCGCCCGCGCCATCCGCGAACGTGTACGCGGCCTCGATCACGCCCGGCGGGTTGTTGATGGCGATCCGCCCGATGATCGGGGTGACCGGCGCGCCGTCCGGGCCGGTGGCTTCCAGCGCGCGCTGGGTGGCGGGGTCGTAGAGGCCCGCGGCCAGGGCGTACACCCGGCCCGGCTCGGCCTCCGCCGGGATGTCGATCACGTAATGCTCGGCCCAGGTCTCGCCGGGCTGCCAGTCGGTGGCCAGCCGGTTGCCGGTGGCGGGGGCGCTGTCGCGGCGCACGATGTCCGAGTCCAGGCTGTGGACGTACACCCGCAGGTCGCGCTCGGCGGGGCGCAACGCGGCCCAGGTGAGCGTGAGCGTGAGGCGGTCGCCGGGCCGGGCGCGCAGCGTGACCGGATCGCTGCCGGTCAGGGTGGCATCGCCCTCGAAGGTGTAAGCGAGCCGGTTCGACCGGTCACCGGCAACCGGCGCGGGGCGGTAAGCGGGCAGGAAGTACCCGAACAGGCAGGCGCAGGCGACCGCGCCCAGCCCGCCCGCCAGGGCCAGCGCCACCGGCCAGCGCAGCCGGGCCAGGCGGGGCGGCGTGAGCGCGTCCAGCCCCCAGGCGAAAATGGCCGCCCAGGCCGCGATCCCCGGCAGCAGGTAGCGGCCCTGGTTGCCCGACCAGGCGGCGCTGGCCACGTAGACCAGGACCACGACCCACGACCCCGCGAACGCGGCGACCATCCCCCCCAGCCAGGGAAGCGGCGTCCGGGCGCGGATGTGGCGCGCCAACCGCGCTCCCGCCCGGAGGATCGCGCCACCCAGGGCGACGATCACCAGCCCGTCGAAGAGCCGGTACAACCCTTCCGACACCGGCACCGCCCCCTGCCCGAAGCGCGCCCAGACGCTGGCGTAGGCGTACGGCAGACGCCCCAGGCCCACGTCGAGCGCCAGCCCGCCGCCCCGGATCGACTCCGCCGCCCAGGTGCGCAGCATGGTCTGCATCCCGGTGGGGTCGCCGTAGTCGATCCAGTTGCGCGCGTACCACCAGCCCGCCACCAGCACGATCAAGACCGCCATCAGCGGCAGATGGCGCCAGGCGCGGCGATCCGGCAGCACGGCCAGGGCCACCGGCAGCGCGATGAAGACCCCGTTGACCTTGGTCAGGAGCAGCGCCCCCAGGGTCAACCCCAGCCAGGCCATGCCGCGCCGGGTCGGACCCTCACGCTGCTGGCGCAGCACCAGCCACAGGACGACCGTCGCCAGCAGGTTGAGCAGCACGTCGTTGGTGATCACCCCGCCCAGAAAGACCATCTGCGGCCACAAGGCGACCAGGGCCAGGGCGAGAATCCGGCGATCCGGACGGTCGGGCCACACCAGCCGGAAGATCGCGGCGCAAACCAGGACCGTCAGACCGCTGATCGCCACCGACAGCAGGCGCACGACGTGCACGGCGCGGGCCGTCCCGCTGCCCGAATAAGGCCAGTCCTCGGCGCGGGCGTGCAGGTACAGATTCTTGTTGTCGTTGCCGGATTGCTCGGCCACGCCGGGATAGAACGGGTTGCGTCGGGCCTCGATCGAGGCGAAGTCGGCATCGTCGAAGGGGGCGAGCAGGGGCGCGGCCAGGAGGTAATACAGCGGGGCCTGGTGCAGCTCGCCGCGCGGCTGGCCGTCCAGCGGCGGCAGGGCGCGCTCCCGCACCAGCAGGCGGATGTAGCGGTAATGCTCGATCTCGTCCGGGCCTTCGAAGATCGGCCCCAGGCTGAAGGCGGTCGCCAGCAGGAGATGGGCCACGATCAGGACGGCGGTCAGCAGGCGTTCGGTGCGGCTCATGGCATTTTGTGGGTCTAGCGCGTTCAGGTCAGGCGGCGGCGTGGGGTATACCGCCGGCGCGCCGGCGACCACAAACGCGCCTGAGATCATTATAGGCTCAGGCGCGTACGGGGAGCAATCAACTCGGCCCGGCGACTCCGCGCTCGATGAAGTCCAGAATCGAGGCGGCGCGGGCTTCCCAGGTGTAGCGCGCGAAGGCCAGCCGCCGCGCGGATTCGCCCAGCCGGGCGCGCAGGGCGGGGTCGGCTTCCAGGCGGGCCAGGGCCGCGCCCAGCGCCGCCGGGTCCGAAGGTGGGACGAGCAGGGCCGTCTCCCCCTCGGTCACGATCTCGCGCGTGCTGGGCAGGTCGGTGGCGACCACGGCGCAGCCGGCCGCCATGTACTCGAAGAGCTTGATCGGCGAGGCGTAGTAGGCAAAGTGTTCCGTCCAGGGCAGGGGCAGCACCGCCGCGTCACAGGCCGCCAGCGCGCGCGGCACCTCCCCGGCGGGGAGTTGGCCCGGCGCGTGGAAACGCTCCGGCGGCAGGCCGAGTTCCGCCCACAGCGCCCGGTATTGGACCACCATCTCGTCCGGCCCGCCGACCAGCAGCAGGTGGATTGGCCGTTCCGGCTGGCGGCCAGCCGCCTGGACGAGGTCGTCCACGCCCTTGCCCATGCCCAGTGTTTGCAGGCGGCCCACGTATCCGACCACGAACGCCTCCGGCGTCAGGCCGAACGCCGCGCGCGCCTCCGCGCGGGACGGAAAAGCGGCGAAGCGGGCCGCGCGGAAGCCATCCGGCGCGACCAGGATGCGCACCGGGTCGATCCCCTGCCCGGCCAGCATCCCGGCCATATGTTGAGTCACCGTGATCACGCCGCCCAGGCTGCGCGCCAGGTCGGCCTGGATGCGTTGCTTGCGGGCCGACTGGGACAGGTTGTGGACTTCCCAGAACATGCGGCGGGGCGGGCAGTAAGTCCGGGCCGAGGCCAGGACCAGGGCATCCCGCGAGTAGAACACGTCGGCAGGGCGGCGGCCGCGCAGGGCGAAGCGCAGCGCGGCCGTGTAGGTGGCCGTCTCCAGGTAGAACGCGGCCTGGGAGAGCCGGTTGACCCGCCCACCCAACAGCGGCAGGAAGTCCAGCACCGCCACGCGGTGCAACTCGAACACGCGCGGGATCCCGTAATGGTCGAACGGATCGCGGCCGCGCAGTTCCGGCGGCTGGACACGCCGGGCCGGGTAGAGCGTGACCGGCAGGTGGGCGGCGAAGGCCTCGCAGTTGTCCATGATCTGGAGGCCGTGGGCCTTCTCGGTCGGCAGGCGCACGTTGGCGAGGTAATGCAGGTGGGCGATCGTCGGTTGGGTCACAGGGGCTATTGGCTGTTAGCTATTGGCTCCTGGCTAAAAGCGAACAGCCAGGAGCGCTTTTCGCAGCTTGAAGTGTACCCGATGCATCTCGCTTTGCCAGCCGTTCGACTCCCCGCCGCGCGGCAGGGCTGTTACAATCGGCGATTGGATTGCGATCATGGAAGAAAACAAGACACGGCGAGTGATCGAAATCAAGCGCATGGGTTCATCGTCGCCGGAGTCGCGGATTGAAATCCACGACTCTGAATAACAAGTCCTCCGGACTAAAACCGGCGGTTCAGTCCGGAGGACTTCCTGTCCTGAGTCGGGGATTTCATGAACCTTTAGAATTTAACCCGGCAATCGTGCATGGCCTGATTCAGGTGGCGCGGCGGCCCCGCCGAGGACTCAAGTCCCCGGCTACGAAGTCAAAAAAGCCTGCTGAAGCAGGCTCTTGGCCTGGCGCTTCGGGTCTTTGAGTCCGCTTCAGCGGACTTTGTGTCCCTAGCCCGCGACTTGAG
>CAZHMJ010000154.1:0-11814 GCA_964533805.1 uncultured Anaerolineae bacterium | reverse complement strand
CCGCCCCGCCGGCCTGCTCGGCCAGCTTGCCGGTTTCGATGATGATCTCCTTGGGGCCGACCATCGCCGAAAAACGGTGTACTTCACCCATAGAACCTGCCATTGAAACATCCTCCAGAACTAATTCGCCCAGAGGTCAGGGACTGGAAGATGCAGCCAAACGGGTGTTGCTTGGCTTCATGTTCCAATTCCTGTCACTCCGGGCATCGCATGGAGTGGCGTCAAAACGGCCCCACCCTCGCCGTGAAACAACAGGGCAATCCACGCCGACTGACACAACAAGGGGGGCAACTGGATTGCCCCCCGCTGCCTTCTGTCAGGTTTAGCGCCGCAGACCAAGCCGCTTGATCAGAGACTGGTAGGTCTCCGGATCGGTGCGGCTGAGGTACTTGAGATGGCGACGGCGCAGGCCGACCATCTTCAGCAGGCCGCGCCGCGAGTGTTCGTCGTGGCGGTGCACTTTCAGATGTTCGTTGAGCTGGTTGATGCGCGTGGTTAGAAGCGCGATCTGCACCTGGGGTGAGCCCGTGTCACCGGGGTGCTGGCCAAACTCGCGGAAGATGACTTCCTTCTGTTCAGGAGTAGTTGTCATGACGCTGTCCCTATCATCTGTCACCAGGACCGCCGGACGCAGGCAGACCGGTCTAACATTACTGAAAAGACACACTGGGAGGCATTATACCAGATAGAGGTTCTCTCTATCAAGGCTAGGTTCTGGGAAATCAGACCGTGACAGTAAGATTTTACCCTGCACAGAGGATGACGCCGCCGGCAGGGGTCACGCCGCCGGCAGGGGTCACGCCGCCGGCAGAGTCACGTGCAGCCGCCGTTCCAGCGCGTCCATCGCCGGGTGCAGCCAGACGCGCTCGAAGCCCGGCGGCAGCAGGTCGTAGTCCTCGACCGTGCTGGCCGCCAGCCGGCCTAGCCAGTGGGTGAGGAAATGCCACAGCAGGGCGTGATCCCACAACAGCGCGAACCGGGCGTCATCCCACCCCGGCTGGACGCGGCGGGTCATCTCCGTCCGGTAAAGCGCGATCGCCTCCGCGACCGGCAGCGCCGGCTGGAGCATCAGATCGGTCGTGCCGCAGAAGATCACCAGGTCGAGCACCGCCGGGCCAATCCCCGCCCGCTGCCAGTCGAAGACCACCTGGCGGCCATCGATCGGGCGGGCGATATTGCCCGGCCAGTAATCGCCATGCAGCAGCGTGCCGGTTTCCTCCCGCAGCGGCGCGGCGATCTCGTCCGCGAGGCTGACCAGTTGGCCGAAGAAGAAGAAGTTGCGGGCGGAGCTAAGCGCCGGAATGCGCTCCTCCACGACCAGGACCTGGACCGCTTCGGCAGCAGCCAGGACGGTCGCTTCGTAGTCAGCTTCCAGGGCGCGCCCCAACCAGGGGAACATCGCCAGGTCATCGGCCACCCCCCAAAACCGGTCGTGCATGGTGGCCAGATTGAGAACGGCCTCGGTATAGTCCTGGCGAGTCCATTCGTCCGGGGGACGCAGCCCGGTCAGCGCCTCGACGATGATCCAGCCCTGGGCCGGATCGCCGGCCACCAGTCCCGGCACCAGCAGCGGCAGGTGAGGCGCCAGCCGATGGTAGACCCCATACTCGCGCCGCCCGACCGCCGACAGGATTCGCCCACCCTCGCTGACCGGCGCTTCCTTGAGGACCAGCGCCAGCCGCCGGGGCGTGCCAGCCACCTCCACCCCAACCGACATGCCGCGTAGCGTGCTGGTCGGATCGGGCGAGCCACCCGGCAGGGCCTGGGGCAGGTCCATCGGCTGGATATCGAGCAGGCGCAGATCGGGCGCGTCCAGGTAGCGCCGCAGCCCGGCCATTAAGGTCGGCCGGCTGAACGGCCACTCGACCACCGCGGACTGTCGGAGACCGTCCAGGGTCTCTTCGTCGATCATGCCCCTAATCCCAGGAACGATCGTAGTTTACCGCCAGCTTGGCGAGAATGGCTTCTTGCAGATCGATTCCAGACAGACTGGCCAGTTGCAGCAGATACAGGGCGACGTCGGCCAGCTCGCCCGCCAGTGCCTGCGGGTCGGCGCTGACCTCGCCCCATTGGAAATGCTCCAGGACTTCCCCGGCCTCGATCGACAGCGACGTGGCGATGTTGCGCGGGGTCTGCGCGCGGGCCGACTCGGGGGCATACCAGCCCTTGGCGGCCACGAAAGCATGCATGGCCTCGGTCAGTTCAGCCAGGGTCAGCGCGCGGGGATTGGACTCAGTAGGCATTCGGGTTGCGTCCCGTCAGGGTTTGAATGGCCGTGCGAACGATAATCTTGATGTCCAGCCAGAGCGACCAGTTCTCGACATACCACAGGTCGTACTTGGTGCGCTCCTCGATGGAAGTATCCCCGCGCAGCCCGTTGACCTGCGCCCAGCCGGTCATCCCGGCCTTCATCTGGTGGCGCTCCATGTAACGCGGGATGAACGACCGGAACTGGGTGACGTACGACTCCTGCTCCGGGCGCGGGCCAACCAGGCTCATCTGGCCCAGCAGCACGTTGATGAACTGGGGCAGCTCGTCCAGGTTGGTCTTGCGCAGCAGACGGCCGATCGGCGTCACGCGCGGATCGTCCTGCACTGTCCAGCCCGGCCCGGCCCGTTCGGCATCGGGCCGCATCGTCCGGTACTTGAGCACCGGGAACATCTTGCCATCCAGGCCCATGCGCGGCTGGTAGAAAAAGACCGGGCCGGGAGAAGTGAGCTTGATGACGAGGGCCAGGGTCAGCAGAAGCGGCGACAGAAAGACCAGCGCGGCGCCCGATCCCAGCACGTCCAGCGCCCGTTTGAGGCTGAGCTTCCAGCCGCGCAGGGCCACATCCCGCACGCGCAAAAGCGGCATCCCGCCCAGATCATCGACCGACAGCCCCGCCGACATATACGCGAACACATCCGGGTAGACTTTGATGTCCACCTGCCCGCGCTGGCAGAGTGTGACCAGGTCGACAAGCTGGCGGCGGTCCATCTCCGGCAGGGCGATGATCACGCTGTCGACATTGAACTCATCAATCAGCAGCGGAAGTTCCGGGTAACTGCCCAGGGCCGGCAGCCCCAGCACGCTGCCCCGCCCGTTCTCCGTGACCACGCCGGCCAAATCATAGCCAAGCTGGGGCGACCACTGGATCTTCTGGACGATGTAGCGCGCGGCTTCGCCATCCCCGACGATCAGGACGTCATCGCGGGCCAGCCCACGCCGGCGCAGACGATACACAATCTGGCTGTGGATCTCGCGTCCGACCAGCATGACCGCCACGGTGAACACCCATACGTAAACCAGCAGGGTACGGGGATAGTCCGTCTCCAGCGAGCTGTTCTTGAAGATCAGGGTCTGGAACGCGACCGACAGGAAGACCGCCAGCGAGACCGCCCCCAGGATGCGGTAGCCGATGTCAAACCGGCTGGCCGCGCGCGGCACGTGGTACAGCCGCGAGAAGTAGGCCGCCAGCAGAATCGTGAAGACGTGAATCACGATGGTCGGCAGGTAGAAGCTCAGGCCGGGTGGATCGGGTGGCAGCGGCGTCAGCGGGAAAATCTCTCGCACGAAATACGCCGCCACGAAGGCCACCAGGGCCGCGCTGAGATCGATCCCGACCAGCAGCACCTTGAGCAGGATTCGCGTACGGCGAGTCCGCCGCCGCGCCTGCTGGGAACGGATCAGGGTGCGCCGGATGGTGTCGGATTCTTGATCTCGTGCCAGATCGGCTTCCCGCCAAACAGCATCAGGCCGGTCAGAATCAGGCTGTGCAGCCACAGGGGAGTCGTCGCCCGGTAGTGCTTGCGATAGAAGATCAGCATCGCCCGGTAGAACTCCATCTGCGCCCGCCGGCTCTGACGGCTGGCTGCTCGCTTGACGTGAAGGACCGTCACCGCCGGGTTGTACCAAATCGTCCACCCGGCCTTCTTCACGCGATAGGCCCAATCCAGATCCTCCCCATACATAAAGAACGTTTCATCCATCAGCCCGACCTGGGCGATCGCTTCGCGGCGGACCTGCATGTAGGCCCCGACCACGGAGTCCACCTCGGTCACCAGGTCGGGATCGAGATAGGTCATGTTGTAGCGCCCGAAGCGCGGGCTGCGCGGAAAGAGCTTCGATAGCCCCACCATCCGGTACGCCGAAACCGCCGGGGTCGGGAATCCGCGCCGGCAGGCCAGGTCCAGGCTGCCATCCGGCAGGAGGAGCTTCGGCCCAGCCACGCCGATCCGCGGGTCGGCGTCCATGAAGGCCACCATCTCGCGCAGGGCCGTGGGCGGCAGCTCGGTGTCCGGGTTGAGCAGCAGCGCGTAGCGCGGCAACCCATCCACCTTGCCACGATCGTAACCGATCAGGCGCAGGCCCAGGTTGTTCCCGGCCGGATAGCCCACGTTCTCGCTATTGGCGATCAGCGCCGCCTGGGGGAACTCCGCCCGCACCATCTCGGCGCTGCCATCGCTGGAGGCATTGTCGACCACCACCACCTGGCTGGTCACGCCCTCGCTGGCATAAACCGACTTCAGACATTTGCGCAGCAAATCACGGGTGTTCCAACTGACGATCACAATGCCCAGATCGGTCATGCCCTGCTTCTACCTTCCGCCCCCGCAGCCTAAACCGCTTATCCGCCAGACCAATTCAAAATTGAGAATTCAACCTTCATCATTGCCTCTATTATACCGTCGCCGTCGGCAAAGTCCGCAGCGGCGCGCCGCGCAGGGCCGCCCGGAGCGCCTCCCGGTCGTCCCACGGGTACTCGATCTCGCCGAAGCACATGCTCTGCTCGTGGCCCTTGCCGCACGCCAGGACGATGTCGCCCGGCCTGGCCATCCGCACCGCCTGGAAGAGCGCCTCGCCCCGATCCGGCACGCGAAAGAACGTCTGGCCCTCGACCCCGCCCCGCGCCCGGCTGCCTTCGGCCATCTCGGTCAGGATCGCGTCCAGCGACTCGGTGCGCGGGTCTTCGGCGGTCAGGATCGTCACGTCGGCCAGCCGGGCCGCGATCTCGGCCATCATGCGCCGCTTGGCCCGGTCGCGCAGTCCGGCGCTGCCCACGGCGCAGATCACGCGCCGCCCCGGCCCGATCAGAGTCCGGGCGGTCGTCAGGACCTGTTCCAGCGCGTTGGGCGTGTGAGCAAAATCGACCACCGCCAGGAAATCCTGGCCCTGGTCGATCCGTTCCATCCGGCCCGGAATCTGGGGCAGCGCCGCCACCCCCGCCGCGATGGCCGCCGGGGGAACGCCCGCCGCCGCAACCGCCGCGGCCGCGGCCAGCACGTTCGAGACGTTGTACAGCCCGATCAGCGGCGAGATGATCGTTACACCGCCCAGGTCGAAACGCGTCCCTGCCGGGCTGAACGTGACGCCGGTCGCGTTGAACGCCGCTTCCGGGCGTTCGATCCCGTAGGTCAGGACGTCGTCCGCCGAAATCGCGCCGAAATAATCCGCCGAGGGATCATCGGCGTTGATCACGGCGACCTTCGGCTGGCCGGGTTTGCGGACGGCCGTGGCCAGCCGGTGGAACAAGCGGGCCTTGGCCTCGCGATAGGCTTCCCAGGAGCCGTGATAATCCAGATGCTCGTGGCGCACGTTGGTCAGCACCGCCACGTCGAAATCGACTCCATCCACCCGCCCCTGGGCCAGCCCGTGGCTGGTCGCCTCCAAGACGCAGTGGGTCAGCCCGGCCTCGACCATCTGGGCCAGATAACCCTGGATCTCCGGCGCGGTGGGCGTGGTGACATGCAGGCCGGTATCCAACTCCCGATCGCCCAGCACGGCGCTGACGGTACTGATCATGCCCGCCCGCAGACCCGCCGCGCGCAGCATGTGGTAGATCAGGGTCACGGTCGTGGTCTTGCCGTCCGTCCCGGTCACGCCGATCACGACCAGGTGGCGCGATGGATAGGCATGGTAGACCTCCGCCAGCGGGCCAAGGATAGCCCGGCCATCCGGCACAACCGCGTAGGGGACCGGACAGGCGACCACCTCGGCGGGCCGTTCGCCAATGACCGCCACCGCGCCGCGCGCCACGGCCTCGCCGATCAGCGTGTGCCCGTCGACGGTCGCCCCGGCCCGTGCCACGAAAACCCCGCCCGGCTGGACATCCTGCACCCGCTCGGTGACGGGCGCGCCGATCTCCACGTCCTGTTCCGGCAGGCGAACCTCCACCAGCGCAGCCAGCAGTTCTTTGAAACGCATACCCCGCCTTCACCTGAAACAAACCATCGCCAATCCAGATGTCAAGTATAGCGCCGGGGCTTAGGACGGCAAAACGCCGGGAGCGAAACCGCACCCGGCGTTGGAATGCCACACCCGCGAACGGGCGCTAGTTCAGGCGCCCGGCGATGTCCCGCAAGCCGGAACGCATGCTTGCATCGACGACCCGGTCGCCTGAGCGCAGGATCATCCCGCCCAGGATGGTCGGATCGACCCTGAACAAAACCTCGCTGGCCGCGGTCTTGGCCTTGACGTCCGCCTGCTCCTTGTCGGTTAGAGGCAGCGCCGTCACGACCTCGACCCGACCGCCCAGGCCGCGCGCCGTATCGGGCGCTTCGGCGAAGAAGCGGTCGATCTGCGCGCGCTGGCGCTTCTCGTCGAGTGACTCGCCCAGCAGCTTTTGAGCGGCGGCAATCGCCAGCGCCCCGACCTGCCCGCGCAGTTCCGCGAGATGACGGTTACGCTCGTCTTCAGCCTTCTGGTGGGCTTCCACCAGGATCTTTTCAGCCTCGGCGCGAGCTTCGGCCAGGATGCCTTTGGCGGCGTCCTCACCACGGCCACGCGCTTCATCCGCGAAACCGGCGGCGTTGCGGCGAGCTTCTTCCAGAATCCGGTTGGCTTCAGCTTCCGCGTTGGCGCGCGCCTTGGCCGCCACTTCCGAATCCTCGAGCTGCTGCGCGATCTTACGCGCCCGCTCATCGAGGACCCGGGTCAGCGGCTTCCAGGCGGCGAAGGCCAGCAGAAGGAAGATCACCCCGAAGTTGATGAACTGCGCGACTAAAAAGCCGGCATTGATCCCTAGTGCTTCCACGGTTTGCCTCCCCTGCGCTACAGCACGAACAGGATGATAAGGGCAACCACCAGCGCGTAGATGGCGACCGCTTCAGCAAACGCAATACCCAGGATCATGTTGGTCTGAATCTGCCCGGCCGCGTCCGGATTGCGGCCCATCGCCTGGAGCGCACCCTGGACGAGCAACCCAATGCCAATGCCTGGGCCGATCGCGCCAATCATCGCCAGACCCGCACCCAGCGCCTTCAGACCGATGGTCAGATCTCCTGTCATGGACAGTTTTCTCCTTTGAAATCGTGCTTAAAGGTTATTAGGCTCGTATGGAGACTATTCATGCTCATGTCCGCCGTCGCCATGCCCGGCCATCGCCTGCGCGCTGAACGCCAGGGTCAGCATCGCGAACACGAAAGCCTGGATCAGGCCGACGAACAATTCGAATGCATAGAAAATCGCCGGCAAAATCGCCGCCACCAGGAACGCCATCACGAACAGCAGCACCTGGCCGCCGAAGATATTGCCGAAAAGACGGAAGGCAAAACTGAGCACGCGAGAGAATTCCGAGATGATCTCCAGCAAGCCCACCGCGAAGTCCATCACCCCCATCGGCTTTTTACCCAGGTTGCCCAGGGCGCGCAGGTTGAAGAACTTCTGGAAGTAGTCCGGCCCCAGCGCCATCACGCCGAAAACCTGGACGGCAATCACGGCGATCAGGGCCAGCGCTACCGTCAGGTTGAGGTCGGTCGCGGCCGCGCGGACAAAGGGCGTCACCACGAACAGGTTCGGGTCAGCCTCCGTCGCCACGGCGACAGTCTCGCCTTCGCCACCGGCAGCCGTCGTTTCACCTTCGGCCTGGGTGGTTTCACCCTCGACCGCTGTCTCCCCTTCAGCGTGAGCCTCGCCTTCGCCATGCTCAGCCACAAATCCGGCCGCCGCGCAAGACTCGGCGTATTCCTCCGGGATATGGCCCACGTGCGTCAGCTCGCACGCGCAGAAGTCCGCGAGCGTGGCCCGTGTGCCGCTGTTCAGCGGGCTGTCCACGCGGAGCGTCACCACGCCTTCGGGACTGTCCTGGTTGATGGGATAGCCGTTGAAGCCTTCCGGCGCGCAGTGCAGCAGGCCCACACTGTCCACGCCGGGGACCAGCTCCAGCCAGTTCGCCACCAGCAGGAACAGGAAGATGCCCATCACCAGGGGGAAGACGCGCCCGGCCTGCGACCCGGCCACGGACTTCGCCAGGTTGTACATGTAATTGACCAGCAGCTCCAGCATCGCCTGCAAGCGACCCGGAACCTGCTTGATTCCCCCCCGGAGGTACAGCGCCGCCAGGATCAACAGCACCACGGCGTCCGCCAGGAACATGCCGACGAGCGTATTGGTCAGGTGGACTCCCTCACCGAAGAAGTCCTTGACCAGGATTTCGCCCGGCACGTAGATCACCGGCAGCGCCACCCCGATGCTGGCCCCCGGCAGTCCCACGAAGGGCAGCCAAAGGCACAAAAACCCGGTGACGACAATGATACCCACCAGGATGAGGAATCCCCGTGTGGTTTTGTTCACAAAGAGACCCTCCTCTCAACACACCCTCGCCTGAATTGCAACGGCTAATCCTCCTTCACATGCACAGCCCCGGAACCGTTTTCGGTCTCAGCCGCCGGCGGCTGGATGGCGCGCACCGCGCCCAGCGCCATGCGCAGCACCAGGAACAGGCTGACCGGGATGCTGAGAAGCAGCAAAATGATGGTAAACGGGCCTTTGACCCCAAACTGGGCATCCAGCCACAGACCGGCGAACAACGCGAAAAAGATCAGAACAACCGTGGAACAGCCCACCTGCCCCGCCACGGTGGCCAGCGCCAGGTTACGCGCCCGCTGCCCCGGCGGGACGGACGCGGGTCCCTGAGTGAGTATCCTGTACGGCTGGTCGCGGTCGGGGTCCAACGCTGTTTTTCTCCCTGGGTCGTCGCCTGTCCGACGTTGTGTGCATTCTATCACAAGAGCGCAAATTCGCCAAATCTTATCTGGAATTAAACGGGGCAAGAATCGGCATTCTCACCCCGGTCCGATTCGCCGCTCCGGACTAGAACAGCAACTCCTGTCCGGCCGCCAGCGCCCAGTTATACACCGGCGAGGCGACAATGCCCAGGAAAATCACCCCCAGAGTTGTGATCAGGAGCGCCCAGCCATACGCCCGGCCCACCGGGATCGGCTGCGCCTCGTCGGCGCTGCGATCGACGTACATGACCTTGATCACCATCAGGTAGTAGTACAGGGCGATGATGGCGTTGATCACGGCCACCAGGGCCAGCCACACGAACCCGGCGTCCACCGCCGCGTTGAACAGGAAAAACTTGCCAAAGAACCCGGCCGCGGGCGGGATGCCGCCCAGCGAGAGCAGCGCGACGGTCATCGCCAGGGCCAGCGCCGGGCTGCGCCGGCTGAGGCCGGCCATGTCGGCGATGGCTTCGCTGCCGGTCGCCCGGCTGACCAGGAAAGCCACGGTGAACGCGCCGAGGTTGGTCAGCGTGTACATGGCCATGTAGAAGATCACCGCCGCCATGCCCGCCCCACCCTGGGCGCTGATCGCCACCACGCCGATCAGGGTGTAGCCCGCCTGGGCGATCGACGAGTAGGCCAGCATGCGCTTGATGTTCTTCTGCCACAGGGCCACCACATTGCCCAGCGTCATCGTCACCACCGACGACACCGCCAGCAGATTGACCCAGACTTCGTCGTAGCCGGGGAAGACCGCCATGAAGAAGCGCAGCAACAGGGCGAAGCTGGCCGCCTTGCTCGCCACGCTGATGAACGCCGTGATCGGCGTGGGCGCGCCTTCGTACACATCCGGCGTCCAGAAGTGGAACGGCACCGCGCTGATCTTGAAGCCGAAGCCGACCACGACCATCATCAGCGCCACCAGGACCGGCAGGCCGCCGATCGCGCCGGAGGCCAGCCCGTCGGCGATCAGGTAGATATTGGTCTGGCCGCTGAAGCCATACAGCAGGCTCAGGCCGTACAGGGCGACCGCCGAGGCAAACGCGCCAAACAGGAAGTATTTCACCCCGCTTTCGGCGGAGCGCTCATCCCCGCGCAGGAAACCGGCCAGCATGTACAGGCTGATCGAGGTCGTTTCCAGCGCGACGAAAACCATCACCAGGTCGGCCGCCGCGCTCATCAGGCCCGCGCCAAGGGTCGCGATCGCCACCAGGGCATAGTAGCCCCCCTGGCGGCCCGCGCCGGGCAGGTCGACGCTGATGAAGCAGGTCAGCGCCCCGGCCAGCAGGATCATGGCCCGGAAAATCTGGGTCAGCACGTCGTGCCGGATCATGCCGCCCAGCAGAAGCTGATCACGCACTTCACCCTGCAAGGGGGCGACGAAGATCAAAGTCGCCGCGAGAATACCGAGAATGGCAATGCCGCTGATGACCCCAAGCTGCCGCCGCCGGCTCTCCGGCCACAGAGCGTCCAGAATCAGGATGCCCACAGCCAGCATGGTCAGCAGGATCTCCGGCAAGATGGCGAGCAGGCTCGCCGTCCAGTCTACCGTTTGGAAGTCCAATCAAGCACCTCCCAGCAGCAACTGCGCAATCGGCCTGACGCCGCTTTCGATCATCGGCGCCATGATGCCCGGCCAGATTCCCAGGATGATCAGCGCGGCCATCAGCATCACCAGCGCGACCTTGTCCAGCGCGGTCACGTCGCCCACCCCGGCATAGCGTTCCTCGTTGAACTGGCCGAAGAACACCTGTTGCACGACGCGCAGGACGTAAGCCGCCGTGACGATGATGCCCAGCACGCCGATAATCGCGATGACGCCGTAGTAGTTGCTCAGCGACCATCCACCGACATGCAGCGCGATCGTCGGCCCGGCGTCCCACAGGCCCATGAAGATCGGGAACTCGGCCACGAAACCGCTCAACCCCGGCATCCCCATGCTGACCAGACCGCCGATGATGAAGGCGAAGGCCACCCAGGGCATCTTTTTGCTGAAGCCGCCCAGGCTGGGAATGTCGCGCGTATGAGCCCGGTCGTAGACCATCCCGACGCAGGCGAAGAAGAGGGCCGTCATCGCGCCGTGGCTGAACATTTGCAGACCCGCGCCGGTCATGCCATACATGTTCATGGTCGCCCAGCCCAGGCTGACCAGCCCCATGTGGCTGACCGACGAGAAGCCGATGACGTACTTGAAGTCGCGCTGGCGCATGGCGATGAACGCGCCATACACCACGTTGATCAGCGCCAGGAAGACGATCCAGGGCAAGTGCACCTGCGCCCCTTCCGGCAAAAGCTGGACGCCCACCCGCAGGGCGCTGTACGCGCCCAGCTTCATCAGCACGCCCGCGTGGATCATCGAGACGGCCGTCGGTGCAGCCACGTGGCCGTCCGGACTCCAGTTGTGGAAGGGGAACAAACCGGCCAGCACGCCGAACCCGATGAAGATGAACGGGAACCACAGCCGGGCGAAGGTCAGCCCGTCGATGCCGAACACCTGGGCGTCGAAGGGGCTGTTGTCCATCGCCGCGACCGTCATCATGTGGGTGATGTCGAAGCTGTACGTCCCGGTTGCGTCGCCCGCCACGAAATACATGGCAATCACGCCGATCAGGGCGATCACCGACCCGATCAGGATGTACAGGGTCAGCTTCATCGAGGCGTACTCGCGCAGGTCCTTCCAGCCCCAGGTGGCGATCAGGAGGTACATCGGGAAGATCGCCAGCTCGTAGAAGAAGAACAGCACGAACAGGTCCATCGCCACGAAAACGCCGTACACGCCCGCCACCAGCAGCAGGAAGAAGGCCATGAACTCGCGCGGGCGGTCGTC
>CAZHMJ010000153.1:0-11829 GCA_964533805.1 uncultured Anaerolineae bacterium | reverse complement strand
AACCTTGTCCAACTTTGCAACAGAGCAGCTGAAGCGGACTCAAAGACCCGAAACGTCAGGCCACGAGCCTGCTTCAGCAGGCTTTTTTGACTTCGTAGCCGGGGACTTGAGTCCCCGGTGGCGGAACGGCATGCGACCCTATCGGCGCTCACCCAATTACTGGATTAATTTGTTAACCTTCATCAATTCCGACGCTACAGACGCCCAATCGCCAACCTTGCCCACCGCGCCGATATGCTTTTGCTGATGGCTGATTGCTGAAAGCTGATGGCTTTTCACCGGAGGTGAACCCATGCGCCACGGCATCTACCTGCCCAACTTTGGCCCGTACGGCGAGGCCCGCGCCCTGGCGGCGCTGGCCCGCGACGCGGAAGGGGCCGGCTGGGACGGCTTCTTCATCTGGGATCACATCGTCGGCGATTCCGGCCTGCCCACGGTCGATCCCTGGGTCGGGCTGACGGCCGCCGCCATGACCACAACCCGCATCCGGCTGGGCACGACCGTCACGCCCATCCCACGCCGCCGCCCCTGGAAGCTGGCCCGCGAGACCGCCTCGCTCGACCGGCTGTCCGGCGGACGGTTGATCCTGGGGGTGGGGATCGGATTGGGGCAGGCGGAGTGGGACGACCTGGGCGAGGAGACCGATCCGCGCGTCCGGGGGGCCATGCTCGACGAAGGGCTGGCCGTCCTGACCGGGCTGTGGACGGGGGAACCGTTCAGCTACGAGGGTCAGTACTACCACGTGCGCGACGCCTGCTTCCGGCCCGCGCCGATCCAGCAGCCGCGCATCCCGGTGTGGGTCGGCGGCTGGTGGCCGAACAAGGCCCCGTTCAAACGCGCGGCGCGCTGGGATGGCGTCTTCCCCCTTTCCTCGGACTGGGATCGCTCCCCGGCCCGCTACCGGGAGATCGCCGACTTCGTGCGGGCCGAGCGGGGGGACGACAGCCCCTTCGACGTGGTGGCGATGGGCGGCAGCCCGGACGATCCGATCGAGCGCGCCGCGATGATGGCCGCGTATGCGGCGGTGGGCGTCACCTGGTGGCTGGAGATCATCGCGCCCTACCGCTTCGGGGAGGACGACCTGGGCAAGCAGCCCTGGCCGGTGGCCGACCTGCGCGCCGCCGTGGTGCAAGGGCCACCGAAGTAAAAGGCAATAGGGCACGGATGACACGGATGATACACGGATGAACACGGATAGAAACAAGGATTGGTTTTATCCGTGTAAATCCGTGCTTTTTCCGTGTCATCCGTGCCCTATTCGCTTTACTCCGGGCGATACGGCGCCTGATTCTCGATGTCGCCGACGTACTCGGCCAGGGCCGAGTGGCCCAGGATTTGCCGGATGGCCTGGATTTCGCCGATGTGGTACCAGTAATGGTACGTGATCCGGCGCAGGGCCGAGCCGACGCTCTGCCCGGTCGGTTTCCCCTCCAGGGGCAGGTCGGCCTGGAGCAGCTCGGTCGTCAGGCTGTCCAGGTAAGGATCGGCCGCCTGGGTGACTGCCTGCCAGCAGGCCAGCGTCGCCTGCAAGGACGGCGTGCTCATCGGCGCGCCGTAGCCATACAGCGCGTGCAGCTCCGGGTAGATCACCCGACCCTGGGCGCGGTAGAGCCAATACCCCTGCTCGTGCCAGGCCAGGTGCCCGACCGTCCAACTGATGCAGTTCATCGGCCCCAGATGCTTCGCGCCGTCCTCCTCCGAGAGACCCTGCAAACCGCGCAACCATTCGGCGCGGGTGAAACGCAACTGATCGACCAACGGGTGCGGCATGAGTCTGTCCCCCTCAAACGGATGGAATATATGTTCTGATTGTACTCCCGAAACCAGCCGTTTCAAAGAAAAAACCTCACCACGGAGAAAGACAGAAGTCGTTTTTCCCTCTGCGTCCTCCGCGTTCTCTGCGGTGAGATGCTTTTCGCCGATCAAAAACGCCCCCGAAAACCGGAGGCGCGGCGCTACAAATTGGGGATGTTCAACGAAGCGTAGTGTACCGCGCGCCCGCCGGACGCCGCAACAATTCGGGGGCCGGGGCGATTCGATCCAGGGGATACTGGGGCCAGTTCGATCGCCACAGGAGGGATGTTCCCATGCAGGTCACGTTCGAAAATGCCACCCCTGCCGATGCCGCCGCGCTGGCCGAAATCAGCCGCCGCACCTTCGACGATGATTCGCGGCGCTTCGCGGGCCGCGAGTCCGGCGGGCCGCCCGGTTACGACTCCGCGCCCTGGCAGGCCGAGATGATGCGCCGGGGGAAGTACATCAAGCTCCTGGCGAATGGGCAGATCGTGGGCGGGCTGATCGTGTTCCGGATAGGCGGGGATCACTACGAACTGGGGCGCATCTACATCGACCCGGCCTACCAGAACCGGGGTCTCGGCGGGCAGGCCATGCGCTGGATCGAGACGGCTTTCCCCGCCCGGCGCTGGACGCTGGATACGCCGGCCTGGGCCACGCGCAACCACCACTTCTACGAGAAGCTGGGCTACGTCCGCATCCGGGAGGATGGGGACGGCGTCTACTACGAGAAGCACATCCCGGCCGCGCCGGGTTCAGGGCGGGTCGAGGCCGTTTGACCCGTTTCAATTCAACACAGATTCGACAGATTCAACGGATGGACACAGATTCAGGCTCAAGAATTCGTGTCCATCGTTTTGATCCATGTGACCTTCCTGACCTTCCCCCGTTTTGAAAACAACCGGGTCTGGACGTATGCTTGGGAGAGCGCCTGCTCTCCTGAAAGGAACACCCGATGAAAGCCCGGATTCGGATGGTGCCCGGCCTGTGGGGCCGACTGCAACCCGCGCCCGATCGATCCGACGATTCGCTCGACCGCCAGGCCCAGGCCCTGCTCGACCAGATGACCTTCGACGAGAAGATCGGCCAGATGTCGGGCGACATGCCCTTCCTGACCGGCGGGATCGAGATGGTCCAGTCCTACAACACGCGCCCCTACCCCGCCGGGGAGAACTTCCGGCTGGGCATCCCCGGCCTGCGCTTCACGGACGGGCCGCGCGGCGTGGTCGTCTACCACTCGACCTGTTTCCCGGTGGCAATGGCCCGCGGCGCGACCTGGGACCCCGACCTGGAAGCCCGCGTCGGGGACGCGATCGGGGTCGAGGCACGGACGCAGGGCGCCAACTTCTTCGGCGGGGTGTGCATCAACCTGCTGCGCCATCCGGCCTGGGGGCGCGCCCAGGAAACCTACGGCGAGGACCCCTACTTGCTGGGCGAGATGGGCGCGGCCCTGGTGCGCGGCGTGCAGCGCCACGTCATGGCCTGTATCAAGCACTTCGCCTGCAACAGCATCGAAAACGCGCGCTTCAAGGTCGATGTCCAGATCGACGAGCGCACCCTGCGCGAGGTCTACCTGCCCCACTTCAAGCGCTGCGTGGACGAAGGCGCGGCCGCCGTGATGAGCGCCTACAACCGCGTCAACGGGACCTATTGCGGTCACAATCGCCACCTGCTGCGCGACATCCTCAAGACGGAATGGGGCTTCCGGGGCCTGGTGATGTCGGACTTCGTCTTCGGCGTGCGGGGGCCGAGCGCGGCAGCGGCCGGGCTGGACATCGAGATGCCGTTCACGATCCGCTTCGGGCGCTGGCTCAAGCGCGCCGTCCGGCGGGGCAAGGTCCCGATGAGCGCCATCGACGAGGCCGTGCTGCGCCTCCTGCGCCAGAAGATTCGCTTCGCCGCGATCGGGGAGCCGGAGCGCTACCGGACCGAGGTCGTGGCCGGGGAAGCCCACCGCGCCCTGGCCCGCGAGGCGGCCCGCCAGTCGATGGTCCTGCTCAAGAACGATCTGCCGGTTGGGGCGGAGTCGCCCCTCCTGCCGCTCGACCTGGGCCGGATCGAGCGCCTGGCGGTGATCGGCGCGCTGGCGAACGCGGCCAACCTTGGCGACCGGGGCAGCAGCCAGGTCCGCCCGCCGGAGGCCGTCACGCCCCTGGCCGGGATTCGCGCCCAGGCCGGTTCGCGGGCGGCGCTGACCTACCACCCCGGCGCGGACGTGGCCGGGGCGGCGCAGGCGGCCCGCACCGCCGACGCGGCGATCGTGGTGGCCGGTTACACCTACCGCGACGAGGGCGAGTTCATGAACATGCCCTTCCGGGCCGGAGAAGGCGGCGACCGGGCCAGCCTGACGCTCTCCGCCCACGACGAGGCGCTGATCCAGGCCGTGGCCGCGGCCAACCCGCGCACGGTCGTCGTCCTGATCGGCGGCAGCGCGATCATCACCGAGGCCTGGCGCGCGCGCGTCCCGGCGATTCTGATGGCCTGGTATCCGGGGATGGAAGGCGGGCACGCCCTGGCCGACCTGCTCTTTGGCGCGGCCAATCCCGCCGGGCGGCTGCCGTGCAGCTTCCCGCGCTCGGCCGAGCATCTGCCCTTCTTCGACGCGAACGCGAAAGCGATCCGCTACGACTACTTCCACGGCTACTGGCGGCTGGATCGGGACGGCAACGCCCCGGCCTTCCCCTTCGGCTTCGGCCTGAGCTACACCACGTTCGCTTATAGCGACCTGACCCTCAGCGCGGCGGCGATCGGGCCGGAAGGCGTGCTCGAAGTCAGCGTGAGCGTGACCAACACCGGCCCGCGAGCCGGGGCCGAGGTCGTCCAACTCTACGCCGGGCACCTGGAATCGGCTTATGAACGCCCGGTGCGCGCCCTGAAGGGCTTCCAGAAGATCGTGCTGGAGCCGGGCGAAGCGCGGCGCGTGACGCTGCGCCTCCCGGCCCGCGCCCTGGCGATCTACGACCCCGCCGCGCGCGCCTGGCGCGTGGAACCGGGCCGCTGCCGGGTCGAGGTTGGGCCGTACGCGGACGCGGGCGTGTTGCTGGCGGGGGAGTTCATGGTCACGGGGTAGGGAGAAAGCGGAGTCAAGAGGCAGAGAGGCAAGAGGCAAGAGGCAGAGAGGCAGGAGGCAAGAGGCAGGAGGCAAGACGAAAAGAGGCCGCGCGGTGGAATGGGAATCCGTAGCGTTGGCGCCCGCGCCGACGCCGTGACCCCATCGGCCGGGGTCGCCGGGCTTGGGCGGGTGGTACGCGGCAGGCTCAAAGCCTGCCGCTGGGGAGATAAGCCCGCTAAAGGGGCTGAAAAGACATAGCTACGCCTGCTTTCTTAGCCCCTTTAGCGGGCTTCCATGCCCCAGCGGGATGCTTAGAGCATCCCGCGTGCCGGCGGCCGATCACGGCTGTCTGCACGCGGTGGTTACAGACGGGCGACGGTGTCGCTACGCCCACGTCGGCCCATGTCCCCGGTGCGTGGCCTGGTAAGATCGGCCGCCTGAGTCACGGCGGCGTCGCGGGCGACGCCGCTACCCCAGGGGACGGCCCCGATTCTGGCGCGGGCGGGAAATGGACACCCCAGGAAAAAACCTCCGCCCGCCCACCTTTCACCCCCCGTTCACCTTGTCTGGCTTGACCGGACTCCCCCTCGCCGAGTACGATCAGGGCGATTGAATCGGGCAGTTCGGGACAGGCTTGATCATCGATGATCGACGTCCAGCATCTCACCAAGCAGTTCGGCGACTTCGCCGCCGTGAACGACCTCACCTTCAGCGCCCAACCGGGCGAGATCGTGGGCTTCCTGGGGCCGAACGGGGCGGGTAAAACCACCACCCTGCGCATCCTGAGCGGCTTCATGCCGCCTACCGCCGGAACGGCCCGCGTGGCCGGTTTCGACGTGGCGCGCGAGTCCCTGGAAGCGCGCCGCCGGACCGGCTACCTGCCGGAGAGCGTGCCCCTCTACCCGGACATGACCGTGCGCGGCTACCTGGATTTCGTGGCCGACCTGCGCCGCGTGCCGGACCGCCGGGCGCGGATCGCCGCCGTGTTGGAGCAGGTCGGCATGACCCCCCGCGCCGGCAGCCTGATCCGCAACCTGTCGCGCGGGATGCGCCAGCGCGTCGGGCTGGCCCAGGCCCTGGTCCATGACCCGCCCGTCCTGATCCTGGACGAGCCGACGGTTGGCCTCGACCCGCACCAGGTGATCGACGTGCGCGCCCTGGTGCGCGAGTTGGGCAAGGAACGCACCCTGATCTTCAGCACCCATATCCTTTCCGAAGCGGAACAGGTCTGCGACCGGGTGCTGATCCTCCAGCGCGGCCAGATCGTGGCGGAGGGACCGCCCGACCGTCTGCGCGAACAGCTCCAGCACGGGGCGCGCATCCTGCTCCGGCTGGCGGGCCAGCCCGACCCGGGCGCGGTTGCGCATTGCCTGGGCGAGGTGCCCGGCGTGGCCTCGGTCGAGGTCGCCCCGGTGGGCTACCTGATCGAGCCGCGGACCGGGACGGATATTCGCGGGGCGGTCAACGCCGCCGCCGTCGGGGCCGGTTGGACCGTGGTCGAGCTGCGCCCGGCGGGCGGCTCGCTGGAGGATATTTTCCTGGAATTGACCAGCGCCGAAGTCACCGGCCCAGGTGGTCCGACCGAACCGGGCGGCGCGGACGCGCCGGGGCGCAGGCCTCGCGGGAAGGGGCGCCAGTGATGCACGGGACCTGGGTGATCTTCAAGCGCGAGCTGCGCGGCTATTTCGGCTCGACCATCGCCTACCTGGTCGCGGTCGCCATCCTCTTCCTGGGCGGGATGGTCTTCATGATCGACCTGCGCGACCGGAATGGCATCCTGGCGGCGGACGGCACGGTCGTCCTGAACTTCTTCTCCTTCGTGATGGTCTTTCTGGCCCCGCTGCTGACCATGCGCCTCTTTTCGGAGGAAATGCGCGAGGGCACGCTGGAACTGCTGCTGACGATGCCCATCCGCGATCCGGAGATCGTGCTGGGCAAATTCCTGGGGGCGTGGGCCTTCTACAGCCTGCTCCTGCTGCTGACCGTGGTTTACACGATCATCCTGCTGGTGGTCGGCAACCCGGACTTTGGCGCGGTGATCAGCGCCTACATCGGCCTGTGGCTGTACGGCGGGGCCGTGATCGCGGTCGGGATGCTCTTCTCCGCCCTGACGGAGAACCAGATCGTGGCCGCTTTCCTGACCATCGCCGTGCTGATGATCCTGTGGCTGGCCGATTCGGTGGGCAACCTGTTCGCCAACATGGGGATCGGGCTGGCGGAGGCGATCCGCACCCTGAGCCTGCGCAGCCACCAGTCGACCTCGTTCTTGATCGGGATCATTCGCCCCGAAGACATTATCTTCTACGTCGGTCTGATGACCGTGATGCTGTTTGTCGCCACCCAGGTGGTGGCGGCCCGGAGGTGGCGCGGATGAACCAGCCGCGAAAGAACCGGATGCTATCGCGCTTGCGCCTGTCGCGTCAGGCGGCGACCAGCCTGATCGCCACGCTCCTGCTGAGCCTGGCCGTCGCGGCCCTGTATGCCTGGGTGGCCGGGCAGCAGATCGCGGTCGATTTCACCCTGCCGCAGAACTTCACGCTCAGTCCGGCCACGCAGGCCGTCCTGGACCGGCTGGATCGCCCGGTGCAGCTCACCGGGTTCTATACCAGCGCGACCCTGGCCCAGCGCGACCGCGATTCGAGCGTCTTTCACCTGTTCGAGGCGGCCCTGCCGGACCGCTTCCGGGTGGTCTACGTCGACCCGTCCGCCCAGCCGATCCTGGCTGAGCGCTTTGGCTACCAGCAGGACGGCTCGGCCTTCCTGACTTTCGCGGACGAAACCAGCCGCGAGCCGGACCTGCGCCTGATCGTGCCGGTCAATACGGCCGGCGCGCAGGAGCGCGTGGTCGCCAACGCCCTGCTGCAATTGATGGCCGCCGGGCAGTTCAAGGTGTATTTCACCACCGGCCACGGCGAGATCGCGGTGGATGACGATTCGGTCGACGGGCTGAGCTTCGCCTCTGGCGGGCTGAGCCAGGCCGGGATCGAGATCGCCACCCTCGACGCGCTGACCCTGGCCGGGCAGGGCGTGCCGGAGGATGCCTCGGCGCTGGTGATCCCCGGCGCGCGGACGCGCTTCAACCAGGCCGAGGTCGACGCGCTGGCCCGCTACATGGCAGGCGGCGGTCGCCTGTTCGTGGCGGCCAACGCGCCGGTCACGGCGGAGGATACCTTCCTGGACGAGGCCGACCCGCTGGCCGACTACCTGCAATCGGTCTGGGGGCTGCGCATCGAAAACGTCCTGGTCGTCGACGAGAGCGCCAGCTTCCAGAGCGCGGCCAACGTCGTCCCGGCCGAGGTCGTTTCCACGGCGATTACCGAGCGCGTGACCGACAGCGAACCGGTGGTCTTTTTCGGGGCGCGCGCGCTGAGCGTGCTGACCGGGACGAGTGACGATCTGCCGGGCCGCCTGCCGATCCTGCTGACCTCGGACAGCGCCTATGGCGAAACGGACATCGCCGAGCTGTGGCGGAGCGGCATCTTCGCCCGCGACGCGGCGGATATGGCCGGGCCGCTGACCCTGGCCGCGCTGGCCAGCGACACGACCAGCGGCGCGCGGCTGCTCCTGACCGGGGACTCCGATTTCCTGCGCAATGAGCCGATCGGGTACGGCGGCAACCGCTACTTTTACACGGATGGGCTGGCCTGGCTGCTGGAGTACTTCGAGCAGGTCGAGATCGAAGCGGTCAACGACCTGACCCGCCTGCCGCTGACGATCCCCGATTCCACGCTAACCGCGCTGTTCGTGATCACGGTCGTCGTCCTGCCAGGGCTGGTGCTGGTGGTGGGCGGGATCGTGCTGGCCCGGCGGCGGCGGAAGTAGGGAAAGGCAATGTTGAATGCTCAATTTTGAATTGGAGATGGGTGATCGGGACGGGTATGGCATGGGAGTGGGAACGGTTCGGATGGAATGGCTTTAATGGCGATGCTGCTGGATGAGTGGGCGGCGCGAGGGGCGCGAGGGGCGCGGATTGAAATCCGCGACTCAGGAGAATAAGTCCTCCGGATTAAAAACGAGCGCGCCAGCCGGCATGATGATCTTGTTGAGTCCAATCGGTAACGAATAGTCGTACAGGAACGCGCATTGGGTATGGGATTGGCTGCTTCCAAAAGACAAAAAACGTCGTCGGCAACTCCATGGTGTCGAACGGACCAGTCCGGAGGACTTCTTGTTCTGAGTCGTGGACTTCAGTCCGCGCCCCCTGGCGACCCGTTTCCACCCACCGTCCAATCCCCGCGGCCGCAACCCGGCCGCAGGCAAAGCAGTAAGTTGTAAGGAGGAACCGATGTTGTTCAAAATCCGGGGTTGGAAGACACCCCTTGCCGTTGTTTTGACCTGCGCGATCGCGCTGGCCCTGGCCGCGCCGCTGGCCGCCCAGGGTGGCTCGGCGGCCGGGCTGCCTCTGCTGCCGCCGGGGATGCACACCGGGATCGTCTACACCGATCCCCAGCCGGAAGCGGCCAACGCGCTGGACGAGGCCTTCAGCCAGGCGATCGCCGCCGGGATGGACGTGTACGAGCTGAGCATCTACTGGTCGCAGTTGGAGTCACAGCCGGGCGTGGTGGACACAAGCCTCCTGGCCCAGTTCCTGGCGTTCCTGGATCAGGCCAACCTGATCCCGTACCTGGGCCTCCAGACCGTCGACACCGTCCGGCTGGCGATGCCGCCCGACCTGGTCGATCCCGCCGATCCGGCCCGCCTGGCCCCCGGCCTGAGCTTCGATGACCCGGCCCTGCTGGACCGCTGGGGCGCGGTGCTGGATGCGGTCGTGCCGCTGTTGGCCGGACAGGGTGGCTTCTTCCTCTCGGTGGGCAACCAGGTCGATCCCTGGCTGGCCGCCCACCCGGATCAGGTCGAGCCATTCCTGCGCTTCGTGGCATTCAGCCGGGAGCGCGTCCACAGCCTGGCCCCGCAGATGGGCGTCGGGGTGGCAATCACGGCCGGCGGGGTGGCGGCCGGTTACGACTTCGTCCCGGCGCTGCTGGCTCGCAGCGACGCGGCGGTGTTTACGTACTACCCGCTCAACGCCGACTACACCGTGCGCGATCCCGCGGTCGTGGCCGGGGATGTGGCCGGGCTGGTCAGCGCGGCAGGCGAGTTGCCCATCTTGCTCCAGGAAGTGGGCTATCCTTCCGGTTACCTGCCGGAGCCATCCAACGGCAGTTCGGCCGAGCTTCAGCGCCAGTTCGTCGCGGCGCTGTTCGAGACCGTGATGACCCAGCCGCGGATCCGGATGGTGTCCTTCCTTCAGCTCTCCGACTGGCCGGACGGGGCCTGCGACTACTTCCTGGCCTACTACGGCACCAGCGACCCGGTCTTCCGCGAATACCTGTGCAGCCTGGGGCTGTATACCTATGAGGAACAGGCCAAGCCGGCCTATGCCGAATTCCTGGCCGGGCTGGCCCGCCTGCGCGGGGGTTAGCCCGCGATCCCCACGCACAACATGGAACGCGGGGAGAACACAATTCGTGGGGTTCACGACCAGCGGCGGACTTCAGGACCACCTTCGATAGGATCACGAGACAGCGGCGGATTCGATCCGCCGCTGCCGTATCTGGCGCTGAAATGGCCGTCGTCGCACGCGCGGGCAGGAATCAGTCCGTTACCACCGACAGATAGGTATCCACGGCCCAGCCGGTCTGATCGGGGTTGTCCACCCCGCGCAACTGCCACCAGGTGAAGTCGTTGGCTTCCTCCGGCCCGCCGATCAGTTCGAAGCGGCTGCCTTCCCGCGCGATGAACTGCACCCGGAAAGCCGTCCCCGCGCCGTCGCGGACGTTCAGCCCGGCCGTGCCGACGTCGATGACCTCGATCGTCGCGCCGACGCGCAGCTCCAGCGATTCCGGGGCGGGAGTCAGCAGGCCGATGCCTGGCGTGGCGCTGGGCAGCACGGCCAGCGGAGTCGGCGAGGGGGCGAGCGAGAACATCGTCGGCGAGGCGATCAGGGTCGGCCGCTGGGTCGGCTGGCGGGTCGGGGTCGAGGTGATGACAATCACGACCGGGGTCTCGCCGCCCGGCGCGAACTGCCCGCCGAGGCCGCTCAGCCCCAGGATGACCAGCGTGGCGACCAGGGCCACCCCGGCCAGCAGGACCAGCAGCGACCACCAGGGCAGGTACAACCCGCTGTCACGGCGCTCGCGGGCGGTACGACCGCGCTTGCGGCGGCCCTCGCCGGGGTCGCCATACCCGCCATACAGCGGGGTCGGGTTGGCCGGTGGGACGTGATAAGGCAGGCTGGCGCCGTAGGTGCGCGAGGGAATCTGGTCGCGGGACAGACCAGGTCCGGGGATGTCGGGTCCGAACGCGACAGGGGGCGAGTCCAGCAGGTTGGCCCCCGGCTCAGACACCGGCGCGGCGGGCACGCTGGGCGGGGTCGCGTCCAGGTTGATGGCCCGCACGGGCAGGTCGTCCAGGTTCGGTTCCGGCGGGCGGGTGAGGCGGTAGACGGCCTCGTCCATCCCGATCGGCTCCTGGGGCAGGCCGCGCACGGTCGACACGCGGGTCACGCCCAGGTCGACCGGCGGCTCCGTGCTGGCGGGCGGCGTCGCGCTGGCCGGCATGGCCTGGGTCGCTTCCTCGGAGCCAGGCTCGGCGTCGGGGTCGACACGCCCGATGCGGCGCGTGGGCAGCTCGTGATCTTCCAGGGGCTGCCAGGGTTCATCCGGGCGGGTGGGATCGCTCATGGGTCGCCTCTCCTTCACAGACTGTCGGCGGGGCCGGGCGCAGCCAGTTCGGGTGATACACGCTTCCATTATAAAACAGCGATCCACTTTCAGCGATCCGCGTGTGATAGTCAGTGGTCAGCCGTCGGCTAAGCGAACCAGGAGCTTTCAGCAATCAGCCGTCAGCGGTCAGATACCGCCTTGATGATAATGACCAGTGCGGTCATCCGGCCGGTCGTGATCGGGGCATGGCAGCCATCCGATCGCCCGCGACTCAAGTCGCGGGCTAGGGACACCAAGTCCGCTGAAGCTGCTCTGTTG
>CAZHMJ010000152.1:0-11872 GCA_964533805.1 uncultured Anaerolineae bacterium | reverse complement strand
GTCGGTGGACCCCGCCTCCACCAGGGTGCCGGCGGCCAGGCCGGTCGCGGCGGCGGCCTGGGGCGTCACACGGCCAACGGCAGCGCCGGGGGCCTGCACGTGGGGCAGCTTGCCCGCGTCGAGCCCCAGCACTCCGCCGATGAAATCGGGCCAGCGCAAGTCGGCCACGTCATAGCCCCACTTGAGGGCGTTGGTCCAGTCGCTGAGGCCCCACGCGCCCGAGAGCCAGCCCAGGATCAGGTCGGCAAGCAGGTTCGAGGCCAGCAGCATCAGGGACATCATCAGCAGGAAGGTGCCGGCGACATACATATCCTGGTTCTGCAGCGAGCGCAGGAACAACGGGCCAGTCGTTGGCACGGACATCACCACGCCGATCAGGATGGACGACGAAATAATCTTGGGAATTTCCATGGCGACCACGCTGACGACCGGATTCAGCGCGGAGCGCACGACGTATTTATTGATGACTTTGCGCTCGGTCAGGCCTTTGGCCCGCGCGGTCATGACGTACTGCTGGTTGAGCGTATCGAGCATGCCGTTGCGCATGATGCGCATCAACTGGGCCGTGCTGGCCAGGCCGAGGATGATGGCGGGCGGCCACAGATGCACGAACATATCCCAGGCTTTGGCCAGGCTCATCGGGGCGGTCAGATATTGTTGGGAGACCTCGCCCATCACATCCAGGCGGAGCAGGATGCCGCCGATGTAGAGCCAGATCAGCGCCAGCAGGAAGCCCGGAATGGACAGCCCGATGAAGGCCAGCGCCGAGAGCAGGGTATCTCCCACGGAATACTTATGGGTCGCGGAGTAAATGCCGATCGGGATCGACATCACCAGCATCACCAGGATGGAGCAGGTTCCGACCAGGATGGTGTACCACACCCGGTCATCGATCAGCGGCCAGACATCGGACGACCATTCGTACGAATACCCGAAGTCGCCGCGTGGAAAGCCGGAAATCCACTTCCAGTACTGGGTCAAAAATGGTTCGTTGAGGCCGTATCGCTCGCGCAGCAGTTCGGCTTGTTCGTCGGTCATGCCGCCGCCGCTGGTTCCCTGGACGGCTTGCAGGGTGGTGAGGTAGTCGCCTTCGGGCAGTTGGATGATGACGAATGAGATGAACGATACGGCGATCAGCATGGGAATCATCGCCAACAGCCGGCGAGTGATGTAAGCCAACATAGGCTGTCTCCTGGTCGGTTTACCGGCGTGAGCCGGATCATGGCGATCCGGCTCACGTGGCGTCAGCGAGCTGACTTACTGATTGGCATCTCCATCGGTGAAGTAGAACTGCGACGGGTTCATGGTGCCGGGGGTCATGATGATCCAGTCGGCCACATGGTACTCGTCAACGTTCATGAAGTTGTTCTTGACTACGACCGGGTTGGGGACCATCCCAACGGTGCCGAGCGTCCACAGATTCTCGGTGGACATCCGGACCAGTTCCTGGCCGATCTCGATCTGGCGGACCGGATCGACGGTTGCTTTGTACTCGTCGTACAGGTCCATTGCGGCCTGGAATTCAGCGGTCGGCTCCAGGCCCTGCGCGCCGCCGGTCTTGTACCAGGTGCCATAGGCCGGGGCCATCCAGGAGCGCTCGTCGAAGGGGAAGAGGTAGATCGGGTCAACCATCGGGACCAGGCCGCGGTCGGTCGTCCAGGTGGAGACCATGACCTCGTTGGCGCCGGCGCGTGGCCAGAAGACGTCACGCTGGCTGATGATCACCTGATTGCGCAAGCCGATGTCGTTCCAGTTCTGGGAGACCAGTTCCAGCGTGTCTTCCATGCCGGTGGCCGTGCTGGAGGTCTCGATGACCAGGGTCAGCTCGGAGCCATCGGCGAAGGTGTAATAGCCATCGTCGCCTTTGACCAGCCCGATCTCGTCCAGCAGGGCAACCGCCCCTTCGGGATCGTACTCGCCGTAGTAGTTCTCAAGCTCCGGGATGTAGTAGGGCGATTCGGGGACGACGGTCTCGGTGCGCGGGACGCCCTGGCCCAGGAAGGCGATGTCGTTGATCGCGGCGCGATCGAGGGCGATGGAGGTCGCCTGGCGGAAGCGCAGGTCCTGGAAGAGGGTGCGATAGTTGTCTTCCGGGTAGCTCATGTTGAACCACAGGGTCGCGGCGGAAGCCATGGCCTGCGGCCAGAGCAGCATATGATAGTTGCCCGCTTCGGCGTTTTCCATATAGACCGGGTACTGGGCCAGGTCGATGGCGCGGGCCTGCATGCTCAGGTCACCGGCGATGCCCATCAGGTTCACGCCGGCCGTATCTTCCACTAGGTGGAAGTACACTTCGTCGATGTATGGAAGCTGGTTGCCTTCGGGGTCCACCTTCCAGTAGTACGGATTGCGCGTGGCAATCATGAGCGAGGTGCCGGGTTCGTAGCTGGTGATCTGCCAGGCGGTCATCACCGGGCGTTCCGGATTGTAGTCGTTGGCCTTTTCCTCGAACAGTTCGTAGGTGGCTTCGCTGTTGTAGGCCGGGTGGAACTGCTCCAGGTAATGGCGCGGGGCGAAGAAGCCAAAACGCTCGAAGCCCAGCGGCCACTGGTTGCCGTGGAAGGCCAGGCCGACGGTTTCGGCCAGACCGTTGGGCTGCGAGAACTTCAGGGTGAGGGTGGTGTCGTTGACGCGGACCATCTCGGTCATCGTCGTCCACTCGGTGTGGACCGCCGTGGTGATGTTGGTGTCGTTCTCGATGTTCTCCCACCAGAAGGTCACGTCGTCCACGGTGAATGGCTCGCCGTCGGACCACTTGAGGCCTTCGCGGAAGTACAGGGTCAGCTCGGTGCCGTCCTCGTTCCACTCCCAGCGCTCGGCCAGACCTTCCTCGACCGGATTGGCCGGGTCATGCGGCCAGCGCAGCACGGGATCGTAGATGATGCGGCCGAAGCAGTGGAAGTCGGTCACGCCACGCCAGGCGCGGTGCCAGACGCCGCCGTAGACGCCGATGCTGTCGTTGACTGGGACCACCAGCGGGTTGGTTGGAAGGCGCTCTTCAACCGGGGGCAGGCTGCCCGCGGCCACGAGAGCGGCCAGTTCCGGGGATTCACTGTAAGGACCCTGGGCGGCGACAGGCAGGATGGAGGCCGACATGGCGGCCAACAAGAGGAGAGTGATGCTCACGAGGAAAACACGTTTTTTCAGCATTTTTGCTCCTTATGGCTTGAAACCCATGAACCAAACCAAGCTGGGTAGTCGGGTGGAGCTGATCTCTGACCTGGATGGCCTCCTTTCGACAAAGGCAGGGTGAATGGAAGACGGTTGACGTTAGCGCGTGTCTACAAAACGCAGGATTGTGCTGGGAATAGTGTGGTATACTGAGGCCAAGGTTAACGCTAACTCGTCGAATATTCCATCGCGATTTGTCTATTTTGCTCAAGGTTAGCGCTAACACGGCCTACGTTTTCAGTGTATAAAGGTTTTTGGTGTTTGTCAATCAGTTCCGGTCCTGGTTGGTACGACAATCGCATCCAAGGCAGGTTGAACCGCCAGGACGCCAGGAACGCCCAGAATACCAGAGTGAAAAGCCGGACTGTGTTGTTTGGCTCTGCTGCCTCGCGCTGCGCGCGCATTCTGCGCTGAGGTGGCTTTTTTCGGCGTGATGCGATGCCTCCGCCCTGCTTGGCTTGCCTCCTGGATGAAGGAGCCGGTATGGCCAGGAAAGAACGGCGTGTGACCATTGAGGACGTGGCTCGCGAGGCGGGGGTTTCTCCGATGACCGTCTCGCGGGTGGTTAACAATACTGGCCGCATCAGCGAACGGACCCGCCGCCACGTGCAGGAGGTGATCGCGCGGCTGGATTACCGTCCCAGCCGCGCCGCGCGCACCCTGGTCACCCACCAGACCATGATGATCGCGGTTGTCGTGCCGGATATCACCAACCCCTACTTCGCGGAGATTCTCCAGGGTGCCGAAGACGAGGCCTGGGCGCACGGCTACAGCGTGCTGTTGACCAACACCAACGAGAATCCCGCGCGCGAGGAAGCCGTGCTCAGCCAGTTGGAGGAGTCGACGGCCGATGGCCTGATTGTGTGTGCCTCGCGGCTGCCGGATGACGTCCTGGTGCCGTTGATTGCGAAGCGGCGGGCCGTGGTGCTGATCAACCGCGAAGGGGAGGGCCAGCCTGCCAGCGTGGTGCGCAGCCGCTACGGGTTTGGTTACCGCGCGGTCAGGGCGGCCCGTTATCTGGTCAGTCTGGGGCGGCGCCGGATCGGTTATATCCTGCTCCAGCGCAGCGGGGTGCAGGCCAATCTGGAGCTTTTTGTGCAGGCGATGAACGATCTGGGCGCGGAGACCCATCCTGGCTGGTACCGGACCAGCCTGCCGACCTGGAAAAGCGGCTACGAGGCCGCGCGCGGGCTGCTGGCGGAGCATCCTGAACTGGACGCGATCATCGGTGGTAACGATCTGGTGGCTCTGGGCACGATGCGGGCAGCGATGGAGGTTGGCCGCTGCATCCCGGACGATCTGGCCCTGATCGGCGGTGACGACATTCTGATGGCGCGGGAAGTGACTCCGGCCCTGACGACTTTCTTTGTCCCTAAATACGAGCTGGGCGCGGCTGCGACTCGCCTGCTGCTCAGCCAGTTGGGTGGGGATACCCGCTACCAGGAATACCTGTACGACGAGGAGATGATCGTCCGCGCGAGCACCGGGTAGGCGGAAGACAAAAGGCAAGAAGAAGCCGGGCCCGCGCGGGTTCTTGTTTTTTTGCTGAGCGCTGATAGCTGAACGCTATTCGCTATCATTTGAGGAGATGAGACGGTGATTACCCTTCCTGGGTTTCCTTTGCCGGTGTTTGAAGAATCCGTGGTGAACGAGGGCGCGACGACTTACGCTCTGGGCATCAGGCCCGAGGGCGATAAGGTCTTAATCGTACGCGGCATGACGGCCGGATTCGAGGGCGAAGCGGCCGGGGGCGGTCTGCTGGTCTGCCCCGTGACGGCCGCCAATGCGCGAGCGCTGCGGGCGCGGCTGCCCTGGTTGAACCCGGTCCCGCTGGGGGTGGCGACCTCGGCCGGGTTTGGCGACCGGCTGGGGATCGCCACGCCGGGCCATGTCCAGGCCGCGCGTGGCACCGGCGTCGCGCCGATCTTCGCCCAGCAGTCGGTGCGGGAAAATACGCGCACCGGCCGGACGCCCCAGCAGGTGGTCGATGACGCGACCTGGGGAGTCTTCCAGGCCGGGTGGCGCGCGGCGTGGGGCGCGGACGCCGACCACATGAAGCACCTGACGGACGTGCCTTCCTTCGTCCAGGCCGGGTACCGCTTTTTCACGATCGATCCGGGGGATTGGGTGGATGATGCCGCCGACAGCGACGCGCTGGCGGCCCTGCGCGAGAAGGTCACGCGCCTGCCGTGGGACGTCCTGCAAAGCACGCTCCAGGAGACCCAGGCCCGCTACCAGCGCGGCTTCGACCTGGAGACGCGACGGCTGGACTTTGACGAGACGACTCTGCTGCGCGCCCTGGCCAAATATGGCGCGGCGGTGGCGCACACCGTCCAGATGACCCGCCGCATCCAGGCGGACCTGGGCGGCCAGCCCTTCGACCTGGAGATGTCGGTCGACGAGACCGGCACGGCCACGTCCCTGCACGAGCACTTTTACATTGCTTCCGAGCTGCGCCGGCTGGGCGTGCCGTTCGTCAGCCTAGCCCCGCGCTTCGTCGGCCGCTTCGAAAAAGGCGTGGACTACATCGGTGACCTGGGCGAGCTGGAAGCGAACATCGCCGGACACGCCGAGATCATTCGCTATTTCGGGGACAGCTACAAGCTCAGCCTGCACACCGGCTCGGACAAGTTCACGGTCTACCCGCTGGCGGCGCGCCACGCGCACGGGCTGGTGCACCTCAAGACGGCGGGCACCAGCTACCTGGAAGCCCTGCGGTTGGTGGCGGGTGTCAACGTGCCCCTGTTCCGGACGATCCTGGACTTCGCGCGGGCGCATTACGAGGAAGATCGCAAGACCTACCATGTCTCCGCCGTGCTGGACAAAGTCCCCGCCGCGGCGGCCCTGGCCGACGCCCAGTTGCCCGGCCTGCTCGACCAGTTCGACGCCCGGCAGGTGCTGCACGTGACCTTTGGCTCGGTGCTGGACACCTTCGGCGCGGAACTGATGCCCCTCTTGCGGGCGCGCGAGACCGAGTATCATGCCTATCTCAAGCGCCACTTCGACCGCCATCTGGCCCCTTTCGTGAAGGGGTAGCGCATAGAAAACGGTAGGGGCGGTTCGCGTCGATGCCTTGCATCGCACCGCCCCTACAACCGCCCCAAATCCCCGAAGCGTCGATTTCGCGCCCCGCGCGTGCGTCACGCACCCAGGTAGGCTTTTTGCACTTCCGGGTTGCGGGCCAGGCTTTCCGCCGGACCGGACAGGACGATGTTGCCGGTTTCGAGGACATAGGCCCGCTGGGCGATCTTGAGTGCCATGTGGGCGTTCTGCTCCACCAGCAGCAGGGTGGTCCCCTGAGCGTTGATCTCCTTCAGGATGCTGAAGATGTGCTGGACGAGGATCGGCGCGAGGCCCATCGACGGTTCATCGAGCAGCATCAGGTGCCCCCCGGTGACCAGCGCCCGGCCAACGGCCAGCATTTGCTGCTCGCCGCCGGAGAGCGTGTCGCCAAGCTGGCTGCGGCGCTCCTCCAGGCGCGGGAAGACCTCGAATGCGCGTCGCATGCGCCGCGCGCGTTCGTCCGGCTGGAGCTGATACCCGGCCAGGCGCAGGTTCTCGGACACGGTCAGGTTGCCGAAGATGCGCCGCCCTTCCGGGACGAGCGCCAGCCCGCGCTGGACAATCTTGTGGGCGTCCAGCCCGCCGATCTCCTGGCCCCGGTAGGTGATCCGGCCGCTGTTGGGGCGCAGCAGCCCGGCGATGGTGTTCAGGATGGTCGATTTACCCGCGCCGTTGGCCCCGATCAGGGTCACGATCTCGCCCTCGTCGACCTCGAAGGAGACTCCATGCACGGCCCGGATGTTGCCATAAGAGACGTGGAGGTCTTGCACGTTGAGCAGCATCAGGCCACCTCCCCCTGTTCGCCCAGGTATGCTTCGATGACCTTGGAGTTGTTCTGGATGTCGGCCGGGGTGCCTTCGGCGATCGTCTGCCCGAAGTCCAGCACCTTGATGTACTCACAGATGTTCATGACCAGCCGCATCTGGTGTTCGATCAACCAGATCGCGAGCTTGAACTCGTCCTTGATCCAGCGGATGAAGTCCATCAGCTCCCCGATTTCCTGCGGGTTCATGCCCGCGGCCGGCTCGTCCAGCAGCAGGACGCGCGGTTGGGAGGCGAGCGCCCGGACGATCTCCACCCGGCGCTGCGCGCCGTACGGCAGGCTGCTGGCCGGTTCGTCGGCGAATCGCTCCAGCTTGAACAGGCGCAACAGCTCGAAGGCATTCTCCTTGAATTCGGCTTCCTGTTGCCGGTAACGCGGCAGTTGGAGGAAGGCCTCGGCCAGGGTGTAGCGGATGCGGTGATGGTTGGCGATGCGGATGTTATCCAGCACCGTCATCTGGTTCCACAGCCGGATCGTCTGGAAGGTGCGGCTGATGCCCAGCGCGTTGATCACGTGCGAGGGCTTGCCGACCAGTTCGCTGCCGTTGAGCTTGATACTGCCTTGTTTGGGGGTGTAGGCCCCGGTCACCAGGTTGAAGACCGTGGTCTTGCCCGCGCCGTTGGGGCCGATCAGGCCGACCAGCTCGCCCGACTCCAGGTTGAGGTTGAAGTCTTCGACCGCGCGCAGGCCGCCAAAATAGTGGGTCAGATGTTCAATCCGCAGCAGTGGCATCCTGCGCCTCCTTTGCTTCTCCAGGTCTTTCGCGTAGGCCGAGGTTGAGCTTCAGCTCCCGGAATCCGAACAACCCTTGCGGCCGGAAGAGCATCAGCAGGATCAGGATCAGGGGGATGACCACCCACTTGAGCACGGCCAGCGGGCGCAGGGCTTCGATCAGGATGGTGAAGATCACGGCGGCGATGATCGAGCCGCTGATGCTGCCCATCCCGCCCAGGTAGACCATGACCAGCGCTTCGGTGGATTTGAGGATACCGAAGTTGCCGGGGTTGACGTAGGCCAACTGATGGGCGAACAACCCGCCGGCCACCCCGGCGATGAACGACGACACCAGGAACGCCACCAGCTTGAGCTTGCGGGTATTGACGCCCATCAGGCTGGAGGCGATCTCATCCTCGCGGATGGCAATGATCCCCTTGCCCAGGGTGGAATTGACCAGGTTGTAGATTGCCGCCAGTGAGAGGATGGTAAAGACAAAGATCCAGGTCAGGTTGGTCCACAGCGGGACGCCATTCAGCCCGCGCGGCCCGCCGATGACCTCCATGTTATTGATCACGCCCTGCACGATGAAGTTGATCGCCAGGGTGACGATCGCCAGGTAGTCACCGCGCGTCCGGAAGGAGGGGAAGGCGACCAGCAGCCCGGCCATCGCAGCGGCGACCCCGCCGGCCAGCAGGGCGATGATGAACCCGAACGGCAGGCCGAGATCGGGCGAGAGCAGTGCCGGGCCGAACACGCTGCTGTCGGTGAAGCAGATCATGGTCAGCACGGACGAGACGTACGCGCCGACCGCCATGAACCCGGCGTGGCCGACCGAGAACTCGCCCATGTAACCGTTGACCAGATTGAGGCTGGCGGACAGCATGATGTTGATCCCCATGTAGATCAGGATCAGTTCGCGCGTGCCGCCGTCCGCGCCCCACAACATGAGCACCACGTACAGCGCGCCCAGGTGTAGGGCCAGGGCCAGCCAGCGCGGCAGCCGTTGGAGGGCCCACAGCGTCGGCCCGCGCAGGAGCAGGGCCAGAATCAGGATGGGAATGATGAAAATGACCAGGTCGTAGATCACGACCCGCAGCAGGACGTCGAAGAAGCCGGGGTTACGCGCGTCCTGGTAGAACAGGGCGTTCCAGAAGGTGGTGACCAGCTCGCCAATCGCCGCGCCCGAATCCTGGATGGGAGTTTCGACCTCCATCGCCGGAGAGGGGAAGAACGGGGCCAGGATGCCGGAGAAGTCCAGGTCCGAGAACGGCTCGAAGATGTCGACCAGGCCGAAGAACTTCGGAATCTTGCGGAAGTTCAGGCTATCGGCGAACGCGTCGCCGACCTGCTGCTCCAGCAGGACGGCCAGCAGGAAAGCCAGCAGGAAGGCCAGCACGGGCGTGCGGCCAAGCTGGCGGCGCAGCGGAGCGAGCCAATGCGATAGACGTTGACGCAGGGTGCTCACGGCTCCTCCTTACACTTTCTGGCGGCGGGCCACGCCAAACAGGCCGGTCGGGCGCACCACGAGGATGATCAGCAGCAGGGCGAAAGCGATCGGGTCGCGCCATGTCGAGGAGATTCCGACGTTTTGCCCCAACTCGACCACGAAAATCTCTACAAATCCCAGCAGCAGGCCGCCCAGAAACGCGCCGCGCACGTCGCCGATGCCGCCGACCACGGCGGCGATGAACGCCTTCCAGCCCACGCGCATGCCCATGTAGGGGTTGAGGACCGGGAAGGCCACGCCCCACAGGATGCCGCCCGCGGCGGCCAGGGCTGTGCCGAGCATGAAGGTCAGCGAGATGATCTGGTTTTGGGAGATGCCCATCAGCGGCACCGCGAACTTGTCATACGAGATGGCGCGCATGGCCATGCCCCATTTGGTGCGCTGCACGATCAGGTACAGGCCCAGGAAGAGCACGAAGGCCAGCACAATGATGATGATCTTGACGTTGGAGATGCTCAGCCCGCCGATGTTGTAGACGGTGGTCACGAGGAAGTCTTCCGGGTAGTTGCGCGGGTCGGCCCCGGTCAGGGCCAGCATGCCGTTTTCCAGCAGCAGTCCGACGCCCAGGGCGGTGATGACCACCGACAGGCGCGAGGCGGAACGCAGCGGCTTGTAGGCCACCCGCTCGATGGTCATGCCCAGCAGGGCGGTCAGCGCCATCGAAAGCAGCAGGGTCGGCACGAACGGCAGCTTGAGGGTCATGGAGCAAAAGACGCCCAGGAACGCCCCGAACATGAAGATGTCGCCGTGGGCGAAGTTGATCAGCAGCAGCACGCCGTAGACCATGGAGTAACCCAGCGCGACCAAAGCGTACAGGCTGCCTAACTGGAGGGCGTTGATGAACTGTTGCAGAAAAGACAGATCCATCGCATTGGACTCCGGTTCGGTTCAACAGGCAGGAAGCAAGAGCGCCCCGCACGATCACGGGGCGCTCCGGCACAGTCTGGATTACGATGCAGGTGTCGCGGTGACTTCTGGCTCCGCGGCTGCTTCCGGTGGGAAGCCGGCCGGGCAGGCCGAGTCGTAGTAGGTGAAGGCGCCATCGACGATCTGGATGATGACCGCGCACTTGACCGGGTCGCCCTGCTCGTCGAAGCTCATGATGCCCGTCACGCCCTCGAACAGCTCAATCCCGGCCAGCGCGTCGCGGACGGCGGCGCGGTCGAGCGAGTTGGCGGTGCGGATCGCGGTGAAGAGCAACTGGAAGGCGTCGTAGGTCAGCGCGGCCACGTCATCCGGCTTGGCCCCATACAGCTCTTCGTAGGTGGAGATGAAGGTCTGGGCCACGTCGGTGGCGATGTCCGGCGCGTAGTGGGTGCTGAAGAACAGGCCGTTGCAGGCCTCGCCGCACAGGTCGAGCAGGTCGGGCGTGCCCCAGCTATCGCTGCCCAGGATCGGGCCTTCGTAGCCCAGCTCGCGGGCCTGCTGGACGATCAGCGGGACTTCGTTGTAGTACTGGGGCGTGAAGATCACGCCCGGGTTGGCGGCGATGATGTTGGTGAGCTGCGAGCTGAAGTCGGTGTCGCCGGTGGTGAAGCTCTCGAACCCGACGATCTCGATCCCGGAAGCCTCGGCCGCGTCGCGGAAGTTCTCGGCCAGGCCCTTGGGATAGTCGCTGGCGATGTCATACAGCACGGCGGCGGTGGCGACGCCAAATTCTTCCTGGGCGAACCCGGCCACGACCGGCCCCTGGAAGGGGTCGAGGAAGGCGGCGCGGAAAACCCACGGACGGTCAAGGGTGGTGGCCGGGTTGGTCGACCAGGGGCTGATCATCGGGGTCTCGCGGTCGTTGGCAACCTGACCGGCGGGGACGGCTTCCACGCTGGCCTGCGGGCCGATGATTGCGATGACTTCCTCATCCACGATCAAACGGGTGGCGGCGGCGACGGCCGATTCACCCTTGGATTCGCTGTCTTCGACGAGGATGATAACCTCGTAGTTTTCGCCATCGATCTGGATGCCGCACTGGGCATTGACTTCCTCGACGACCATCTCGGCCGCTTCGACGGTGCTCTGGCCGACTTTGGGGCGGTCGCCGGTCAGGGAGGCGATCACCCCGATCGGGATTTCACCGGCGAAATTGCAGTCCTGGGCGGTGGCGGTCAGACCCCCGAAAGCAGAAACCAGCAGGGCCACGACAAGAAGGAGACGCGAAGCATGCTTGGACATAGTCTTCACCTCTGGTATGCAACTGCATCCGGACAAAAAACATAAACGGGGCACCCTCTCAATTTAGTTCGAGACTGATGGCAACCTCCTTATGACCTGTCGGGATCGGACGGGGATAGGCCCGGTGAAGTGGACGCACGCTGTTGTACAAACGGCTGTGCAAATTGTAGGCATGATCGACACATGCCCGGCTTATTTATCCACTATCGACCAGTGTATACTAGATTATCTTAAAGATGAAACAGTTAGTTTTCATGATCGCGTTTAGGAGTTCAGTCCAATTCATGCCCAATCCACTCACCTATGCCGAAATTGATTTGAGCGCGATCGCCCACAATGTGCGCGTGTTGAAGCGGCACGTTGGGCCGGCGGTTCAGGTCATGGCGGTTGTCAAAGCCAATGCGTATGGCCACGGGGCCGTC
>CAZHMJ010000151.1:3309-11874 GCA_964533805.1 uncultured Anaerolineae bacterium | reverse complement strand
CCTGGCAGTTACTTCATCCCCCTCCCCAAACAGATGTGGGTAACGCATAGCCGCATGCGGAGAGGGGGCCGGGGGGTGAGGTTGTAGGGATACCTGCTTACCGATCTTGTTCGTCAAATCTCATTAGGCAAGGAAGAGCGATGACGACCAACTAACGGGCAGATATTGACTTAACCTGGAGGTAGCGCAGCAGGATACCTACGCGCTGGAACTTCTCTGTCAGCGCCATCATACCGCACTGCACCTGTAGTCTCAATAATTCGTGCAATAGCCGATTGGACTGACCCCGAGTCTGCGGAGACTGGAAATGTCACATAGACTATCGAAAAGGGGATCGGCCAATGGAGAAACAAGGGCGGTGCAAGCGACCTGGCCGCACAGTCTGCGCCAGAGCTTGTTGGACTATGCTTTGCACCGCCAGCCGGATGAACTCGCTCAGCGGCGCCGTGCTGCTCGCGATCCCCTCCTGTAAAAAGGATTCCATCGTTTGCTGCATTATGGCGCTCGGGGCTGTTCTCTGAGTCATGGCGTGTGGCTCTCCTGGTTGAAATTGACCCTTCACCAGGAGAGCGCACGCCTTCCCTTTTACAGAAGTTTACCGACATCACCGCGCTCCGGCGCAAGCAGCAAAATATCATGCAATGATCAATGATGCGAGGCGACCCTCTGATCGCCCCGCTTTTACTGTCAACTGACAACTGATAACTGCCCACTCCCCTCTTACTTCAGCATCGGAATCTTCACCCCGCGCTCCCTGGCCGTCTCGATCGCGATCTCATACCCTGCGTCGGCGTGGCGAACGACGCCCATGCCGGGATCGGTGGTCAGCACGCGCTGGAGCCGGACCGCCGCTTCCGGCGTGCCATCGGCGACGATGACCATCCCCGCGTGCTGGCTGTAGCCGATGCCCACTCCGCCGCCGTGGTGGAAGCTGACCCAGGTTGCGCCGCCCACCGCGTTGATCAGGGCGTTCAGGATCGCCCAGTCGCTCACCGCGTCGGTGCCGTCGCGCATGCCCTCCGTCTCGCGGTTGGGGCTGGCGACCGATCCGGCGTCCAGGTGGTCGCGCCCGATCACGATCGGGGCCTTGACCTCGCCGCGTGCGACCAGCTCGTTGAAGGCCAGCCCGGCTTTGGCCCGCTCCCCGTAGCCCAGCCAGCAGATGCGCGCCGGGAGGCCCTGGAACTCGAACGCGGTCTGGGCCAGCCTGATCCAGCGCTGGAGGTGTTCGTCTTCCGGGAACAATTTGAGGATTTCCGCGTCGGTGCGGTAGATGTCCTGCGGGTCGCCGGAGAGCGCCACCCAGCGGAACGGCCCCTTGCCCTCGCAGAACAGCGGCCGGATGTAGGCCGGGACGAAGCCGGGATAGTCGAAAGCGTTCTTGACTCCGGCGTCGAAGGCCCGCTGGCGCAGGTTGTTGCCGTAATCGAACACGACCGCGCCCTGGGCCTGCAAGTCCAGCATGGCCTGGCAGTGGCGGGCCATGCTCTCTCCGCTGAGCCGGATGAATTGGTCCAGGTCGCGGGCGCGGAGTTCGTTGGCCTGGGCGAACGTCATGCCGTGCGGGATGTAGGCCTGGTAGTCGTGGGCCGGGGTCTGGTCGGTGACGACATCCGGCCGGATGCCCATCGAGACCAGGCGGGGCAGGATGTCGGCCGCGTTGCCCAACAGCCCGATCGACTTGGGCGTGCCGGACTGGATCGCGTCCTCCACGCGCTGGAGGGCTTCCTCCAGATCGTCGGTCGATTCGTCCAGATAGCGGGTGCGCAGGCGGCGCTCGATCATGGCCGGGTCGATCTCGACAACCAGGGCCACGCCCTCGTTCATGGTCACGGCGCGCGGCTGCGCGCCGCCCATCTCGCCCAGCCCGGCGGTCAGCACGAACTTGCCTTTGAGTGACGCCCAGCCCTGCTGGCGGGCCAGGCTGCCGAAGGTTTCGTAGGTCCCCTGCAGGATGCCCTGCGTGCCGATGTAAATCCACGATCCGGCGGTCATCTGGCCGTACATCATCAGCCCGCGCCGCTCCAGGTCGTCGAAATGCTCCTGGGTGGCCCAGTGGGGGACCAGGTTGCTGTTGGCGATCAGGACGCGCGGCGCGTCCGGGTGGGACTTGAAGACGGCCACCGGCTTGCCGCTCTGGACGAGCAGGGTTTCGTCGCCCTCCAGCTCTTTCAGCGAAGCCACGATGGCGTCGAAGCACTCCCAGTTGCGGGCGGCCCGCCCGCGCCCGCCGTAGACGATCAGGTGTTGCGGGTCGCGGGCGACGTCGGGGTCGAGGTTGTTCATCAGCATGCGCAGGGCGGCTTCCTGCTGCCAACCCTTGCAGGTGATCTGCGTCCCGCGCGGGGCCCGAATCACGCGGCTCATGGTCAGTCCTTTCCCAGGGAAGAACGAAGACGGCGTGTGCCTTCATTCTAGCACCAGCCAACCCCGGCCGGGCAGGCCGGATCGAACCGCTGGACGAACTGCCTGCCTGACTTCGGGCACGTTCGCTATCACGCTGCCGATCGCGCCCGCCGTACAATGAAGGTGCATGTCCACTCTGGAGGAGAGAGGCCGATGAACCGCAAAGTGATCGTGTTCGTGTGTCTGATCGTCGGGCTGATGCTGGCCCCCCTGGGGGGGGCGGCGCTGGCCCAATCCGAGTCGCCGAAGCAGGTCAAGGTCCTGACCATCGCCATGTTCGAGTCCGGTGAGATGACGGGCGACTTTGCCGGGGAAGCCCAGTTCTGGGTGGAAGGCGAAGGGCTGGACGAGGTGATCGAGGTGCCGGGCAGCTTCTCGCCGGTTTATTGCAAATCCGAGGGGCAATGCCTGGTCGTGACCGGGATGGGCATCGCCAACGCCACCGCGACCGTGATGGCGGTTGGGCTGAGCGGCCTGTTCGACCTCAGCCAGGCCTACATCGTGGTGGCCGGGATCGCCGGGATCGACCCGCACGACGGCACGCTTGGCTCCGCTGCCTGGGCTGACTGGGTGATCGACGGCGACCTGGCCTACGAGATCGACTCGCGGGAAATCCCCGCCGAGTGGGACTATCCGTACATCCATCTCGGCTGCACCGCGCCCTGGTGCGAGGATGGCTGGGCTGCCGGGACCGAGGTCTACCACCTCAACACGGCCCTGGTCGATTGGGCCTACAACCTGAGCAAGGACGTGGCCCTGGCCGATGGCGAGGACGCGCAGGCCTACCGGGCCAACTATCCCGCCGACTGGCCCGCCTCCCAGCCGCCCTCGGTCGTGCGCTGCGACACGGTCGCGGCCAGCACCTACTGGCACGGCGACCTGCTCGGCCAGTGGGCCGAGTGGTGGGCCGCCCAGTGGAGCGGCGGCGCGGCCAACTACTGCATGACCGAGATGGAAGACACCGGGACGCTGACCGCGCTGAGCCGCCTGGCCGACGCCGGGCTGGTGGACCTGCAGCGCGTGCTCGTGCTGCGCACGGCCAGCAACTTTGACCGGCCGTACGAGGGCCAGACCGCGGCCGAATCGCTCGCCGCCGACAGCGGCGGGTTCGTGCCCTCCACGCGGAATGCCTATCTGGCCGGGTCGGCCGTGACCGACTACATCATCGCCAACTGGGAGACCTGGCAGGCCGGGGTGCCGCCGATGGAGTAGGCCGGGGAGCCGGATTGAACGAGAGCAAGAATCAAAAGGGCGCGCCGGATAGGTGCGCCCTTTCCGGCATGGCGTCCGGCGGGAGATGTGCCCCGTCCAGCCCGATCGGTGTATCATCGCTGACAGATCGATGATCCCCCAATCAGGATGACATCTGATGCCTATCTCCCAACGGCAAGTCCGCCTCCTGCTGCTGACCGCGAGTGTCTGGCTGATCTACATGGGTATGTTTCCCATGGATGCCGCGACGATCATTCGCCATGACGAAATCCTCAACCGCACCGCCCAGGAGCCTTACCGTTGGCGCGTGCTGACGGTTTACCTGGCGGAGCTTGGCGCATCCCTGCTGCCAGCCGAGCGTGGCGGCGAACTGCTGCTCGTGCACAGCCTGCTCAACGCCCTGCTGCTGACCCTGTTTGTGTTCGGGCTGTATGCTTTTTTGTCCCGCTTTGTGACAATCGAACGGGCCTTGCTCGGTTGTCTGGCCGGGGTGGGTGCGTTCAGCGTGGTCATCACCTGGATGTTCAACGGCCTGGGGGATACCTGGCTAGAGTCGGCGCTTTTCGTGTGGGGCCTGGTTCTCCTGCACGACATGGCCGTGCGAGAGCGACCCCATCATGGCTTGTATGGCGTGCTGGTGATGCTTGCCGCGCTAAACCGCTCGACCGGCGTGTTCCTGGTGCTGTTCTTTGGGCTGGCCATGTGGCGTTGCTATCCGGACCGCCGCACGCTGATCTGGACGGTCGTGTACGGCGGGCTGTGGTTCGGCTGTGACTGGCTCGTGCGCCAGGTCCAGGGGCCGGGCGAACTGTACTGGACGGTGGGCCGGATCGCGGAGGCCAACCTCTCGATCCTGCCCTATGCCCTGACGGCCGTACCCGCTTTTCTTGGCGGCTGGTGGTATCTGGCCTGGCGCGGCTTGCGCCGGACACCGCCCTTCCTAGGCACGTTGACGTGGGGCATGCTGGTGTATCTGGGCTTCGTGGCGGTCTTCGGCCTGTGGCGAGAAGTGCGGCTGCTGGTGCCGGTTCTGCCGATCCTGCTGGCGGTGGGGCTCTTGGGGCTGGGTGACGATCCGGGCGCGGACCCGGATGGACAGGGGGCTACACTGTCAGGCTGATCATGGCATCTCAAAACAAAACTCCGGGGGACGCAGAGAGGGGGGGCCGCGTCACCCGGAGTTGGTTGGGTAGCAGTCAAATCAGGCGAGCCTTGGAGGGGCTACCGCGCGTCCGGCACGTCGCGCTGACCCATTCGACTGCTCTAGCATGCAGCATACCACTACTTGACTTCGTCTGCCAGCCGGCTTACTGATGCGCTTACATCCCGGCGGGCATTCCAATGAGGGAGACCCTTGCTGCTTTCGTTCGTCTTTTTACTATCTTACGTCTTCACCAACAGTATAACACACAAATTCCCGCGAGTCCAGCAGCAAATGGGACTTTACGAAACTCTGACAATTGAGAGCGCTCCCCTATCTCAATCCTTCTTCCAATTGAAGGACAGGCCTATGTCGCGCGCCCCTTCCCTCATTCCGCGCCCCTTTCCGGAGGAACAGAAATCCGTTCCTCCGGGAGCAGGGCGACCAGGCCCAGCGCGGCCATGTCCGCGAACAGCAGCGGGGCCAGGAACGGCGCGCCGCGCATGAAGCGCTCCGGCACGATCGTGTTCATCCGGGCCAGGTCGGTCTGGACGTGGAACACGAAGCCCAGCACGGCCACAATCATCAGGACGGCCATGCTGACGAAGAACGTGATGTAGTCGCCCCGGCTCGGCTTGTCAAGCATGCCCAACGTCACCGTCGCCACGACGGCGAACACGCCGGTCACGGTGGGAATCCACACCCTGGGGTTGGCGAAATTGGAACGGCCGTGGTCGAGCACGCTGCTCAGCAGGGTCGCCAGGATGCCCAGTCCGACCCAGATCAGGTACTGCTGGGTTTTGCTAAAGGGCACCCGCCAGCTCACCAGTCCGGGTATGACCATCCGGCCGCTGCCGGGCGGGTCTTCCACCACGGCGGCAATCACCCCCAGCACGCCCACCAGCGAGAAGGTCAGCGGCCCGATCACGGGCGGGGCGAAGACGAACAGGGCCAGGATGAAGTCCATCCGGGCCGGACTGTAGGGCGGGATGGCCCGCGCCACATGGAAGTAGGCCCCCAGCAGGCCGACCACGATGCTGATCGCCAGCACCAGGAAGGCCAGCAGGATCGCTTCCCGCCGCCGCCGGAGCGAGATCAGCCCGGCGATCAGCAGAATCAACCCCGCGGCCGGGCCGAACACGATCGGGATCAGCTCGTAGGGTTTGATCGTGCCGTTCATGCCGTGGGCCAGGAAGATATCCAGGCCCAGAAAGGCCAGATTGACCGCCACCATCAACATCATGATCTGCCCGCGGACGATCGGAATCCGCCGCCCGGCAAGCACAATCGATTCGGGAGAGATGGACCAGTTGCTCACATTGGCTCCCCAGCAGAGGTAGGCGTCAGGCGCGGCTGGCCACGCCTGACGCGGCGGCTCACGGTGGTTAGCTCCCCGATGGCGTTGGGGTGGCTTGCGGTGTTTCGGCGGGCGCGGCTTCAGCCTCGGTATGGCGCGGGTGCTGGTAGCCCGGCAGGTTCTCGACGGCGTATTCGCGAACTTCGGCCAGGTCGTGCAGGACTTCGTACGCGCCGTGCCACTGCGCGTAATCCGGCCCCTGCATCCAGGTGCCGAACTTGGTTGTGCGGCCCCAGTGGTGCCACAGGTTGAAGATCGTGAAGTCGATCGGCTCGTCGAACGGCTCGCTGGTCAACGCGCCGGCTTCCGTCAGCGCCACGCGCAGGTCTTCGCCCTCCTGCGTCCACTCGTTGACGCGCTCGGTGGCGGCGTCCGCGGCGGCGTAGAAGTCCTCGATGAAGTTGCGGTTGTGGCACTCCAGGCAGACGCTCTGCATCCGGACCTTGTTGTCCGTCCAGCCGGGCCGCTGCTGCGAGACCGGCATGAACAGGAACCAGGTCAGGCGGTCGCCCACGTCGTGAGTCGTCCCGGCCGTGCCGAAGCCGCTCATGTGGCAGATCGCGCAGGTCGGGGCGGGGAAGTCCTCCACGGAAAGCGTGCCCGGATCGGCGTCCCAGTTCCAGCTATCGCCCAGGGTGGCGTACATGATCCCGTGCGGCGACTCCTGGTAGATTTCGTACTGGGGATGGTCGGGGCCGATGTGGCAGGCGTTGCAGGTTTCGGGCCGGCGGGCCTGCTCCAGGCTGAACTCGTGGCGGATGTGGCACTGCTGGCACTCGCCGGCGGAGCCATCCTCGTGCGGGCGGCCGATGTTATGGCAGGCGTAACACGTGAAACGGGTCAGGGTATCGCCTTCCAGGGCCGCGATCGCGTTGCGCGACTTGTCGGCCAGGGCCTGGCCCTCGGTGATGCTCAGATATTGGGTCAGGTGGACGTCGGAGAGGTCCTGCGCCCCGGCCACGGCCACGTAAGCCGGCAGACCGTGGCGGCTCTGGCTGAACTGGGCGACTTCCTGGGTATGGCAGGTCTGGCACTTGGCGGGCGTGGGCGAGTTGATCACCCAGGCGCCTTCATGCTCGATGGCGTTGGGATAATCGGCCGGGACAACGTGACAGGCCTCGCAGCTCACATCAGCGGCGGCCATGCTGCTCATCCCGTACTGCTGGACGATGCCCGGCGTGGTATTGGCGTGGCACTGCACGCAGGCGTTGCTGCTGCCGGCCAGGGTGTTGACCCGCTCGACGCGGGCCGTTCCGGTCGCCTCGGTTGTTGGGCGGAAGACCACGGCCAGCACGATCGCCAGGCCGATGAAGACCACCGTCGCGACCAGGGCCACGATCAAAACACGTTGATTTTTCATACAGGTTCCCCCCTGTAAGAAGTGGATCAAAGAGGCTGGAATGATGGTTTTGCTGATCCCCTGAAAGGAATGGAGCCTGCCTCCTTTTCTCCCAAACCGACAAAGTGTACAAACTATCTGCGCTAACCGAACGCAAAAAAGGCGTCTGTGCGGCGCATGTCAAATTCAGCATAAACCAGGTCGGGCTGGGTTGTCTATGATCTGGATCAAGAGCGAGGTCGGAGGCCGGAGAAAGCGTCGAGACATCTAGGGACGGGACACCTCGATGCTTTGCATCGTGCCCCATCCGGCCGTGCGCCCATGCCCACCCGCCTTACCAACGACCACTCACCCATCACCACCCATCGCCTCTCCTCAATTCATGGCGATGGCGCGCAGCAGGTCCTCGCGCAGGATGGCGATCGACTGCCGGTCGTAGGCGATGATGCCCGCCTGTTCCAGCGAGCGCAGGGCGCGGCTAACCGTTTCCGGCTGGGTGGCGAGGTGGGCGGCGATGGCCGTCCGGGTGAAAACCGGCCCGCTGAGGGCGGGGTTCTCCCCCTGCTTGAGCAGGAAGCGAGCCACCCTGGCCCGCACCGAATACAGAGCCAGGTCCTCGATCTGCTGCACCAGGGAGCGCGTCCGTTTGGAAAGCAGGCCGATCAGGGTCAGGGCCAGCGCCGCGTCGGCCAGGATGGCGGCGCGCAGGACCGCGTGCGACAGACAGCAGGCCACCACCCGGCTGAGGGTCGCGGCGTTGGCCGGGTTGGGACCGCCATCCAGGGCGGCGATGTCGTTGAAGGAGTCGCCGGGGCCGAGCAGATGCAGGATGTGCTCGTCGCCTTCCGGGTTGAGTTTGTAGACCTTGGCCTGCCCTTCGCCCAGAATCCACAGCCCGGCGCAGGCCTCGCCATCCAGGAAGATGATCTCGCCGGCCTCGAACAGGTGGCAAGTCGCCTGCTCCGCCAGGCGGGCGATCTGGTCCGGGCGCAGGGTCGCGAAGTAGGGATGCTGTTGCAGATGGCCGGTCAGGGCTTGCCGGTGAGCCGTCAGGGTGGTGATCGCCATGCAGACGGTGATCGGGGAAGAAGCGGCCCGTGTGTTTTCGGA
>CAZHMJ010000151.1:0-3299 GCA_964533805.1 uncultured Anaerolineae bacterium | reverse complement strand
GTGCCTCGTTCGCTCTGGTTGGGTTTATTATTGTATCCGGCCGCCCAGGGCTGTCCATACGGCGGCCGGGATGGGGTGGGTATCCTCGGCCAATGTGGTCTACAATGGAATCGACCGGGCGAGCAGACTTTTCCCCGCGAAAGGAAGACACCCCATGATTCTGTACTTCGTGCGTCACGGCCGGGCCGAGGATCGCGCCGACTGGCCTCCAGCCAACGACCACCTGCGCCCCCTGACCGAGGACGGCATTCAGGATATGAAAAAGTCGGCCGTCACCCTCCGGAAGCTGGGAGTCAAACCCGCGGTGATCCTGACCAGCCCGCTGGTTCGCGCCCGGCAGACGGCCGAGATCGTCGCCGCGGCGCTGGACATGCCCTACGAGGAGGACGCGGCGCTGGAGCCGGGCTTTGGCATCAACCAGTTGACGGATATCCTGGAGGCCCATCCGGCCACGGAAAGCTTGCTGCTGGTCGGCCACGAGCCGGACTTCAGCATCCTGGTCCAGATGTTGTGCGGCGGCGGGCGGGTAGAGGTCAAGAAAGGCAGCCTGATCCGGGTCGACCTGTTCTCGACCCAACCCCCGGCCGGGACGCTGGTCTGGAGCATCCCGCCCAAGGCACTGCTGCTGTAGAAGCGGTCAGCTATCAGTTTTCAGCGGTCAGCCAAAGGCAAAAGCCGCGCATGGCGCGCGCAGCGTCGAAGCGGCAAGCGTCCAAGCACAAAGCGAAGACCAGGCGCGTCAGCCCTCAAGCGGCACATCCAAGGGATGAAGATCAAGCCCGCTGATGATACGCCCCGGCCATTTTTGCCCTTGGATGACCACTGATTGCTGAGTGCTGACCGCTGTTTTCCGGGGAGCGTCGCAATCGGCCGGGCGGGCCGCCTCTCGTCGCTCATGGCTTGTTTTTCGCTTGCCGCCTGGACGCCTGTCGCCTGGACGCCATTGTATCCGACCCATCTTGTGGATTTTTGACGGAGTTCTGATGAATCGGGAGATATCCTGTGGTACTATTGAGGGCGTTGGGTGGCCCTAAGGTATTCTTGTGACGCAGGCGATGCAGGAGGGTGTCCCTTTCTCATGGCAAGCAGCGCGCGCACCTGGTTTTATGAAGTCCCGGAAAAAAGACCTTATTGGCTTCAGGAACGGTTCAACAGCACACTGTTGATGGCCCGGCTGATGGACGTCTATTTCGTCACGGAACGGGCCGAAGCACCCTTCCGGATGGCGGCCGTGTGGAAGGGCAAGCCCCTGGTCATCGAGTGGGAGCCGAAACAGTGGTTCCGGCTGAGCGCTGCTCAGGATGCGCCCGCGGTGGTCGCCGCTTTTTCGAACATCTTGCAAATGCCGACGGCCCTGACTTACACTTCTAGTGACGGCCAGGTGATCACGGAATGGCATCGCGACGGTGGTGAGGCTCGATGGCGAGAGATTCAAGGCAATCCCACTTTTCAAAGCCCGGTGCGGTTGAACCGCTAGACACGGCTCCGGCCCGCTTGACCCAAACCGTGCTGCTCATGATCCTGGGCGGCGCTCTCGCCTGGATGTGGTGGCGCTCCCGCCTGGGCGAAATCTGGCGCCGGCCCCAGCATGCCCCCCTGTCGGCCCAGTGGTTGACCGCCAGTTGGGTGGATCATGCCTCCCTACAACCCTGAGCGCGACCTCCAGATTCTGGAGGCGATGGCCGCCCAGCTCGATCCCTATCTGATCGAAGAAGAATTGTTGTGGCCGATCACCGGATCGGTCCCGGGTGGGTTGCCGCGCCTGACGGTGGGCGGCTTTCTGCTGCGCGAGTACCGGCTGACCGGCCTGCGCGCCGGGTTGGATTTTGCCGCCCAGCAGCGCCTGGAAGCCGCTCTGGCCCAGGGCCGGGCCGCATTGGCCGCCTGGCCGATCCGCGCCGGGCAGAAGCTGCTGCGCGAGGCCGAGATGCGCCTCCACCTGCTCGACCAGTTCCTGCGCGATTGCCAGGACGAAGCCAGCGCCCGCGCCTGTTACGAGAACTGGCGGACCGAGGCCGAGCAGCGTACCCTCCTCTACCACGTGCTGGCGGCGCTGGAAACCCAACCTGCCGTGGACCCTGCCGCCCTGGCCGCGATCCGCGCCTCGGTGGTCCGCATCGACGGCGGGTTGCGCGGCTTTGCCCAGGCGGGCGGCGCGCGCGAATTCCTGTGGGATTCGACTCTGGCCCGGCTCTATCCGCCCGACGAGTTCTGGTGGCTGTGGACCTCCCCGGACGAACCTGATTAAACGGCTGTTAGCTCTTGGCAAAAAGACGGCTGGAACTTCATCCCCGGATTGTCCTTCGGGTCGATGACCGTGAAGCGCATCCTCATCACGCATGGCTGAAAGCCAACAGCCGAGTTGTGCAACTCTGGTCGCGCCCGCGCGTATAGATTGGCAACAAGTACTACTCACATGGCCGCGCACGGCACTGTGGCGCGGGGAGGGCTAATCATGAACCGTCGAGAAGTGGGCGCAGGGCGCGCCCTCCTGGCTTTTGCTCTGATTGGGTTTGGGGTTTTGTTTCTGGTCGGCCAGTTTGTCTCGCTGGACTGGTTGTGGAATCTCTGGCCGCTGTTCGTGCTCGTCCCCGGCCTGGTCTTCCTGTACTTCGCCGTCACCGGCAAGCCGGACGCCGCCTCGCTGGCGATCCCCGGCGCGATCATCACCGGCACGGGCCTGATCCTGCTCTTCCAAAGCATCACCGGGCGCTGGGAAAGCTGGGCCTACATCTGGGCGCTCTACCCGGTCTTTCTGGGCCTGGGCCTGATGTACATGGGCCGCCGCACGGACAACCAGGGCACCTACAATTCCGGCCAGGGCTTCGTGCAGTGGGGTCTGATCGCGTTCCTGGTACTGGGCTCGTTCTTCGAGATCTTCATCTTCGGCGGCTTTGGCGTCGGGCGCTTCATCCTGCCGCTGGCCCTGATCGGCATCGGCGCGTGGCTGCTCTTCCGGCCGCGCCGCGTCTCGCGCCTGGCGGACCTGGGGCCCAGCAACGGCAAGCCCAAGCGCGTGGATGAGGACCCGTTCTTCACCGGCGCGCCCTCGCCCCGCCCGCGGGGGACCGCCCCGCGCGGGGACAGCCTGCGCCAGCGGATCGACGAGGCCCTGGCCGAAGACGAGGAACCGATCGACGAGGCCTAGCCTCCGCTCGGCAATGCCATCAAGCCGCCTCGCCTGGGGCGGCTTTTGGATTCGGGCTATGGGCTAAAAGCCATAAGCTCACAGCCAACAGGGTAACACCGCAGAATAGCGTGGTTGGGCGAGCCAATCGGAAGGCTGCGCGGGGCACGCC
>CAZHMJ010000150.1:4670-11922 GCA_964533805.1 uncultured Anaerolineae bacterium | reverse complement strand
GTGTGATTCGCATCCCGCCCTTCATCGCCACCCTGGGCATGATGACCTTCGCGCGCGGGCTGGCGCTTTCGTATACCGAGGGCCAGCCGATCACCGGACTGGGCGAGGACTTCCGCCAGATTGGGACGGGCTTCCTGGGGCCGATCCCGATGCCGATCATCGTGGCTGGGCTGGTCTTTTTGGGCGGGTACGTGCTGCTCAATCACATGGCCCTCGGCCGCTACATCCAGGCCCTGGGTGACAACGAGACGGCCGCCTACCTGACCGGGCTGTCCACCCGCCGCATCACGACCTTCGTGTATGTTGTGATCGGGGCGCTGTCCGGTCTGGCGGGCGCGATCCTGATCGCGCGGCTGAACTCTGCCCAGCCCACCGCCGGGGCCGGGTTCGAGTTCGACGCGATCGCGGCGGTCGTGGTCGGTGGGACGAGTTTCGAGGGCGGGGAAGGCTCGCTGCTCGGCACGCTGATCGGCGTTCTGATCATTGGCGTGCTCAGCAACGGCCTGAACCTGCTGAACGTGCCTTCTTTCTATCAGGGCGTGGTGCAGGGCGGGGTGATTGCCCTGGCGCTGATTCTGCACCGCGCCATTCGCTGATTTTTTTCCAGATTGTTTTGAGGTGGTGACGGAGTCGTTCATCACGATGTCCGATGCGGTTCACGACCCGATTTGCACCAAGAATAGATGCTAAAAGGAGAGGAAGCATGTCTCGGAAAATCTTTATCCTGGTGATGCTGGTGGCGTTGCTGGCCCCGATGGCGCTGGCTAATGCCCAGGACGGATTCACCCTCGGTCTGTCGCTGTCGACGCTGAATAACCCGTTCTTCGTCACCCTGCGCGATGGCGCGCAGGCGGCGGCGGACGCCCTGGGCGTGGAACTGGTCGTGGTCGACTCGCAGGATGACCCGGCGACCGAAGCGGCCAACATACAGGACCTGATCGCCCAGGGCGTGGACGCGATCCTGGTCAACCCGACCGACGCCGACGCGATCGTGCCCTCGATCCTGGCGGCGAATGAGGCCGGCATCCCGGTCTTCACCATCGACCGCGGCGCGAGCGGCGGCGAGGTGGTGAGCCACATCGCCTCCGACAACGTGGCGGGCGGCCGGATGGCCGGTGAGTTCCTGTGCAACGCCCTGGGCGGTACGGGCAAGGTTGTGGAGCTGGAAGGCATCGCGGGCACGTCGGCGGCGCGCGATCGCGGCGCGGGCTTCAACGCCTACCTGAGCGAAAGCTGCACGGGGCTGGAAGTCGTCTCGCGCCAGACGGCCAACTTCAACCGGGCTGAAGGGCTGGACGTCTTCACCAACATCCTCCAGGCCGAGTCCGAGATCAACGGCGTGTTTGCCCACAATGACGAGATGATCCTGGGCGCGATCGAAGCCGCGACCGCGGCAGGGCGCGAGGGGATCGTGTTCGTGGGCTTCGACGCGGTCGATGACGCGGTGGCGGCGGTCAACGCCGGGACCCTGGCGGCGACCGTGGCCCAGCAGCCGGCCCTGATGGGCGACCTGGGCGTCAAGACGGCCGTGGCCTTCCTCAACGGCGAGACCGTCGAGGCCAGCATCCCGGTCGGGCTGCGCCTGGTCCAGAAGCTGACCCTCGGCCTGTCGCTGTCGACGCTGAACAACCCGTTCTTCGTCACCCTGCGCGATGGCGCGCAGGCGGCGGCGGATGCCCTGGGCACGGTCACGCTGGTCGTGGTCGACTCGCAGGACGACCCGGCGACCGAAGCGGCCAACATACAGGACCTGATCGCCCAGGGCGTGGACGCGATCCTGGTCAACCCGACCGACGCCGACGCGATCGTGCCCTCGATCCTGGCGGCGAATGAGGCCGGCATCCCGGTCTTCACCATCGACCGCGGCGCGAGCGGCGGCGAGGTGGTGAGCCACATCGCCTCCGACAACGTGGCGGGCGGCCGGATGGCCGGTGAGTTCCTGTGCAACGCCCTGGGCGGTACGGGCAAGGTTGTGGAGCTGGAAGGCATCGCGGGCACGTCGGCGGCGCGCGATCGCGGCGCGGGCTTCAACGCCTACCTGAGCGAAAGCTGCACGGGGCTGGAAGTCGTCTCGCGCCAGACGGCCAACTTCAACCGGGCTGAAGGGCTGGACGTCTTCACCAACATCCTCCAGGCCGAGTCCGAGATCAACGGCGTGTTTGCCCACAATGACGAGATGATCCTGGGCGCGATCGAAGCCGCGACCGCGGCAGGGCGCGAGGGGATCGTGTTCGTGGGCTTCGACGCGGTCGATGACGCGGTGGCGGCGGTCGAAGCCGGCACTCTGGCGGCGACCGTGGCCCAGCAGCCTGATCTGATGGGCGACCTGGGTGTCAAGACGGCGGTGAGTTACCTGGGCGGCCAGGAAGTCGCGGCGAGCATCCCCGTCGACCTGGCGTTGGTGACCAAGTAACCGTTTCTGTGCGGGGCATGTGGGGGCTCAAGCCGCTACATGCCCCTTCGCTGTGTCCCCTGGCTGATCCGAGGCAAGCGCGATGGCCGACCCTCAACCTCTGCTGCACATGCGGCATATCACCAAGACGTTTCCGGGCGTGCGCGCCCTGAGCGACGTCGAACTGGTGGTCTATCCCGGCGAGATCCTGGCCCTGCTGGGCGAAAACGGCGCGGGCAAGAGCACCCTGATGAAGGTCCTGAACGGCGTCTTTTCGCCCGATTCGGGCGAGATCGTCTGGAACGGGCGACCGGTGGTGATCCACTCGCCCCATGACGCCCAGGCCCTGGGCATCAGCATGATCCACCAGGAACTGGCCCTGATTCCCTACCTGGACGCCGGCAAGAACATCTACCTGGGGCGCGAGCCGCGCGGCCCGCTGCCGGGCCTGATCGACTGGGGCCGCCTGTATGCCCAGGCTCGCGAACAGCTCCAGCGGGTGCGGCTGGAGATCGATCCGCGCGTGCCGGTCCGCCAGCTTCCGCTGGCCCAGCAGCAGATGGTCGAGGTCGCCAAGGCGCTTTCCCTGGACGCGCGCCTGATCGTGATGGACGAGCCGACGTCATCTCTGACCGAGCGCGAAGTCGAAACCCTGTTCGAGCAGATGCGCCTGCTGCGCGCCCAGGGCGTGGCGATCATCTTCATCACCCACCGTCTGGACGAGATTTTCCAGGTCGCCGACCGGGTGACCGTCCTGCGCGACGGTGAGCTGGTTGGCTCCGAGCCGATCGAAGGTCTGAACGAGGAGCGTATCATCCGGCTGATGGTTGGGCGCGAGGTCAGCGACATGTTCGAGCGCCCGGAGCGCGCCCAGACCGGCGCGGTCGTGCTGGAAGTCGAGGGCGTGTCCTCCCCTGGCGCGATCCAGGACGTCAGCTTCAAGCTGCACCGGGGCGAGGTGCTGGGGCTGGCCGGGTTGGTCGGCGCGGGCCGCACCGAACTGGCCGAGACGATCTTCGGCGTGCGCCCGGCCTCCGGCGGCACGATCCGCCTCGACGGGCGGCCGGTCACGATCCGGCGTCCGGCCCAGGCCATCCAGCACGGGATCGGGTTCGTGCCGGAGGATCGTAAGGCGCAAGGCCTCTTCTTGCGGATGAACGTCGGGGCCAACATCGTCATGGCCCTGCTGCGCCAGCTCTGCCGCTGGGGGCTGATCCAGCACCCCCGCGCCGAGAAGATGGGCAGCGACTTCGTGGAGCGGCTCGATATCCGCACGCCGTCGCTCCAGCAGCGCGTGCGCAACCTGAGCGGCGGCAACCAGCAGAAGGTCGTGATCGCCAAGTGGCTGACCCGCGAGCCGAAGGTGCTGATCCTGGACGAGCCGACGCGCGGGATCGACGTGGGGGCCAAGGCCGAGATTCACCGCCTGATGCACCAGTTGGCCGGGCGCGGGGTGGGCATCCTGATGATTTCCTCCGAACTGCCGGAAGTGCTGGGTGTCAGCGACCGGGTGCTGGTCATGCACGAGGGGCGGCTGGCGGGCGAGTTCGACCCGCGCCGCGCCACCCAGGACGACATCATGAGCGCGGCGACCGGGAGCAACACGGCCGGGAACGGCTCCACGAGCAGGGAGGCAACCATTCAATGACGGCTGTCACTCAGCGGCGCGCGCTGGCCGGCTGGCTGCGGCGCGGCATGGTCTTTCTGATATTGTTGATTCTGGCGATCTTCTTCGCGCTGACTTCCGACCGGTTCTTTCAGGGCGGCAACCTGGTTAACATCGCCGTGCAGAACGCGCACGTCATCGTGGTCGCGACCGGCATGACCCTGACCATGCTCCTGGGCGGGATCGACCTGTCGGTTGGCTCGGTGGCGGCCCTGGTGGGCGCGATCTCCGCCGGGCTGATCGCGCGCAACGGCGTGCCAACCGAGCTTGCGCTGGGGCTGGGGCTGGGGCTGGGCTTCCTGCTGGGGCTGGCCAACGGCGCGCTGGTGGTGTATGGCAAACTGCCGCCGTTCGTGGCGACGCTGGCCATGATGGGCGTGGCGCGCGGCCTGACGCTGGTCTATACCGAAGGCCGGCCGATCTCCGGCCTGGGGGAGACTTATACCTTCTGGGGCACCGGCAAGTTCGGCGGCATCCCCGCCCCGATCGTGCTGGCGGTCGTCGTGGTGCTGCTGGCCTGGTTCCTGCTGACCCGTACTCGCTTTGGCCTGCACATCTACGCCATCGGCGGCGGCGAGGAAACCTCGCGCCTGGCTGGGGTATCGGTCAACCGGGTCAAGCTGCTGACCTACGCGCTCAGCGGCTTGCTGGCCGGGCTGGGCGGGATGCTGCTGGCGGCCCGGCTGTGGTCGGCCCAGCCGCAAATCGGCGTCGGCCTGGAGTTGGACGCGATCGCGGCGGCGGTGCTGGGTGGGGTGAGCCTGTTCGGCGGGGTGGGCGGTGTGCTGGGGGCGGTTGTCGGCGCGCTGATCGTCGGCGTGCTGGCCAACGGCATGAACTTGCTGCGGGTGGCCTCCTATCCCCAGCAGGTCATTCAGGGGATCGTGCTCGTGCTGGCCGTAACGGTCGACATGTACACCAAGCGTCTGGAGAACCGCTGAGCCGTTCCGGTTTGCGCTACACGTCGATCACGGGGAGCTGACAGCTCCCCTTTTTTGTTGGTAAGGTGCTGGCTTCGGCCAACTTTGTCGGTTGCATAGCAACCGGCGAGCATCCGCTGCGTATACAAATCGGGAACTCCAACCACCCTTTGGGGTTGGCGGTGGGTATTTAGCGTAAGCAGGGGGGAAACATGCAGAACAACGAACGTCGGGCGCGCATTTTGGTGGCTTATGCGAGTCGGGCTGGATCGACGCAGGAGATTGCGGAGTTCGTGGCCGGGGTCCTGCGCGAGCAGGGCGCTACTGTCGACGTACAGCCCGTGAAAAAAGTCGGTGATGTGGCCGATTACACAGCCGTCGTCGTTGGTAGCGGCATCCGGATGGGCAAGGTGCTGCCAGAGTCCGTGAAGTTCATGCAGCGCCATGCCGGCCCTCTGGAGGGCAAGCCGGTGGCGTATTTCGTGGTGTGCATGACGCTCAAGCGTGACACGCTGCAGAACCGTGAGACAGTGTCAGGGTATCTGGCCCCACTACGCGCGATCAGGGAACCGGTCGGTGTCGGGATGTTCAGCGGGGTGGTCAATTACGCCCGGTTGGGCCTGATCACAGGCTTCTTCATCAAAAAAGCCGCCGAAGACCCCAATACCAAGGATGGCGACATCCTGCAAGAAGGCGACTTCCGCGACTGGGATGCGATCCGTGCCTGGGCGGAGTTCCTGCTGCCGACCCTGCACGCGGCCTGATCCCCCCGGCCGTACCCATCGAATCGACCGTCACAACCGGCGGGCGGGAGACAATCCACCGCCGGTTGTTGATTCTGCCGGGCTGCACTGACTTGTTCCCAATTGCACAATTGATTACCCAATCTCCACACCTTCTCCATATTCCTAGACTACTCTTTGAACAGACTTAGAGGTATTCAGGAGAAAACCATGTTTGGTCATGTGATCGAGCACAAGACGGCAGCCCTCCGGCTGCTCACCTTCGTTTTGATTGCGGTGCTGCTTCCGTTGTCGCTGTCGGCAGGCGAGGTCGATGCGCAGGGCGGCCCCGGCAACCCGCCGCCCGGCGGCAACCCTCCGGATGGCGCTCTTCCTGGCGATGCGCCTGGCGGCGCGCCGGGCAGTTCGGGCGATTCGTCCACCAATCCGGTGCTGTCCTCGGACTGCGGGGCCTATACGCTCGACGGCGAGGCGGGCGCGACGACCGAGGACCAGGCTTACGACTCGTCCACCGATGACGAGTCGGTGATCTGCGTGATCAACGGGGGCAGCCTGACCCTGGTCAACCCGACGATCACCAAGACCGGCGAGACGTCCTCGTCGGATAGCAGCAGCTTCTACGGCCTCAACGCGGCCGTGCTGGCCGGCTCCGGCAGCACGGTGACGATCAGCGGCGGCACGGTCACGACCGATGGCTCCGGCACCAACGGCGTCTTCGCCACCGGCGAAGGTTCCTCGGTGACGCTGTCCGACCTCGTGATCGAGGCGGTTGGCGACGGCGCGCACGCGGTCATGGCGACCCTGGGCGGCACGATGGACCTGATCAACGTCGATATGCTCACGACGGACGCCCATTCGGGCGCGGTTGCGACCGATCGCGGCAGCGGGACGATCACCGTCACCGGCGGCAGCGTGACCACGACTGGGCCGGACTCGCCCGCGGTGTATTCGACGGGTGTTATCACGGTCACCGACGCCACCCTGGAAGCCACCGGGGCTGAATCGGTCGTGATCGAAGGGGCCAACTCCGTCACCCTGATCGACTCGGATGTGACTTCGGGCATCGAGGACAAGTGGGGCGTGATGATCTACCAGAGCATGTCCGGGGACGCCGAAGGCACCGAGGGCGTCTTCAGCATGACCGGTGGCTCGCTGGCGCACACGGCGGTCAGCGGCCCGCTGTTCTTCAACACCAACTCGACCGCGATCATCACGCTGACGGATGTGGACGTCACGGTGGAGTCAGGGCTACTGGTCGAGGCGAAAGCCACTGAGCGGTGGGGCAATGCCGGCTCGAACGGCGGCACGGTGATCCTGACCGCCGACACGCAAACCCTGAGCGGCGACCTGGTCGCGGACGAAATCAGCGCGATCTCGCTCACGCTCCAGAACGGCTCGTCCCTGACCGGCGCGATCAACCCGGACGGCACGGCGGGCGAAGCCAACCTGACCCTGGACGCGACCAGCAGTTGGACCGTGACGGCGGATTCCGCACTGACCTGCCTGACCAATCCCGACGGGATCGCGGACG
>CAZHMJ010000150.1:0-4660 GCA_964533805.1 uncultured Anaerolineae bacterium | reverse complement strand
GCCCTGGGCGGCGCGACCTACAGCCTGACCGGCGGCGGGACGCTGCAACCGGCGGCCTAGCGCTCAGACGCTCTAAAGGAGCAGGGGACGTTCGCTTGAACGCCCCCTGTTTTGTTCTGGCGGTGATGCGGCGGGTTTACAATTCCGAGTTGGCTTTGATGAAGTCCAGCAGCAGATCGACCTGGGTGAAGGCCATGCAGGTGACCGTATCCGCCCCGCCGTAGTAGATCGCGATCCGGCCGGTGGGCGCGTCGGCCAGGGCCGCGCATGGGAAGGCCACGTTGGGCACGTCCCCGACGCATTCATACAACGTCTGGGGGGAGAGCAGGTAGGGCGCGGTGCGGTAGATGACTTTCCACGGCTGGTCGAGGTCGAGCAGGGCCGCGCCCATGCTGTACACGAAACCGTTGCACGAGGTCAGCACGCCGTGGTAGATCAGCAGCCAGCCTTCGGTGGTTTCGATCGGGGTCGGGCCGGCCCCGATCTTGGTGCTCTGCCACGTCCAGCCCTTGGGCTGCATGACGAAGCGGTGGTTGCCCCAGTGGACCATGTCCGGACTCTGGCTGTAGAAGATGTCCCCGAAAGGGGTATGGCCGGTATCGCTGGGCCGGCTGAACATGGCGTACTTGCCGTTGATCTTGCGCGGGAAGAGCACGCCGTTGCGGTTGTGGGGCAGGAAGGCGTTCTCCAGAAAGGTGAACTTCTCGAAGTCGTAGGTATAGCCGATGCCGATCGTCGGGCCGTGGTAGCCGTTGCACCACGTGACGTAATAGCGATCCTCCAGCCAGCAGACGCGCGGATCATAGCGGTGCTCGAACTTCGCCAGCTCCGGATCGGCGCATTCCCACTCGATCGGCTCCGGGCTGAGCGTCCAGTGCAGGCCGTCCTCGCTGCGCCCGCTGTGCAGGTTCATGATCCGGCGCGTGTCGTCCACGCGGAAGACCCCGGCGAATTTGCCCTGGTAGGGCACGGCGGCGCTGTTGAAGATGCTGTTCGAGCGCGGCAGCAGGTCGCGGGGGATGATCGGATTCTCGGTGTAACGCCACACGGCGGCTTCAGAATTCGCCGGGCGCGGCTGCCAGGGGATGTTGGGCAGGGCTGGCCCGATGATCGTCGTACGGGTGTTGCTCATGCGGATTCCTCTCATCAAGACACAAGGAAGGACTGGGTCGGCGGCGCAGCCAGGCTCAGGGCCGAGTGGAGCCGGGCGGCACATATCCGAGATGATTGTACAGGTTTTTGGGCGCGGGAATAGTTACGCCATGCACCTCCTGGGTGGAGAATCTTCACTCCCAGGGATGGCGGTGGACCTGGCGGGGAATCCCCACCTTCTCCGCCAGCACAGGCGGGGAAGGCGGGCGCGGACCTGGGCTAGATCACTTCCAGGGCGTTGCGGCCGGGCAGGGCCGGGAAGGGCGCGTGCGGCTCGGCCTGGTACCAGACCGCGGTCGAGGCGATGTCGTCCTGCATCGGCAGGTAGCGGCCTTCGCTGCGCCAGCCCAACGCCTGGATCGTCACGCGCAGGTCCTGCTGGAAGCGGATCGGGTCCATGATGTGCCAGCGATAGAGGCCGAAGCGCTGCTGGCTGCGGTACAGCCCGTCCGGCTTGAGGACCTGGGACAGCCCGGAATAGGGCGAAGAAAAGACGCCGTACTCGCCCGGCGGATACTCAAAGTTCCACGCCCCGCCGAAGTAGTCCTCCGTGCCGGTGCCGCAGATCGTGGGAAAGTCACGGTCGCCGTCCAGGTAGAACTTGATTTCGCCCTCGCCCCACCACCCGCTGTTATTGACGCCCCAGGCCATGTAGGTGCCCACGTAATGCCCCTGGCCCTGCACGCCGTCCAGCAGGGTGTGGACGGTCTGGTAGGGCAGTGGATTGCTGCGCCGCCACTGGGCGTGCAGGGTGGCCGCGTCTTCGGGCACCTCGGTCAGCGTGTAGGTGATCTGATAGAAGAAGCCGGGGCAGTCCTTGCCGAGCAGGTTTTCGATCGTGATCCGGGCGCTGCGCCGGAAAGGCATCTCCCAATAGCTGTTGAAGCCGCCTCTGGGGTTGACCGCCACCGGCAGCGAAACGATGTTGCAGGGTATGCACCAGCCGTTGGCGAAGAAGTCGCCCAATGGAACTTCGACCGAGGGCGTGGCTTCCTCGTCCCAATACATGCGCAGAACGAGGCAACGCCACCAGGTGAAATCGACCGTGATCCAGATGTGCTGGATCGCGCCGGGGCCTTCGATTTCGGCCAGCGTGGTCGTCTGCGCGGCGGGCAGGCTGATGCACGGCGCGCATTTCCAGCCCTGGCCCAGCTCGCGGGCGGCGTGACCGGCCGGCGGCTGCGCCATCCCGCCCATACCCGGCGCGCCGGTCGGGTTTTCGGCGCTGATCGAGCGCGTCCGGGCGTTCGAAAGGCGGCTCAGGTTGCCCAGGCTCAGGTTCAGACCGTTGTAAGGAGCCATCGTCATCCCTCCGATGGGAGCAGATCGAGTCAGCCGCGTTCGTAGGTCGCGCGCAGGTAAATATCGAGCAGGTAGCGCGGATAGCCGATGTGCAGCAGGTTGGCCTCGCACGCCGGGAGGGTCGCGCCGCGGTCGCGCCAGTACGGCACGCGCTTGATCAGAGTCTCGACGCGCTCGCGCGGGGTGATGATCCAGGTATCCTTGGGGACGTGGCCGTAGAAGATCACGGCCATCTCGTCGGCCACGGCCGTCGACTTGAGGTAGGGCGCGATCAGGACGACCTTCCGCGCGCCGCGTTCGGCCGTCAGGTATTGGGCCACGAACTTGGCCGTGCCGCCCAGGTCGACCAGGTCCTCGACCACGCCGACCACCCGTTCCGCGACGTCGATCGACAGCGGGCGGACGATCTCCGGCTCATCGAGCGGCTGGCCCGGCCCGGCGTAGAACTTGACGCCCAACGTGCCAAAATCGATCGGCGGAATGTTCTTGTTCAACGTCCAGGCCAGGTGATCGTGGAGCAGCACGCCGGGCAGCAGACCGCCCATCGTGATCATCACGGCATGGGTGATCTGTTCCCGCGTGCAGATGTTGTCGATCTGGTAGCGGTAGACCTTGCGTGCCACCTGAGCGGCGATGTAGGTCGAGACGTGATCCGGGATAAACAGGAACTTGAGCGTGTCGAAGTCGACCTCGACGCCCGTAGGGGTTGCCCAGAATTCGGGGTCGATGCGGTCGTCGGGAGACTGGATCTGGTCAGCGTATGAAGCCATCGGTGCCCTTCTGATCAGATGCTAGGCCGGGCGGTTCCGGCCGCGAGCGATACAGCCTGATTATGCGCTGAAACCTGACCTGGCTCAAGGGCCGAGAGAAGCGGAGACAAGAGGCCAGAAAAACAGCGTCGAAGCGGCAAGCGTCAAAGCGAAAGCTCGCGCTTGTCGTAACAGCGTCGCCCGCGACGACGCCGTCCCGATCGAACACCCGGCGGGTTGTCGGTCGCGGGAACGGCCGCGATCAGTTCGCCGCTGTTACCTGTATATTGTCAGGTGGGCCATATCCTGAGCCTTGGATTATGTTCCCTTTGCGCTCTTTGCGGTGGGTATGTTTGACTCCAAACACAACGGGAGGGCAGGCGCCCTCCCGCTGGTGGAAGCTTACAGACGACTATTCTTCGAAGTAGACGCGGCCGGAGTACTTGAGGCCGGTCAGGAAGGTGCCGTTCAACTCGGCCGCGTCGATATTCAGATCGGCGCGGTAGGCCCAGGCGCCCACGGCCTGGTAGACCGGGATCATGGGCAGTTCTTCCCAGAGCATCTGGTCGATCTGGGCGTAGATTTCGTAGCGGGCGTCGGGGTCGGTTTCGCTGCGGCCCTGCTCGAACAGCGCGGTGATCTCCGGGTTGTCATACGCGAAGAAGGCTGTCGCGTTGGCGTAGTAATTGCGGTAGTGATCCGGCTCCGGCCCGAACAGGCCCCAGCCGCCCAGCATGGCGTCGTAGGGTTTTTCGGTGCTGACGTTGTCGTAGATTTCCTCGTAGACGGCCGAGTCATCCAGCGCGGCCAGCTCGACATCCACGCCCAGGGCGCGCCAGTTGTCGTAGACGATCGGGGCGATCGCCTGCATCAGCGACCAGGTGCCGGAGTAGGCGATCCGGACGTGCATCGGGGTGCCGTCCTTGTCCAGGATGCCGTCGCCGTCGCTGTCCGTCCAGCCGGCGTCGGTCAGCATCTGCTGGGCCGCGGCCGGGTCGTAGGCGTACTGCGCGTTGCGGCCGGCTTCGTAGACGAACACGGCCTTGTTGAAGAGCGAGTCGGCCAGGGTGCCATAGCCGCCGCCCGCGACCTGGATGATCGCTTCGCGGTCCAGGCCCACGGCCAGCGCGCGGCGCACGGCCGGGTCGCCGACCGTGGCGCTGCGAGTGTTGAAGCCGATGTAACGCATCAGGTCGCGCGAGGCTTCCTGTAGCACGAAGTCGGGGTTGTCCTGGAAGGGGGTCACGTCCGCGCCGTCGACGCGGGCGTAGTCGATCTCACCGGCCAAGATGGCGTTGGCGGTATTGTCCGCGCCTTCGATGAAGCGCACGACGATCCGGTCCAGGCAGGGCGCGCCGCGCCAGTAATCCGGGTTGGCTTCCAGCGTGATGCTCTCGCCGGTGTTCCACTCCACGAACTTGAATGGGCCGGTGGCGATCGGGTTGGTGTTGAACGGC
>CAZHMJ010000149.1:4136-11950 GCA_964533805.1 uncultured Anaerolineae bacterium | reverse complement strand
GCTCTCCAGCCACATGGTCCCGCCATGCGCCTCCACAATTCGTTTGGCGATCACCAGCCCCAGGCCGGTGCCCTGCGTGTATCCTTCCGTATCAGCAACACGGTAGAACCGCTCGAAGACATGGGCCTGGTTCTCCTTTGAGATCCCCTGGCCGGTATCCTGGACCTGGACGCGGGCAAGGCATTTGCCATCTTCTTGAAGACTCTCCAGGTGGATGTGAATCTGTCCATGGTCGTGATTGTACTTGATGGCGTTGGTCAGCAGGTTCAAGAGTACCTGCTTGATCTTGCCTCGATCCCCTTCCAGATAGAGCCGGTCGCCATTGATATGCGTCGTAATATCGCGGTCGTGCGCCTGTTGCTGGATGACCGTGACACTCTCCTCGATCAGGGCTTTCATTTCAAAGCGATCGATTTCCAGACGCGCGCGGCCGGATTCCAGGCGGGCCAGATCGAGGAATTCGGTCGTCATTTTGACGAGCCGGTCGGTCTCGCGCTGCATCGTGTCGAGAATTTCCTGGCGCTTATCAGCGGGCAGTGTGGGCCGTTGCAGCAGGGTTGTGCTGGCCTTGATGGCGGCCAGCGGGGTGCGAAGCTCGTGGACCAGCTCCGAGATGAAGTCGCTCTGTTGGAACAGGCGCGCATTTTCGATCGCAACCGCCGCCTGTGAGGCAAGGGTCATCAGGGTGTTGATGTCCTCCTCGGTAAACGGCACATCATTCCGTTTGTTGAGGGCTTCCAGGGCGCCGATGACCTTGGTATGGGCGCGCATGGGCACGGCCAGCAGATTGCGAGTCCGGGTCTTGACCGATTTTTCCACGGCCTGGAACCAGCGAGGTTCATTGCGAGTGTCGGGAACCAGCACGAACTCCCCATGACTCACGACCCAGCCCGCGATACTGCCTTCCTTGGGGACGATGATGGCGTCGCGCGCGCCGCTGCTGATGTCGGTGGCGGCTTCAAAGCGGAGTTCGTCCGTCTGAGGGTCGACCAGCAGGATTGAAGCTGCTTCGGTGTTCGTCAACTCTATGGCAGCATGGATGATCTGTGTGAGCAGCGTGTTCAGGTCGAGTGTCGAGGTGAGCTGCCGGCTGATCTCCATCAGGCGCTCATAGCGGGCAAGCTGCTGGAGATAGTGTGCTGGCACTGGTGAATCACTCCCCGGAACAAGCGAATCTCTGGTTGCCATGAAGTCTACTCCCCCTCAATCACTGCTGCGGCAATCCTGGGCAGAATGTCGGCAGCATTCTCTCGAAACCGAATGGCTGCCTGGCTATCCATATGCGTGTCTTCGTAGTTGATGACAATGATTTCTGCTCCACGCTGTCTGGCGATCAGCGGCATGTCACCGGCTGGAGCAACCTGCAAGGATGATCCCACCACCAGCATCAGATCACAACGGCGGGCGGCTTGCTGGGCGGCGAATAGCTCTCGAACTGGCAACTGCTCCCCAAACAGAATCACGTCTGGCTTCAGAATGCCCCCACAAGTCGGGCAGCGCGGGATGCGGCCGTCCTCTAGAAAGTGCTCGATGACCGGCTGGGCATCATATTCAGTATAACACTCTATGCAGGTTGCTTTGCGTAAGTGACCATGAATTTCAAAGACGTTTTTTGAGCCAGCCCTGACATGCAACATGTCAATATTCTGCGTGATCAAGCTTTTCAGGAAACCCTGCATTTCAAGTTGGGCCAGCGCACTGTGGGCCGAATTCGGCTGGGCATCCAGCACCTGCCGGGCAAGAGGGCGCATCCAGTCGTAGAAGGTCTGGGGATGTCGTCTAAAACCGAAAATGCTGGCAACCTCGAATGCGTCGACGTTCTGCCACAAGCCCGATTCCTGACTTCGGAAGTCCGGTATGCCGGATGCCGTGCTGATTCCTGCTCCGGTCAGTGCGACCACGTGTCTGGCCGCGCGGATCATACGGGCCGCGCGGAGAACATCACGTGTCATCGGGGAAACGCCCTTCCACGGTCTTGAACTGGTTGGAGGGACCAGGGAACTGGCAACAGGCGTCATCCAAGTGTGTCTATGCTCACATGACAAGCCAGTTCTGGATCTGACGTGCTCCCCCCTCCATAGACTGGCATCACCTCATTGCGGACGCGCGCCAATCTGAAGGCGGGTGGCGAGCTCCTGCGCCAGCTTCGTGAACTGGCTGGCGACAACCGCGCCCGGCTGCACGTTGACGATCGGAGCGCCGGCTTCACCTGCCTGGAAAGCCAATTCTGGTGCCGGAGAAACCACGGCAAGCATATCGCGGCCTAGAATTTGTTCGGCTTCTTGCCAGGGGATCTGTAGGCTCGATTGGGTACGGTTGATCATCACCACACTGGATTTGCCCTGACCGACGCCCAGTTCTCCCAGATCGGCCAGCAGTTCGCGGGCCATATTCAGAGTCACTCGCTGTGAATCGACGACCACGAGAACATGATTCGCGTCCGGCAGAACGCGCTGGGTAGCCGGAGACAACCCGGTGCCCAGGTCCAGGATGACAATCCGGGCCATCGCACGCAACTGGCGGACGATTGCTCTGGCGGCATCGGGCGTGATATTCAACTGGGCTTCGCGCGGGCGGGTCGAGGACAGCAGCAGGCGCAGACCGGAGTTGTGGGTGATGACTTCCGCGCCGACGGTGCGCGCATTGATATCACTCGGGGGGCGGGTCAGCAGATTGGCCAGCCCCGAGGCTTTGCTGAATCCGAGGGCGGCCCCCAGGCTGCCCTGGCCCGGCCGAAAATCAGCCACGATCGTCTGTTCGCGTTTGCTCAGGAGCGTGGCGAGATTCACGGCAAGCGTCGAGGTGCCAAGCCCGCCGCGCGTGCCAACCAGCGCGATGAGGATGCCCTGATCGGGCGCTGTTGCCCCATGTTTGGCGGCACTGCGCGCCAGCACCGCCTTGACGCGGGACGACAATTCGGCAGGGTGGGTGGGCTTGGTCAAGTAATCATCCGCCCCGGCTTCAAAACCCGCTACCTTGTCGTCCACCAGCGTCTTGGCAGTGAACATGATGATCGGGATGTTCTGGGTCTGCGGATTGGCGCGCAACCGGCGGCAGACTTCGTAGCCATCCATGTCCGGCATCATGACATCAAGGATGATCAGATCGGGGGGATCCGTCATGACCTTGTTCAGTGCCTGAGTGCCCGCGCTTGCAGCGGCGATGTCATACCCCTGGCGTTGCAGCATCAACCCGATCAGCTTCAGGCTATCTAGATCATCATCAACTATCAGTATTTTCTCTGCCATAGTTTTGCCAGTTGCCCAGGAATCGAGTCTGTCGCTCAGTCTAGCATGGAACTTAAGGCAACGCAACGCGCTCAAGTCGTGTTAATGCATGCTGGCAATTCAAGGTTGACGGCCAATGACTAACCGCAATCGATCACTGCGGCTCCGTGTTTGGCGATCTGCGCGGCTCTGGCGGTGGCTTCAATTCCCTGCGCTGCATATAGCTCGCGGAATGCGACCGCGACCTGTTCAGCGGTTCGGGGCGCGTCGCACAGGGCACATAGCGATGGCCCAGCCCCGCTGATGACCGTGGTCAGGGCGCCAGCTTGCTGCGCGGCGGCCTGGGCTTCGCGAAGGAGTGGCATGAGATGAGCGCGGGCGGGTTCTATGACACGGTCGTTGCCTACGGCCAGAGCCAGAAGGGGAACATCGTTGGCGTAGAGTGCATGGATCAGCAGGGCGATCTGGGCCGTCTGGTGGACCATCGTCGCCAATGGCACGGTGGGAGGCAGAACAGCGCGAGCCTGGGCGGTAGGAACCGCAACCGCCGGGGAAACGATCGCCAGATGGAGATTGTCCGGCACGGGTAGACGATGCAGGCTGGCCGCGTCGAGGCCGGTGACGAGCACAATGCCGCCCAGTAGGGCAGGGGCCACATTGTCCGCGTGCCGACCGCTGACGGCCGCCTCGGCTTCGATGCAGGCCGGCAGCAGTTCTTCGCGGGAGAACGGTTCACCTAGCAGAGCGTTGGCGGCGACTGCGGCGGCGGCTGCGCTGGCGGCGCTGCTGCCCAACCCACTCGCCAGGGGGAGTCCCTTATCGAGGCGAAGTTCGATTCCCCGGTCAGAACCGGCCATCTGGAGCACGTGCCGGGCGGCGATACACGCCGTATTTCGATCGGGATCGCGCGGCAGCAGGCCCCGATCCCCGGTAATCGAAGTCAATGAGACCCCCGGGGTCTGGCCAAACGCCACCGTGACGGTATCGCCCGGCGAGTCCAGGGCGAGGCCCAGCACATCAAAGCCGGGACCGAAGTTGGCGACGGTGGCAGGGGCGTAAGCACTTACGGAGACTGGTGACATTGTTGCCTTCATCCTGTGGGAACTGTTATGATGAACTGTCTTGATCAAAAGTCAACCTGGATTATGCCACGATAAACAATGCAGAGGGATCATGCAAAGCGTACACAGGTGCATCTCATGTGGGGCGCAGTATTCAATTGATCAGCTTGTGTATGTCTGTCCGGTGTGCGGCGGGCTTCTGGACATTGAGCATGATCTTGACGCGCTCCGTCGAGTGGTGTCAAGAGAGTTGTTCGATAGCCGGCTAGGGGCGCTGGACATGCCCTATCGCAGCGGAGTCTGGCGTTATAAGGAACTGGTCTATCCATCCGTCCCGGACGACTTGATCGTCAGCCGGCCGGAGGGCAACACCAATCTATACTACTTACCGCGTCTGGCACGCTGGGCAGGCCTGGAGCATCTCTGGCTCAAACACGAGGGCGAGAACCCGACCGGTTCATTCAAGGATCGGGGGATGACCGGGGGAGTCACCCAGGCCCGGGTGTTGGGCATGACCCAGGTGGCGTGCGCTTCGACCGGCAACACGTCGGCGTCACTGGCCTCGTACGCAGCGTGTGGAGGGATGCAGGCGGTCGTGTTTTTCCAGGAAGGGCAAATTGCGCTGGGCAAGCTCGCCCAGACGGTGGCCTATGGCGCGACCTGCGTGCAGATCCCGGCCGATTTCGACACCGCGCTGCGCCTGACGCGCGAGGTCTGTCACCGCCTGGAGATCTACCTGCTGAACTCGGTGAACCCTTTTCGGCTGGAAGGCCAAAAGACTATCGTCTTCGAAATCCTGCAACAACTCCGCTGGCAGGTCCCGGATTGGATCGTTGTGCCTGGCGGCAACCTCGGCAACAGTTCTTCCTTCGGCAAGGCGTTGTACGAATTGCGGGAACTGGGCCTGATCGATCGCCTGCCCCGGATCGCGATTATCCAGGCGGAGGGCGCCAACCCCCTGTATCGCGGTTACAAAAACAACTTCGCGACCCACGAGCGAGTTACGGCTAAAACGCTGGCAACCGCAATCAAGATCGGCGACCCGGTCAACTACGACAAGGCTGTCCGCACGCTGCGCTGGACGGACGGCGTGGCCGAGGAGGTCAGCGACCAGGAAATCCTGGACGCCAAGGCGCAGATCGATGCCAGCGGGATCGGCTGCGAGCCGGCATCGGCGTGCTCTCTGGCCGGGGCGCGGAAGCTCGTCGACGCGGGCGTGATCAAACCCGGCGAGCGCGTGGTCGGAATCCTGACCGGGCATGTGCTTAAAGACCCCGGCCTGATCGTGGACTATCACGCCGGGCAGGTGGCGGGTATTCAGTCGACGTACGCCAACCCGCTTCACCGGGTCGAGGCGAAGCTGGAGGCCGTCACCGAGTTGCTGGCGCGCACTCACATACTCTAGCGCCTACACGATCGCTAGAGCCTGCTCAAGATCGTTCAAAATGTCTTCGGTGTCTTCGATGCCCACCGCGAAACGGACCAGGTTATCCTTGATGCCGAGCGCCAGCCGTTCCTCCGGAGCGATGTCGTGGTACGACATGATGGCCGGCTGCATGATCAGGCTCTCGACTCCGCCCAGGCTGGGTGAGATGTAGGGGATGCGCATTGCGTCGATGAACCGGCTGGTATCCTGGATATCACCACGCACCTCGAAGCTGACGACTCCGCCGAAGCCACTCATCTGTGCAGCCGCGACTGCGTGATCCGGGTGGCTGGCCAGACCCGGATACCAGACGCGCTCGACGCGGGAGTGGTTCTCCAGGAAGTTCGCGACGGCCTGTGCTGTCGCGTTTTGTTGCCTCACGCGCAAGGCCAGGGTCTTGAGGCCGCGCTCCAGCAGGAAAGCGTTCTGAGGATCAACGACACCGCCGAGGATTCCCCGCGCTTCGCGGATCGCCTGGATGAGGTTGCCTTGACCGACGACGACCCCAGCCAGCAGATCGTTATGTCCGGCGAGGTATTTGGTGGCGCTGTGGACGACCAGGTCGATTCCCCATTCCAGCGGCCGGACGTTGATTGGAGTTGCGAAGGTGGCGTCGATCAGGGTGCGAACGCGATACTGCTTGCCCAGGCTGGCGATCTTCTGGAGGTCGGCGATGCGGAGGTTAGGGTTAGTCGGGCTTTCGGAGATGATAAAACGGGTCTGTCCGGGGCGAATTGCCGCCTCAAGGGCGTCGTAGTCATCCATCGGAACGACCGAGGTTTCGATTCCCAGGCGAACCAGGTAGGTCTGGCAGAACTGGCGGGTGCGACGATAACAATCGTCCGTCATGACGACATGAGCGCCGGTTGGGAGTGTGGCGAGCAGGACGGAGGTGACTGCGGTCATCCCGGAGGAGAACAGGACGGCGTCGTCGCCGTTGTCCAGGATGGCCAGCTTGCGTTCGACCGCCGAGACGGTTGGATTGCCATAGCGGCCGTATTCTTCGCGCGATTCACCCGCCAGATCGGTATGGGTATTGGTGAATTCCAGGAGTTCGGGGGTGTTGGCGAAGGTGAACGTCGCAGTCTGGTAAATCGGGGTGATCAGGGCATGGTGCGGCTTGCGGCGCGGCGTGCCGCCATGAACCGACAGTGTGGACGAACGGGCCGGCGGTGTAGCGCTGGTCGCCGGTGTGGAACGAGTTTCGGATAGCAATTCGCGATGCGTAATCATGGTGTGGCCTCCCAGGATGGATCAGGCTAGAACGAAAGGGCGTTGGGAACACTCCACACGTGAACGGAAACAAAAAAGGCCTTTTCTCTTATCTTGAGAAAAGGCCGCGCAGACTTCAGCTTGTTCTCATCTTCCAGCCCTGAAGTGGGCTGTCGGAATTGGCACCTTCCATAGACCGTATCCGGTTCTACAGGGGTTGCCGCGGTTTCACAGGGCCGATCCCTCCACCGCTCTTGATAAGAGTGTTCCAACAAGGTATTCAGTTGGTAATCTGAGGAGCATGGTAGCATGGCTATCACGGGCTTGTCAAGCAGATCGCACCCGTTTCAGGCGACTTGTATGGTACAAAATATGGCTTATTGTGCAGGGTGCATAGAAGTATTCAACTGACTTGATCACTCCGAGAAGTTTGACAAAGTAGGCAGTTGATTTCATACTTGACAGAATTCCGCCGAAGGACCCCATCCATATAAGTGCGTTGGTTCAATTTTGGAAAGGAGAAACTGCCCCACACCACAACTCAGGCACAGACTGCCGGTGTTGGCTGGACCGGAAGGCTTCAGCCTATGCTCAGATCCTATCGAGTTTTGGAGGAGATTTTATGTCTAAGAAGCTCGGCTTGTTGCTCGCTCTTCTGCTGGTGGTGACGATGCTGGGACCTGTCTCCGCTCAGGAACCGGTCACCTTTATCTGGGGTGCGTACACCAATCCCGTACAGCTCTATTCGGCAGTCGTGACCGACGGCGCGTCGTTCTCGGTTCTCAATCAGGGCTGCGAGTCCCTGATGGCCTTCGATGGCAGCACCACGAACGTGCTCCCCAGCCTGGCCACTGAACTGACCAGCAATGAGGAACTGACGGTGTGGAC
>CAZHMJ010000149.1:0-4126 GCA_964533805.1 uncultured Anaerolineae bacterium | reverse complement strand
GCTGCGTGAAGGCGTTACCTTCCAGGATGGCACGCCGTTCAACGCTGAGGCGGTCAAGTTCAACTTCGACGTCTGGCGCTTTACGGACAACCCGCTGCATTTTGAGTCGCAGGTCTACGAGTACTACGAGTACATGTTCAGCGGGTTCGACGATGCATCCCTCATCCAGAGCATCGATACCCCGGATGAATACACCGTGGTCTTCAACCTCAGCCAGCCCTTTGTCCAGATGCCTGCGACGCTGGCCATGCCCATGTTCGAGATCAACAGCCCGGCGGCGCTTGAACAGTACGGCGAAGACTACGGCACGCCCGCGGTTGGATACGTTTGCACCGGGCCGTACAAGTTTGTGGAATGGGTGACAGACGACCATGTGACCCAGGACCTGTGGGACGGCTACTGGGGCCAGGTGGAAGGCAATGTTGAGCGCATCCTGACCCGGATCATCCCCGACAACGCGGCCCGTTTCGCGGCGCTGCAGGCCGGTGAGATTCACGCCAAAGAAAATTCCACGCCCGAAGAACTGGCCGTGATCGAAGGCAGCTCGGACCTGTACGTCATCAATCGCCCGGCGCTGAACGTCATGTACCTGGCGTTCAATTACCGGATTCAGGAATTCCGTGACATCCGCGTGCGCCAGGCTATCTCGATGGCGCTCAACCGCCAGGGTTACGTGGACGCTTTCTATCCGGCCGGGGCCGAAGTCGCGACGACCTTCCTGCCGCCCCTGATGTGGGGCTTCAACCCCGATGTGCCGGCGGTCGAATACAATCCTGAGGCGGCCGCAGCGCTTTTGGCCGAGGCGGGTTTCCCGAACGGCTTGAGCGAAGTCAACGTGCTGGCGATGGATGCCGAGGGCAAGGTCATCGAGGGGCAGGTCGAGGAGACCATCCCGTTGACCCTGTTCTGGCAGCCGGCGACCCGTCCGTACAACCCCCAGGCTGAGGCAATGGGGCAGGCGATGGCGGCGGACCTGGCCGCGATCGGTGTCAACGTGCAGCTCGACAACGCGGGTGACTGGGCGACCTACCTGGATCGCCGCCGCAATGGTGAACTGATCGGCTTGTACCAGCTGGGGTGGACGGGCGACAATGGCGACCCGGACAACTTCAGCGGCTACTTCTTCGCCAAGTGCAACCAGGCCCAGGAAGGGTACTTCGACTTCCCGGAGATCTGCGCCGTGCTGACCGAAGCCCGCGCGCTGACCACCCAGGCCGAGCGTGAGCCGCTGTACCAGCAGGCAGACGCGATGCTGGCCGAGCAGGTGGGCCGCATTACGATCGCGCACACCGGCGTGCCACTGGTGTTCCGCAGTAACATATCTGGTTACGTGGCCAATCCGCTGGGGACGGAGCTGTACCGTTTCGTTACCGTGGAGTAAGAGACAGCCACTGAAGTAAGTGCAGGCCCCGGTATTGGCCGGGGCCTGCTTTTCGATGCTCCGCTGTCGAAGAAAGTGAAGTCGCATGTTTCGATATGTCGTTCGCCGTCTCTTCGAGACCGTGCCAGTCCTGATTGGCGCCTCGATCGCTGTGTTTTTGCTGATCCATCTGATTCCGGGCGGGCCAGAAGTGGCCCTGTTGGGCGAGCGGGGCAGCACCGAAAATGTGGCTGCGCTTCGTGAACGACTCGGGCTGGACAGACCGCTGCCGGAGCAGTATCTGGTCTATATCGGCAATGTGCTGCGCGGCGATCTGGGCAATTCGGTGGCGGGCAATATCCCAATCGCGGATGAGCTGCGCCAGCGCTTCCCGGCGACGGCTGAACTGGCGCTGTTCGCGCTCGTTCTGGCTGTGATCGTTGGGGTTCCAGTCGGAGTCCTCTCGGCGGTGAGACGCGGCTCCTGGGTCGATACCGGGACGATGCTGGGATCGCTGATCGGCGTTTCGATGCCCATCTTCTGGCTTGGGCTGCTCTTATTATGGTTGTTCGGGGTTCAACTCAAACTATTACCATTTATCGGACGGTTGAGTCCCAATGTGGAGATTCAGACTATCACCGGCCTGAATACGGTCGATGCCATTCTGACCGGGAACTGGGCCGGGTTAGGTGATGCGCTCAAGCACCTGATCCTGCCTTCGGTGACCCTCAGTACCATCCCGATTGCGATCATTGCCCGAATTACGCGCTCGGCGATGCTCGAAGTGCTGCACATGGATTACATCCGGACGGCGCGTGCCAAGGGCTTGCGTGAAGGTACGGTGATCCGCGGCCATGCGCTGCGCAATGCCCTGTTGCCGGTTGTGACGGTCATTGGTTTACAGCTCGGCTCTCTGCTGGCGGGGGCGGTCCTTACCGAGACGATCTTCTCGTGGCCGGGAATCGGACGCTGGCTGTTCAACAGCATCCAAGGCCGCGACTACGCGATTGTTCAATCCGTGACGCTGGTCATCACGTTCGTGTTTGTTGCTGTCAACATGTTGGTCGATCTCTCGTACGCCTGGCTGAACCCGCGTATAAGGTACTAACAATGGCTGAAACGACTGAGGGCCGTGCAACACCGGCCGTGATCAATGCAGCAGATCATTACATTCCTGAGTGGAAGTCATTGTGGCTTCGATTCCGCCGCAACAAAAGCGCCCAGATCGGGACCGTGATTGTTGTGATCTATGTTCTGATTTCGGTGCTTGTGCCGATCCTGGATAACTACAATGCATTGCGAGATCAGAATCTCCAGGCCCGATTCACAGCCCCTACCGCAGAGCATCCATTCGGGACCGATAACATCGGCCGGGATGTCCTGCGACGTGTGGGCCACGGAGCAGGGGTATCCCTGACCGTCAGCTTGCTTTCGGTGACTTTTTCCGTGCTAGTTGGCACAGTGCTGGGGGAAATCGCCGGTTTCTCCGGTGGCTGGTTGGACAGCCTGATCATGCGGACAATGGACGTCATGTTGGCGTTCCCATCCCTGCTTCTGGCGATTGCTCTTGTGGCGATCTTTGGCCCCGGCTTGCGAAATGCCATGCTGGCAATCGCCATTGTCTCGATCCCCGCCTATGCCCGCCTAGCTCGTTCAATGGCGATTGGCATCCGGAATGAAGACTATGTGCTGGCTGCCAACATGGTTGGGGCCGGGAGTGGTCACATCATGCTCCGGCATGTGTTGCCCAACAGCCTGGCTCCGCTGATCGTGCAGGCTACGTTGGGGCTGGGGACGGCCGTCGTCGAGACGGCGGCGCTTGGCTTTCTGGGTTTGGGACAACAGGCGCCGTACCCAGAGCTAGGTAAGATGCTGGCCGAGAGCCAGCAGTACCTGGTGACTGGCGCGTGGTGGGGCATGGTCTTTCCGGGGATTGCCATTACCCTGGTCGTGCTGGGTTTCAACCTGCTGGGCGACGGGCTGCGCGACACGCTCGATCCCCGTCTGCGTGGAACCGATTAGAGTTCGCTGGTTCGAGGCCTGAACAAAAAACACCGCCCGGATTTCCGGACGGTGTTTTTTGTTAGAGCGGTGAGGCCTAGCCGCGATTGACGCCCTCAGGCAGCCAGAGGTTCTCGTCGGTTTCGGCGTCGAAGAGGTGCATGTTGCTCATGTTGAAGGCGGTGTTCATCTTCAGGCCAACACGAGCCTGGGTGCGCGGGTCAAAGCGCGCGAGGAACGTCTTGCCATCTTTTTCGAGGTAGACGATCATCTCATAGCCCATCTGCTCAACCACGTCGACATTGGCTTCGACCATGGCGGTGATGGTGTCGGCCGGTTGATAGTCCGGGTCATGGATGTCTTCCGGACGTACGCCGAAGACGACGGACTTGCCCACGAACTTTTCGTAGCGGGACTTCATCTGATCCGGCACTTCGACCTTGAAGAGGTCCGTCGCAACAAAGAGCTTCTCGCCCTCTTTGACCAGCTTGCCGTCGAAGAAGTTCATGGACGGGCTGCCGATGAAGCCGGCGACGAACCGGTTGCGCGGATAGCGATACAGGTTGGTCGGGGAGTCGATCTGCTGCAGGACGCCCGCGTTGAGCACCGCGATGCGCGTGCCCATCGTCATGGCTTCGGTCTGGTCGTGGGTCACATAGATGAAGGTGGTTTCGAGCTGCTGGTGCAGTTTCTGGATGAAGGCGCGCGCTTCAACGCGGAGCTTGGCGTCCAGGTTGGAGAGCGGCTCGTCCATGAGGAACACGG
>CAZHMJ010000148.1:0-11985 GCA_964533805.1 uncultured Anaerolineae bacterium | reverse complement strand
TACAACGTCACCTGGCGCGATGAAAACGACCAGGTGTATTATACGGTCCTGCCAAAAGAACTCACTGGAATTGATACTAATATCGTGGTCCTTTACGGGGCCGATTTCCCAAGCGGCAGCCATAAGGTTGGCGCCGCGTATTCCGTCCTGGTCGAGAAGACGCTGTTTGGCGAGGTGGATACCGATCACCATACCCTGGTTTGGCCGTCCACGGGCAACTACGGCATCGGCGGTGCGTGGATCGGTGGCCGGATGGGCTACCGCGGGATCGTGATTCTTCCCGAAGAAATGAGCAAGGAACGCTTCGAGAAGATCGAATTGTACGGCGCGCAGGTCATCAAGACTCCCGGCTGCGAAAGCAACGTCAAGGAGATCTACGACAAGACTTGGGAACTACGCCGGTCCGATCCGAACGTGCGGATTTTGAACCAGTTCGAAGTGATGGGCAATTACCGGTTCCATTACCATGTGACCGGCAATACCATCGTTGAGCTGGTACGCGAGCTGCAACAAAAAGGGATTGGCAACGGGCAGGTTGCTGCTTACGTATCTTCGATGGGAAGCGCGGGCACGATTGCCGCTGGCGATCGTCTGAAGCAGGAATGGCCCGATCACAAGATCATTGGCCTGGAGCCGATCCAGTGCCCGACGCTCTATAACAATGGCTATGGTGGGCACGATATCCAGGGCATCGGCGACAAGCATGTGACGTGGATCCATAATGTTAACAACATGGATGCGATCATGTGCATTGATGATATCGAGACCAAGCGGGTCTTGCAGGTCTTTGCCGAAAAGGCGGGGCGGGAGACCCTCGTCAAGCGCTTTGGGATCGAGGAAGCGCTGGTCGAGAAATATGGACGCATTCTTGGTATCAGCAGCATCTGCAACATCATCGGTGCCATTAAGAGTGCTAAGTACTTTGAATTGGGACCGGATGACGTCGTCGTGACGATCGCCACCGATGGCATGGATCGTTATCCAAGCGTGATGGCCGCCATGCGCGAAAGCCACGGTGCGATCGACGAGGCCGAGGCGACCGCAATTATTCGCGGGCTACTTCACTGGCAGAAGACAGATTGGATCAAGCGCGGCACGCCTGAAAATCGCCGGCAGTGGCACAATCTCAAGTACTACACCTGGGTGGAGCAGCAGGGTAAGACGGTTGAACAACTGAACGCCCAACTCAGTCAGACCTGGTGGCGCGAGCACCAACAGCTTGTGGGTGAGATCGACAGCCGGCTGATTGCATGGCGGAAGGAACATCCTGGCGCGTAGCCTGGAGCATGATCTGGCATGTATCCAGAAGATCGTGTGCTGGTCGGGGTCATCAACCGGAAGGCCGATCTTGATCATGTTCGGCACGATCACTGGTACCGAATTCCCGTCGAACAGACTGCGCGCGGAATCCATGTTGAGTATCTGGCGTTCTATCTGAGCCGCGCCTTTGGCGCGGAAAATGGGGGCGTGCGTTATTATGCGCGCCGCACCGGTCACGAGCTGGTTCGTCGTCGTGACCTTCTGCCGGAAGAAGCGGATCATCCCCGGGCAGAAGCGTTGTACTACAAAATCCAACTGGGGGAGCTTCGACCAAAAGCTCCCCCGATTCTCAACCCGACGCGTCGCCCGGTCGTTTTTGTGTATACCACATGGGATCGTTTCGTGGCGGCACGACAGATTGGCGATCTGTACAGTACAGCGGATTACTTTGTCGACCGAGTCTACTTTGCGCTGCAACAGGGTGGTATTCCATCCGATCGCACCTGGGAAGCGGAACGGGTCACAGACGATGGCGGTGCTCAGATTCGCATCCAGTGTCAGCGTGGTGACGTGATCGCGACCACGGGGCCCGCGACTGAGGGGCGGCTGCGGCTTCCGGTTGAACAAGGGATGGGTACACTCGAACAGGCTCTCCAGGCTCTTCGATCCCGTGTGACCGCCCTGGGTGGACCTCTGCCCGCGTCCATACCTCTGGAGAACTGAGGTTAATGCAATGTTGATTATTCATGGAAAGCTCATCCTTTTGGGCGAAGCACTTCGAATAGTCGAGGACGGCGGTCTGCGGATTGTTGATGGTAAGGTGGCCGATATCGGTTCCAGCGGTGACATGCAGGCCAAGTATCCTGGCGAGGAACTGGTCGACGTCCGTCAGCAGTACGTGATGCCTGGCGGGATTTGCGCCCACACGCATTTCTATGGAGCGTATGCACGCGGTCTGGCGATTCCTGGTCCGGCTCCCAAGGACTTCTCGGAAATCCTCCAGCGACTGTGGTGGCCGCTGGACAAAGCCCTTGATCAGGAAGCGGTTCGTTACAGCGCGCTGGTATGCCTGGTCGACGCGATCAAACACGGGACAACCCTGCTTTTCGATCACCATGCCAGTCCAAATGCGATCGATGGCAGTCTGGATGTGATTGCCGACGCAGTCGAGCAGGCTGGCCTCAAGGCAGTCTTGTGTTACGAAGTGACTGATCGGGATGGCTCTGAAAAGGCCGAGGCTGGGATTGCCGAAAATGTCCGGTTCCTGCAGGCAGCTCAGGCGCGGCCCAATATCGCAGCCACTTTCGGGCTGCATGCGGGCCTGACGGTCGGGGATGAGACGCTGGGTAAGTGCCTGGCGGCGGCGCAGGGCCTGGACACTGGCTTTCACATTCATGTGGCCGAGCATGAAGTGGATGAGTATCACAGCTTGCAGCGGTATGGACTGCGCGTGGTCGACCGGCTGCAACGGCATGGGATTCTGGGTCCTAAGAGCATCGTTGCCCATATTGTCCATACCGACGCCTGGGAACAGGTTTTATTGCGGGATACGGGCACCTGGATTTCTCACCAGCCGCGTTCAAACATGAACAATGCAGTTGGAGCTGCTCCATTCGATGCCATGATGCGCGGGGGAGCTAATGTTGTGCTTGGGAACGATGGCTTTTCCAACAACATGTGGGCCGAATGGAAAGCGGCCTATTTTCTGCACAAGGTGATCCATCGCGATCCCCGTCGGGCTGGCGGCGGCGAGATCGCCCGGATGGCGTTGGAGAACAACGCCCGGCTGGCGGAGGTCTTTTTCCCGTCACAGCGGATTGGGACGCTCGAAGTTGGGGCTGCTGCCGATCTCATGCTGGTTGATTACCGGCCGTTTACCCCACTGACGATTGATAACCTACCCTGGCATATCATCTTCGGTTTTGAGGCATCCATGGTGACGGCCACTCTGGTCAATGGGCGGTGGTTGATGCGAGATCGCAAGCTGCTGACTCTCGATGAGACGTCCATCATGGAAGAGGCCCGCGCGCTGGCGCCGCGTGTGTGGGAGCGCTACCGGGCGAATGTGCAGCGTGTTCTTGATCAGACGCCGGTGTGAGACGGCTTCGGTGTTTTTGAGCTAAAGGTGGGATTCCGTGGTAAACGAAAAAACGATCATGACGATTGCGGTTGTGGGTGGCACCGGTAAAGAAGGATCAGGGCTGGCTGCGCGCTGGGCCGCGAGCGGCTATCAGGTCATCATCGGATCGCGCAGTGAAGAGCGTGCCCAACAGAAGGCCGATGAACTGAATGTCTTGCTGGGCGATGGGGTGGTGCATGGCGCGGATAATCCCACGGCGGCCGCGCGCGCGAATCTCGTGGTCTTGACTGTGCCCTATGCTGCTCATAAGGACACGCTTGGGATGATTAAGGAGGCGGTTCAGGGCAAGATTCTCGTTGACGTAACGGTTCCACTCAATCCACCCAAAGTCAGCGTCGTTCATCTGCCGGAGGGTGGGGCAGCGGCCCTTGAGGCCCAGGCGTACCTGGGGCCAGACGTGCAGGTGGTCGCTGCCTTCCAGAATGTTAGCGCCGAACACCTGAAAGATCCTAATACCGTTGTGGACTGTGACGTCCTGGTCTGCGGGAACGACAAAGAGGCCAAGGCGGAAGTGATTCGACTGGTCGAGGCGACCGGCATGCGCGGATTCGATGCGGGCAAGCTGGAAAATGCTATCGCTGTGGAAGCTCTTACGCCGGTTCTAATTGGCCTCGGTATTCGTTACAAGGGACATGGCGTTGGTATTCGCATCACAGGGATCAAACCAGGGTGATGTTCCCGGATCAGATTTCACTCAAGGCGCTGTCTGGATTGCCATTAATCGAGGCGGGGGATGATCTTGTCTCGCTTGTCTTGCAGGCTCTGGACCGCGCGGGACTGCATCTTCAGCCTGGGGACGTCCTCGTTGTGACCTCGAAGATTGTCTCGAAGTCGGAGGGCCGCTGGCTGGATTTGCGAACTGTGGCGCCATCGCCGCGAGCGGTCGAGCTTGCGGTGGCGACCGGAAAAGATGCCCGTCTTGTGGAAGCTATCTTAAGCGAGTCAACTGCGGTGTCCCGGTTTCGGGAAGGGGTTCTGATTGTCCGGCATCGCCTGGGTTTCACCTCGGCTAATGCGGGCATCGACCATTCCAATGTCGGGCCGAATGGCGAGGACTGGGTTCTCCTGTTGCCTGAGGACCCGGATCGCTCGGCAGAGCGCCTGCATCAGGCATTCCTGGCGGAGACTGGCATCCCGGTTGGGATCATCATCAGTGACACACATGGGCGGCCGTTCCGGGTCGGAAACGTGGGCGTGGCGATTGGTGTGGCGGGGATGCCCGCTATCCTGGATCTACGAGGGCGCGCCGACCTCTTCCAGCGCGAGCTGCGGGCAACCATCATTGCGGTGGCAGACGCGATCGCCGGCGCGGCCGGGCTCGTGACGGGGGAGGCGGACGAGGGGCGACCGGTGGTGCTGGTTCGGGGATTGACTCTGGAGGGTCTGGCGGGCAGGGCATCCGACCTTGTTCGCCGTCCGGAACAGGATCTCTATCTTGATGAGCATTCCATCCGAACCAGGTGAGTTCTTAGAGCGCATCATCCGGAGCCGCAGGTCGATCCGGCGCTATCAGCCAAGACCGGTTTTGCCGGAACAGCTTACCCGGCTCATCGAGGCCGCGATCTGGGCGCCTTCGGCGCATAATCGCCAACCATGGCGATTTGCCATCCTGCAATCGGCGGAGAGCAAGGCGCTTCTCGCGCGAACGATGGGACACCAACTCCGGAGGGATCTGGAGGACGATCGAGTCCCACTCGAGCAGATCGAGGCGGATGTGAACCGATCCTACCAACGGATCACAGACGCGGCGGCTGGGATCGTGCTGTGTGTGAGCATGCAGGATATGGATCGCTATCCAGATCAGAGTCGCCAGGCGGCTGAGCATCTAATGGCTGTGCAGAGTACGGCTATGGCAGGGCAGAATCTGCTATTGATGGCATCTGCATCCGGATTGGGCGCGTGCTGGATGTGCGCGCCCCTGTTTTGTGCGGACGAAGTGCGCGCCGCCCTGGATTTGCCAGGGGATTGGGAACCCCAGGCGCTCATCACCATCGGATATCCGGCAGGGGAATCGTATAGGACGCGCGAGAATCTGGAAACCAGGGTGGCATGGCGCTGAATCATGTAGTGGCATTAGCGGGGGGAGTGGGTGGCGCGAAGTTGGCGCTTGGACTGGCTCGATGCTTGGATCCGAACCAGTTGACTGTGATCGTCAATACGGGCGATGATTTTCAGTTGTACGGTCTTGCGATATCCCCTGATCTCGACACAGTGATGTATACGCTGTCCGGACTGGCCAACCCGGAGACGGGGTGGGGGATCGCCGGCGATACCACCAGTATGCTGGACCAGATGAAGCGCTATGGAGGACCGGCCTGGTTTGGCCTGGGCGACCGTGATCTGGCGACGCATCTGTACAGGACCGCCTGCCTGTCCACAGGGAAGACACTCACTGAAGTGACCCGACAGATGTGTTTGGCCCTCGGAATCGCGCACACCGTTCTTCCCATGACGGATGAACCCGTGCGCACGACCCTGGAGACGGTCGAGCACGGGTGGCTGGACTTTCAGGAATACTTCGTGCGCCACCGATGGCAGCCCACTGTGAAGCTGATCGAGTATCGAGGCGCTGAGCAGGCCAGCCTGTCCATTGCAGTGCGGGCCGCCTTCGATAGGGCGGATGTTGTTGTCATTTGCCCTTCGAATCCGCTATTATCGATTGCGCCGATGCTGGCCATTCCTGGGATGATTTCGGCGATAGGCCGGGCACCCGTCGTCGCGGTAAGTCCGATTGTGGCTGGTGCGGCAATCAAGGGCCCTGCCGCCAAACTATTCAATGATCTGGGGCTGATTGCTTCCGCACCGAGTGTCGCGGCCTATTACGGTGAACTCCTGGCAGGGTTTGTCCTGGATGTGCAGGACGGGGCATTGTACACACAGGCAGATTTTCGGTGTCCAGTGCTGGTCACTGATACCATCATGAAGACCGAGCAAGATAAGTGCAGTCTGGCGCGTCGGGTGCTGGCCTGGGCAAAGGAACTAGCGGGGTGAATGTGTGGGCCATTGTTCCGGTCAAGCCGTTGAACCGCGCCAAAAGTCGGCTGGCCGGTGTGTTGTTGCCCGAAGTGCGCGAGCAATTGGCGATGGCGATGCTGTCTCACACGCTGGCCATGCTTCAGGAAAGCCGCGCAGTCGGCGGCGTTCTGGTCATCAGCCGGGATAGTCGGGCGCTGGTGCTGGCCCGCAAGTATGGCGCTAAGACGGTCCAGGAAAGTGGCGCTCCGGAGCTGAATTCCGCGCTTCAGCGTGCCGGGCAAGTGATCGCGAGCTGGAATGCCCAGGCTTCTCTGGTGCTGCCCGCGGATTTGCCACTGCTCGCGCCTGAAGATGTGGGTGAGATCGTCGAACTGGGGAAATATCAGCAATCAGTGGTGATCGTGCCCGATCGATCTGAAGAAGGGACGAATGCGATCTTGATGCACCCGCCAGGCCTGTTTTCCTTCATGTTTGGCCAGGCCAGTTTTCAAAGACATCTGGCGGCGGCTCAGGCAGCGAATGCAACCGTGCATGTGTATCGATCCGAGCGGCTCATGCTGGATCTGGATACACCTGATGATCTGGTAACTTACCTTGTCCTGTGCAGCGAGCAGGGACTACGCCCGTTGATCGAACTCTCTGCTGAGAATCTGTTACTCGCCGAGTCATCCCAGAAGGAGAAACCCTAATGAGTGACCGCGTAGCGTTGTATCTCCAGGATGCGCATGAGCTTCCGGACGCAATCCGCTATGTCCAATATGCGGAAAGCAAGGGGTTCGAGGCCGTATGGCAGGCGGAGAGCCGCCTGGTGCGGGATGCGATCGTGCCGATGGCGGCGTTTGCCGCGACGACGACCCGGATCAAAGTGGGGTCGGGCGTGATCAACAACTGGACGCGGAACCCGGCATTGATTGCCGCGACCTTCTTGACGTTGGACGATCTGGCCAAGGATCGGATCATCCTGGGTATTGGCGCTTGGTGGGACCCCCTGGCCAGGAATGTTGGTATCAATCGGGATAAGCCGCTTAAGGCGATGCGCGAGGTCGTTACCGCTGTGCGTGACTTGTTGGCCCTGAAGAACGTCACGTTCCACGGTGAGTATGTCAACCTCACGGGCGTCGAACTGGATGTGGTGCACGGCCGGCGCGAACCACGCAATGTTCCAATCTATATTGGCGCGACCGGCCCGCAGATGATGGCCCTGACAGGCGAAATCGCGGACGGGGCTTTGCTCAACTATCTCGTTTCGCCGAAATACAACGAGCAGGCCCTGGACCAACTCGAAAAGGGCGCCAGACTTGCCGGACGATCGCTGGACGATATCGACCGACCGCAGCTTGTGGTGGCCTCGGTCGACCTGGATCGCAAGAAGGCACTGGATAATGCCCGAAAACTTGTGACCCAATATCTCGGCCAGCAGCCGCATATCATGAAGGCGAGCGGCGTGAGCCAGACGCTCCTGGACGAGATCCACCAGGTGCTGACCTGGCCGGCGACCGAAGAGGATATCGAACGCGCTATGGCGCTGGTGCCGGACGACGTGGTCCAACTCATCACCGCTTCCGGTACACCGGAAGAAGTCCGGGCCAAGGTCCGGGAGTATGCCTCGTCGGGCTGCACCTGCCCGGTGTTGTACCCTCTCGGGGACGATGTCCGGTTGATGATCGATACCTTTGCGAATGGCTATTCAAACTAGCCCGACAGGTCATTGGACAGCTTGGCATGGAACTCTACGAGGTTTATGAAGCCCTGGCAGAGATCCAGCGTCAGGGTGTGGATGCTGCGCTAGCCACCGTGATTCGGACTCAGGGATCTGTCCCTCGGCATGCGGGTAGTAAGATGATTGTCTATCCTGACGGCCGGATCGCGGGGACCGTGGGGGGGGGGCTGCTCGAAGCACGGGCGATCGAGGCGGCGCTCCAGAGCCTGAAGACCGGCCAGCCTGAGGTGATCGAGTATCATATGTCCGATATGAGCCAGGGAGATGTGGGTATCTGCGGTGGGACGGTTGAGGTTTTTGTCGAGCCCGTGCTTCTTCCACCAACCGTGTTGGTGGTTGGCTGTGGCCATGTTGGCAAGGAAGTCGCGTCTCTGGCGAAATGGATCGGATTTCGGGTTCTGGTGAGCGATGACCGGGTCGAACTCTGCAATCCAGAGAGCATTCCCGGTATGGATGGCTACTATCCGGTGCCGTCAGCCGAGATGACGGCGCATGTGGTGATCACGAGGCAGACATATGTAGCTGCAATGACACGCGGCCAGATCGTCGATCTGGAACTTCTGCCACCCTTGCTCAAATCCCCCGCCCGGTACATTGGTCTCATTGGTAGCCGGCGTCGCTGGGCACTCACCTTGGACGCCTTGCGGGAGAAGGGAATCTCTGAGGCGGAGATTGCTCGCATCCATGCGCCTGTAGGGTTGGAACTGAATGCGGAGACTCCCCGTGAGATCGCGCTCAGCGTTCTGGCCGAGATCGTGATGGTGCAGCGTGGGGGGAACGGAAAACAAATGCGCTGGATGGCCCAGCGTGAGAATACTGGTCCTGGCACAGACACGGAACAATCCTGACGGTTCTAGTTCTGCGAATGATATCCTGTGAAGATTCTGGCGATCAGCGATGTCGAGCTCCCACAATTTCAGAATCTCGCCTACGTGCGGCGCACCTATCAGGACGTCGAGCTATTGGTGAGTTGTGGCGATCTGCCGGTTCCGTATCTGGATTTCGTAACCTCAGTTCTCAATGTCCCGTTGCTCTATGTACACGGTAATCATGACACCAGCTATCTTGAGCGGGCACCGGGCGGTGAGAATTTACACAAGCGCATGATCTCGTTGAAAGGATTGACTTTCGCGGGTCTGGGGGGGAGTCTGCGTTACAACAACGCCCCTTTGCAATATACCGATGGCGAAATGATGCGCAATGTGCTGAGCTATGCGCCCCGGATGCTGCCGCGCCGCTGGCGGCGCGGCCACGGCATTGATGTGATGGTCACACACGCGCCTCCCCGTGGCATTCACGATCGAGAGGATCGTCCCCATATGGGCTTCAAGGCGTTGTTGACCCTGATTCGGTGGTACCGACCCCGGTATCTGCTCCATGGGCATATCGACGTTTTTGATCGAAGAGAGACAACATGGACGGAGTACCTTGGGACGCAAGTTGTCAATGTCGATCCTGTTCGCCTGCTGACGATTGACCCGGTTTGATCTGGCGGTCTAACCCTTTTCAGCGCCTGATGGGATGGTGGCAGAATGTGGCACAAATACTATCATGCAGCTTCTGTAGATGATGTCCTGCACCTGCTGGACCAGTATCAGGGGCGAGCGCGTCTGGTCGCTGGCGGGACGGACCTTATTCTCGAACTGGAGCGCAAGCAGCGTCCTGGGGTTGAGGTTCTGATCGACATCACGCGGATCGCCGGGCTGGACGAAATCAAGGTTCAGGATGGGATCGCGCATCTGGGCGCGCTTGTGACTCACAACCAGGTTGTGGGAAATCCGCTACTGGTCGATCGCGCGCTGCCCCTGGCGATTGCGGCCTGGGAAGTCGGCGCGCCGCAAATCCGCAATCGAGGCACGGTTGCCGGCAACCTGATCACGGCTAGCCCGGCGAATGATACGATTACACCGCTGTGGGCCATGGGCGCGACAGTCACGCTACGGTCTGTACAAGGCGAACGGACTGTACCGCTAGACGAATTCTATCTAGGTGTTCGGCGTACGGTGCTGCGCCCTGACGAAATGCTTACGGGCATCAATGTTCCCCTCGTGCAGGATAACCAGCGGGGAATCTTCCTGAAGTTAGGGTTGCGGCGCGCCCAGGCCATCTCCGTGGTGAATACGGCGGTCGTGTTGACTTTCGATGGAGATGTGATTGTCGATGCTCGCATTACGCTGGGCAGCGTGGCTCCCACGATTGTGCGCGCGCAGGCCGCCGAGCAATCGCTGCGGGGGAAGACTCTGACTCACGCCGTGATTCATGAGGCAGCCCGACTGGCGGTCGAGGCCGGTTCGCCAATCGATGATGTGCGGGGCACCGCCCAGTATCGCAGAGAGATGATCCGCGTGCTCGTCGCGCGTGCTTTGCGAACCCTTAGCGCCGGCGCGGAAGGGGAGATGATTCCTGCCCACCCGCCTATGCTGTGGGGAACCACCCAGGGGCATGGCACTGCTCCAGTAGGCGAGACTCTGTCTTTTGACCCTGGTACGCCCATCGAGACGACAGTCAATGGCCAGCACTATGTGGTGCCGTCCGGGCATGAGAAGACCCTGCTGCGTTTTCTGCGCGAGGACCTTGGACTGACCGGAACCAAAGAAGGCTGTGCCGAGGGTGAATGTGGCGCATGCACGGTTTTCCTGGATGGCGTGGCCGTGATGTCGTGTCTTGTCCCAGCGCCGAGGGCGCATGGGGCAGAGATTATCACTGTCGAGGGATTGGCGCAGGAGGGAAGACTACATCCTATCCAGCAAGCTTTCATCGAGACCGGCGCCGTTCAGTGTGGGTATTGCACACCCGGTTTCCTAATGGCGGGCGCCAAGCTACTGGAGGAAATTCCAGCTCCCTCCCTGGAGCAGATCAAATTGAGCATTACCGGAAATCTTTGCCGATGTACAGGCTATTACAAAATTATCGATGCATTCAAGAAAGCCGCTCTGCTCAGTGAGTGAATCGGAGGTGTGGCATGAGTAGACGTCCCGCAGTGGTTATTCAGAAGAAAAAGCGCAGACGCAATCCTCTGTTGCCCGTTTTTGGCCTGATCCTGGCCCTTGCTTTTGGCCTGTTTGCCTATCTGCTGATGCCAACTGTGCGTGGTTTTCTCACTTCCAGAGGCGTTTCCTTTGGCGGTCTGTCTTCGACCACTATCGATTTCCTAATTGCCGGGGCGATCTGGCTGGTGATGTTCATGATTGCAATGATGCTGGTCGCGATATTCTCCGGTCGGTCGGCTGATGAGGACCAGGCTATCAAATTCGCCAAACAGGCTGTCAAGGATCGCGAACGGCAGCAACAGGAGCGCGAGGCTAAGAAACGCAGACAGATGGAAATGAGGCGGCGGCAGTCCTCGGGACGTGACAAGTAGGCATACCGTGGTTGGAGGGGAAGTCTATGGATCGCACAGTACCCAAAACGGGTAGCGAAGAGATCGAGTTATACATTCGAACTTACTATTCGCTGCTGCGATCGACCCATCCCATCCAGATCCAGACCCTGACCGAAAGCCATATGGGGATGGAATCATCGCTTCACATCCATGCTCGGTCCGCCGAGCCGGATGTGTCGGCGTTGATCTATACCAGCCTGCGACTGCCCCCCTGTATTCTTCAGGTGAATCTTCTGGTGTTGGGGCAGTCGGAAGAGGTGTTCATCGCTGCCGGTTACCGCGATGTGATGTCTTGGACGCGAGTCACGGCTCGCGGACGGCGGCGGCGGATGCACTTCAATGACAGCAATGTGCTGGCTGTTTATATCGCCAGCCTGTCGGATATCGATGATCTCATCCCCACCCTGACTGCATATCAGATTGAGTGGAATAAGGTTCACCATCTTTTGCAGGCCGAGCCGATGCGGTTGTTCCTGCTTGAGGAGCACAGCAGCATTGCCGACGCCG
>CAZHMJ010000147.1:0-11993 GCA_964533805.1 uncultured Anaerolineae bacterium | reverse complement strand
GGGGTGCGCCGTATGACGCACCCCGTTCCCTGTGGAAAGGCTGGTTGTCATGCCAGATCGCGAACAACGACAAGCCATCGGCAAGGGCCACGCCCTACCCTTCACCAACCAGATCGCGCGCCTGCCCTGGTGGCTATTGATCACCCTGCTGATCGCCATTCTCATTCTCTGGTCGATCGCCACCGACGAAAACTACACCCTGATCGCCGGCCAGTTGGTCGAAGGCATCGGCGTGACCCTGTATGTCACGATCATCGCCTACACGCTCGCCATGATTCTAGGTCTGCTCCTGGGATTGGCGCGCGTCTCCAGCAACCCGGTCATCTACCATGCTGCCTCGCTGTACATCGAAATCATGCGCGGCATCCCTATGCTGGTGCTGCTGTATTACATCGCCTTCGTCGGCGCGCCGGCCCTGGTCGACCTGGCCAACACCATCGGCCGAGCGCTAGCCGAAGCGAATATACTGCCAGGGCTGGCCGCTTCCATGGCGGAGATGACCGTGCGCAACCTGGACTTCACCGCGCGCGGCGTCATCGCGCTGACCCTGGGTTATGCAGCCTTCCTCTCTGAAATATTCCGGGCCGGGATCGAGTCAATCGAGCACGGCCAGATGGAAGCGGCGCGCAGTCTGGGCATGAGCTACTGGCAGGCCATGCGCTGGGTGATCCTGCCCCAGGCGATCAAGCGAGTCCTGCCTCCCCTGGGCAATGACTTCATCGCCATGCTCAAGGACTCCTCACTGGTTTCCGTGCTGGGCGTGCGGGATATCACCCAACTCGGCAAGCTGTACTCGTCCAGCACCTTCCGCTTCTTCGAGACCTACAACACCGTCGCCTTCATGTACCTGACTATGACCGTCCTGCTTTCGCTGGGCGTTCAATGGATGGAAAAGCGGCTTTCGACGGACAACTAGAACCGCCCTGTGGCTTGCGGCGGCACAGGGCGGTTTGGCGAAAGTCGAACCTATTGCTTACTCGCCGTCAACCGGTTGCACGGTGAACAGCGTCCCCGCCGTCCGGCCAAACACCTCCGGGAAGTAGAAGGCATACGCCTGGCTGGGCATCGTTTGGAACTCGCCCGGCACGCTGGCCCGGATCTGGTAGGTATACACGTACGTCCCGCGTGGCAGATAATCGGCATACAGATTGACCTGCTCATCGCGCATCTCGGTGTGATCGAACCACCACCAGCCCCAGTACCAAAATGGGTCGTAGTCCCACTGGCGTTCCAGCGTCGGACCTTCCGCCTGCCGGCTCGTGGTCAGCAAGGACGTGTTGACGCCCTCCGTCCCGGCCGGGATCGGGTCTTCCAGGACGAAGTAGTAGATATCCTGCGGCAGGTTGATCGTCAACCGCACCGTGATGACATCGCCGACCTGAGCCTGGGTGACGGCCATCTCAGGCGCATCGGCCAGGAAGTATTCACGGCTCACGCTGATTCCGCGGCTCAGAGCATCCACCTCCGAAGCGGGCAAGCGCAGGTTCAGGTGCGCGGTGTAGTACAGCGCCCCGTCACCCTCGCCTCGCACCACGACCAACTGGTTGATCTCGTCCCGCAGCAGATCGCTGACGGCCACCCGCAGCACCTGCCCTTCACGCACCGTTTCGGGGGTCACCGTATCGCCGCCCAACACGGACTGGTTGAGCGCGACCTGATAGTCGTAGTTGCCACGCAGTTCGCCGGTCAGGACCATCCAATCGGTCAGGGCCATCACCGCCCAGGCAGTTTCCTGGGTCGATTCCCAGTGATCGCCTTCCCGCGCCACCATCAGCCAGCGCACCGCGTTGGGCAACAGATCACTCTGCGGGACGGCCTTGATCAGCGCGCCCAGCACGACCGCTGTGGTCCGGGTATTGCTGCTCCAGTTCCACCAATCGTGTTCGGCTTCCTCCCAGTGAGCTCCGGTCGACGACAGGATGGCTCCCGTCGTCAGATCACTGACCAGATCGGCCACGGCGCTCTGGTCCGGGAACAGCGTCTGGTAGGCCATCAGCAGGTAAGCCCGCGCCTGGTAGGACATCTCCAACCGCTGCTCGAACAGCGCCTGGAATCCATCGAGGTTGCCCTGCCCCGCCTGGGCCAGCACGTAGAAGTAGAACGCCTGCCGGTTCAGCCGCCACGGCTGGGTTTCCATCCGAGGCGTGACGTAGTCACTGCGCACGAAGTTCAGCGCGCGGTCGATCATCTGCGAGTCGATCTCGAATCCGGCCGCCCGCGCCTCGATCAGGCCGAGTGAGGCATAGGCCGTCACCAGGGGATCGCTCTCCATCACGCCGAACCAGCCCCAGCCGCCGTCGGGATTCTGCTCCGCCGTCAATTTAGCCAGCGCCTCGGTCAGCGCGGCATACAGCTTGGCTTCCAAATCGGGATCGCTCAGGCCTAGATCGCGCAGGGCGCGGTAAGTCATCACATTCGGCAGGAAGCGGCTGACCGTCTGCTCGACGCACTGGTGGGGGTAGTTGCGCAGGTAGTCCAGCGCGTCGACCGTGGTCACCGCCAGGCTGGGATCGATCCGGACGGTGAGATCGCCCTGGCTGGCATCCAGCCGCGGTGGCAAACTGATCGCCTCCACGCGGGAGCCGCCTTCACGCAGGACGCCGCCCGTGCCCACCGTATCGGGTGCCGTGTAGCGATAAACCGGGATGGTACCGTTCGGCCCGGTCGCCAGAGTCGGTTTGCTGGCGTCCTGGTAGCCATCCTGGCCAATAGCGATGAAGGTCAGGTCGACGAACTGCACGTCCTGGGCCACCGCCATCCATTCGACGCGCGCCCGCCCGCCGGCATCGATCGTCACGGTCTGGGTCGCGTCACTCTCCAGGATCACGCCGCCCGCCTCCAGCGAAACCTGGACGGTCTGCGCGGTTTCGGTATTGTTGTTCACAACCGCCGCCAATTGTACCCGGTCATCCACAACGAAGAAACGCGGTGTCACCGGGCGAATCAGCAGCGGCAGCGTGGACACGATCTCCGTGGTCGCCTGCCCAACTTCCGTCGTCAGGGTCAGCGCCCGCGCGTCCAGCGTCCAGGTCGTCAGGTTATCGGGCAGATCAACGCTCACCGTGGCGCGGCCATCCGCGCCGGTCACCACATGGGCCGCCCACAGCGGTGTTTGCTCGAAATTCTCCCGGACCGTGACCGGTGTCTGTGCCAGTCCTGGCACATCCGTGGCCGCGGCGGTCGCGGTGGGCGCGGCAGCCATGGGTGCCATCGCGACCATGCCATCCATCATCGCCCCCGCGGACTCGGCGGCCGCGCGTTCTTCTTCAACCCCCACGTACTCGTCCGTGATCCGGTCGAGCAAGGCAGTCAGCGAGATGTCGGTGCTCACATAGTTGCCTTGCGAGCCGTAAAACTGGTCGATCAGGCTGCCACTGTTGGGCGACATCAGCGCCAGAATGGCCTTGTCGGTCAGCGCCACACCCACTTCCGCCACCACCGGCTCGCCATGCGCGTCGGTCACCTGCATGTCGAAGGTCACCGAGTCGCGCGGCTGGGCGAGCCGTGCGGTAGGAGTCAGGGTCACGACAAGCTGCTGTTCCACCGGCTCGACTTCCAGGGTGATTCGTCCGGTACGATAGTCTGGATTCAGGCTCTCCTCGTCAATGCCTTTCACCACGGTCACATCCAGATGCACCGTGGGGACGTGGGCTTCGGTCAGCGGCAGTTCGTACAACAGAGTCGAGCCTTCCACCGCCAGGATCTCATAGCTGATGATCCCGGCCCGCTCCACGCTGACCAGCACCGTGGACGCCCCGGCGAAGGGAATCGGCACCAGCACCTGGGCGACATCGCCGGGCCGGTACGCTTCCTTGTCGGCGACCAGGTCGATTGTCTGAGACGGCTCGCCCCACCACACCGGCCGGTTGCCGGTCACCCAGAACTGGAGCGTGCTGCTGTTCGGCCGCTCGTATTCGTCCAGCGCCTCGGCCCGCGCCCGGTAGATGCCGGCAGCCGGCGGCGTGAAGGTATAGGTCGCGGTACCATCCGCGCCGGTCCGGACTTCCCCGGTTTCGACCTCGATTTCCTCGCGTTCCCAGGTATAGCGCCCAAACTGACCTTCCACAGGGAGCCGCGTCCAGCGGATTTCGACGATGTTTAGATTGATCCGCTTGTCGGCCAGCGGCTCGCTGGCCGCCGTGACCGCGATCAGGCCGATCTCCATCGGCTGGCTCTCGCGCCCGAAGTAGCGATCCGAGCGCAGGCCCACGTACACATTGGCCGGATGGGCGATCAGGCTGGCCCGCCCGCTGATCTGCTGCATGCTCTCGTCGGTAACGCTGGCCTCGACCGTGATCTCCATCGGGCGGCGGTAAGGCGGCCGTGTGTTCTCGGATGTGATCATGAACCGGCCGCTGGCGTCGGTCGTCCCGCTGCCACTCCCCAGATCGTGATAGAAGTATTCCTGGGACGAATCCAGGAAGTTGTAATGGCCCGGCCCGCTGTAAGAGAAGCTCGTCGGCGATCCGTATGCATACCAGCTCAGACTGGCGTTACTGACCGCCCCGCCGGAGTAGAACGAGGACTGCACGACCGCGTTCAGCGTTTCGCCCTGGAACATCTCCGTGACCTGAGGGGTCACGCTCACTTCGAATTCAGGTACACGGAACTCGGCGATCGTGAACGACACATAGGCCGAGCCAGCAGTGATTGTCACCTGGTCGACCGGCGCGTCTTCCGCCAGAACCAGCTCCCCGCTGAACGTGCCGTATTCTGTCACGGGCACGTCCTCGTCGAACAACTGCTGCCCGGAATACATCGCGTTCATCGTCACGCGCACGCTGCGCACGTTGGGAATGGTGTAATCCATGTCCAGCCGGTCGCGCAGCACGCCGCGGAAGTAGACCGTCTCGCCGGGGCGATAGATCGGGCGATCCGTATACAGATACCCATTCGTCAGGGGAAGATCGGAGGCGTAATGGCTGTACCACACGCCATACGCACCAGCGCCTTCGACCACGGCATGGATGAAACGATCGTCGTAGCCCCTCAAATCCAGTGCCGAGCGAAACACGCCTTGATCGTCCGTCGTGCCACGCAGGAGAACTTGCCCCTGGTGATAGATCGTGACCGCAGCCCCGGCTACGGGGTCAGCGCTGGGCATGTCTGTCGCCCAGACCATGACTTCGCCAGGCGATCGCTTCAGCGTCACATTGGCGGTCACCACCGCCAGCGGGAACTGGTACCGCTGATCCTCCGGAGCCTGCATGACCACCCAGTAAATCCCGGCTGGCAGCCGTCCGCCTTGCTCGGAGGCCAGCAGCACCTCCTTGGCAACCCCTTCCCGCCCCTGAGAGTCAAATGATTCTGACCAGGCGCGCACCAGATTCTCCGGCTGAACGAAGCTGGGCAGGTTGGTGTCATAGTAGTAACCGTATGTGAAGTCACGAACATACACCGGGTCCACGCGATACAGTTCGAAGCTGACCGTGGGCGTGCCGCTGATGTAGATCGGCAGCCGGGAATTCTCCCGATGAGCGCCAATCAGCGACAACTCGTAGTTCCGGGCCAGGGAGTAGGCATACGTGCGGATATTGCCGGTTGAATAGCTGAAGGTGTAGTCGGTCGTGATCGGATTGCCGTAGATATCCTGTGAACCGGCCAGGAGGGTGATTGTATAGGTCGTGTTCGGCAGGGACGAAAACTGGAGGCTTAGCGACTGCTCGCCCCACACGACGGGCTGCCACTCCTCCGGTTCCGGGGAAATGACGATCCGGCCCTCGAAGGTCTCCGTGTTCATGGGCGAGCGGAAATCAAACGACGCGCCATTGCCGGGCGGTACATCGCGCTCCCCATTGCCAGGATAGGTCCGGGCCACGGCGGGCAGCGGGACAGTCGAGAACCCAAAGGACTGTCCCTGGGTCAGACTTGCGTCTCCGCCCGCGCTCCGCGCGCCCGACGTGATATTGACGATGTACATACTGTCGATCGTCAGTGCGCGATCCGGCCTGAAGGTCAGAATCGTGCTGTCGTCGCTCCACTCAAACTGTCCGGCCACCGGCTCGCCGCCATACAGCAGGAAAAACGCCTCCTGCGTGCTGGGTCGATCCATCGGCTGGCTGAACGTGACCGACACTACCCGGTCGAGCAGTACATTGCTTTCACTCGGCCCTGGACTGATGCTGAGAATCTGGGGAGCGAGCGTCCTGAACGACCAGACATAATCCTGTTCCAGCACCGCCCCGGTCACCGTGGTGAGGCCGGCCGCGACCTTCAGGGTGTAGGTCGTCCCGCCATTCAGGGCACCGGCAGGAGTGAAAGTATAGATCGAGGTATTAAGCCATTCGCCCTGGCCTTCCAGGGCAGGCTCGATCACCAACGGTGAAGGCAGATCGGCCATCTGCTCCGTCGAAACCAGCGGCACCACCGGCCGGTTGAAAGTCACGACCAGCCGCGCATCCGCCGCCACGCCTTCGGTCCCATCTTCCGGTGTGACCGAGGTCACTTCCAACGCGCCCATCGTGACGACATCGACGGTATAGGCGTCCTCCAGCGGCAGGCCATTGCTGGCGATCGCTCCGACGCCCACAGACATGACAAAGGTCCGCGCTCGAGGCCAGCCGCCGTCCGGCGTGAACGTCACCGTGCGGTTGTCGGCCCAACTGAATGAGCCGCCCAGGCCAGGCTCCAGCCCGAACGCGCTCTCGACACTGGCCTGATCCATCGCCTGATCGAACGTGATCGTCAGGCCATCACCGGGGGCCAGTTCGACTCCCGGCAGGGGCCAGACATCGATCACATGCGGCGGAAGCGCATCGGTCTGCTGGGCACTGACCAGCAAAGCGCCTGAGAACATCAGCACCACCATTCCTAACAGCAGATATGCTGTCCGTGATCGGCTCATCGGTTGCCTCTTTCGTAACACATGAATGCGCTACTCGCTTGACGCTGAAATCGGCCTCCTGGTTCCCTCGCGTACTAAGATCGTTATAGTCCAACTGCCCCCCAAATGAAAACACCCCTGCGGTGAGGGGCTGAAAAATCCGGAAAGGTGAGCTTATTGTCTTGAAACCAATGCTTCTTCGAAGAATCCGGCGACCTCGGCGCTGAACAACGTCTCCCCGGCCGAACGCAGATAGCTGCCGTGCGTCGCCCCAGGAACCTCCCACAGCCGCACATGGTCGTTCTCTGCCGCGACCTGGCGCGCGCCAGCAAGAGTCATCTCGTATTCCCCGTAAATCAGCAAGATGGCTCTCGGGGCGATGTCGGGCAGGATGGCCACCGGCCGCAACGCATCGATCCCAAGCCCGGTCGCGGCGCGATAGCCAAGCTGCGCGCCCAACCCAAACAGCGCCGAAAATGGATCGCTGGCCCGGCCCAGGCTCAGAGTCTGCGCTCCATAGTCCACATAGCCCCCTTCGGCCGCGACAGCTCTGATCTCCAAAGTCCGGGCAGCCGCCAGCAGCCCACTCGCGCCAGCTTGAGAAAAGCCATGCACACCCAGGCGGGTCGTATCGACATCGCCCCGCGCATGCAGGTAAACAATCGCATCGAGGATGTCTTCGGCTTCCCAAACCCCAAGGCTGTGCGGCGCGAGTCCCAAACAGTTGCGGCTGTCATAGGTCAGGACGCTGAAACCGGCGCGCACCAGCACATCTACCTCGTGGAGCAGCCCGCCCCGATCCTGCCCATACGCCGGGGGCACGATGATCGTCGCGCCATTCGTTCCGGGGAAGAAATAGCCTGGAAACTCGACTCCAATCCGAGAAGGGATGGCGATCTCCTCCCTCGCCAGACCGTACACATCCGGCGACGGCCCATACGCACAACGGGGATGGGTCACACCCCAGAGGGTGACAAATCCCATCCCCGTCGGCAGCAGCACAATCAAACCGAACAGCACCGAGACCATCGTCCCAACCAGCCACATCGTCCGGCGGACGAACGACCTGCCATTTCGCGGACGAGATGAGGCCGGCACCTCAGACATATGTTAGCTCTAGACTTTTCTTCCGAACTTGCCGCGCAGGACTTCTTCCAGGGTCGGCTGGCCGATTTCCTGAAGCTCGTAGCGAACGCGCTGGCTGGGCTTGTCGATCGTGATCACCCGGTTGAGGTCGATCGGCGTGCCGATAATCACCAGGTCAGCCGGTACTGCCCGGATGGTTTCCTCAAGGTCGTGCGCCTGCTGCTGGCCGTAGCCCATCGCCGGCAGCAAAGCCCCGGTATTCGGATACTTCTTGAACGTCTCGGCGATGCTGCCGACTGCGTAGGGCCGCGGGTCAATGATCTCCGCCGCGCCAAACCGGCGCGCCGCCACCACCCCTGCCCCATAGGCCATCTCGCCGTGCGTCAGGGTCGGCCCATCCTCGACCACCAACACCCGCTTGCCCCGGATAGCCATGGGATCCTCGACCGTGATCGGCGATGCGCCTTCGATGATCAACGCCGACGGATTGACCGTCTGGATCGTGGCCCGCACCCGGCCCACCGCGGCCATATCGGCGGTATCCACCTTATTGATCACGATCACATCCGCATGGCGAATATTCGCCTCGCCCGGATGGTAGGTCAATTCATGGCCGGGACGGTGGGGGTCAGCCACCACAATCCGCAGATCGGATTTGTAGAACGGCAGGTCATTGTTGCCGCCATCCCACAGAATGATGTCGGCTTCCTGCTCGGCCTGGCGCAAAATCGCTTCATAGTCGACTCCGGCATAGACAATCACGCCGCGGTCGAGATGAGGCTCGTACTCCTCACGCTCTTCGATCGTGACCTCGTGCCGATCCAGGTCGTCGTAGGAAGCAAAACGCTGCACGGCCTGCTTCACGAGATCGCCGTAAGGCATCGGATGCCGGATCGCGGCCACTCGATAGCCCAGGGCCTTGAGCACATCGCTCACCCGGCGAGTGGTCTGGCTCTTGCCGCTGCCAGTGCGTACCGCGCAGACGCTCACCACCGGCTTGATGCTGGCCACCTGGGTGTGCTTCAGTCCCATCAGGCGGTAGTCCGCCCCGGCTGCCAGCACCATGCTCGCCTTGTGCATCACGTATTCATGCGGCACATCCGAGTACGCAAAAACGACCTCATCAACGTCGTACCGCTTGATCAGGTCGAGCAAGTCCCCTTCAGGATGAATCGGTATTCCAGCCGGATAAAGCCGCCCGGCAAGCTGTGGGGGATAGGTGCGGCCTTCAATATCCGGGATCTGAGTCGCCGTGAATGCCACAACCTCGTACTCGTCATTGTTGCGATAGTAGATGTTGAAGTTGTGGAAGTCGCGTCCGGCGGCCCCCATGATGATGACACGTTTCCGTTCCATACCTGTGTGTAGCTCCTGGGTCGCGTTGTAGCCCACGAAACGCCAAAAGGGCACAGCAATTGTGCGCCCAGTCCAATAAAATCGCAACTTGTTTAGGCAGAATCTACAAATCAGCCCGCTATTCCGTGAATCCGCCGCGCTTAAAAGCAATCGTGCTCAGCAGAATGCTCAACACATACAGCGCAAGCAGGGGCCCCATGACCAGGGCCATGTTGAACGGATCGATGGTAGGCGTGATCAACGCCGCCGCGACCGACGATCCCACCACGGCCAGCCGCCAGTTGGTGCGGAGTGCCTTTGGCCCGACCAACCCCATCCGGCCCAGCACGAAGAAGATCAGTGGCATTTCGAAGCTGACACCAATCCAGAACAGCAGCGACGTCACGAAGGCCACATATTGATCGGCCGTCCATTCCGCCCGGAAGACATCGCTCTGGAAATTCTGGAGAAAATTGAGCGCAGCCGGCATCAAGATGAACCATGCAAATGCAATACCGATCAGGAACAATAGCGTCGTGGCAGGCACCGACGACAGTACATAGCGCTTCTCGTTGGGCATCAGGCCCGGCGCGATGAACATCCACACTTGCCAGAGCATCCAGGGCATCGCCAGAATCGCCCCGGCCATCAGCGCCACACGAAAGTAGATCACCACGCCCTCGGTCGGTCCGAGAGTCTGGAGCAGAAATTGTTCGTCTCCGATGGGCGTCAACAGATAACGCAGAAGCTGGCTGGCGAACAACATCGACAAACCCACAGTCACGATCAACCCCAGTGTGGCGCGGATGAGTCGGTCGCGAAGTTCTCCAAGATGCTCCAGAAAGCTCATGGCGCGTGCTTCGGACTCAGCTTGAGGCACACTGGAAGCAGGTGGTTGGGGTGTCGGTGATTTCTTCTGTGCAGACTTCAATTGGGTGTCGTCCATGCGTCGAAACGTCCCGGTGTTGGCGGTCTAGTACCATCAGAGTCAGTCGGCTCGGTCGCATTTCCATCAGGGCCTGGTTCAGCTTCAGCAGACTGCGGCGGCTGAGGAGTAGTCTTCGCCTGTGTCGGGACATCCTGATCGAGCCGGACGCCTTTGACCTCATTGAGGGTATCCTGGACAGGCTTGACTGCATCCTCGACGGGTTTCTTGATCTCGGAGACCAGCGAATCGAGCGGATTTGCCCGCGGACGTGTCCTTGGATTGGCCCACTTCTCCAGCGTATCCACCACCTCGGGCTCCACCCCCGCCTCAGCCAACTCTTTCTTGATGACCGCAGAAGCTTCTTGCCACAACTTTCGCAGCTTGGCCACGTAGGTCCCGGCGACATACGCCCAGGCGATCATCCGCTTGGGGCCAGCCACCATCAGCACCAACAGAAAGATCAGCACCAGTTCGGATGAGCCAACACCCAGAATATTCATGCGTCTGTCTCCGCATCTTCATCAGAAGCGGTCGCGCCGACGACCGCCTCATCCGCCGCCAGGCTGCCCAACACGCCATTGACGAAACGGGGAGAGGTATCTGAACCATACACCTTAGCTAGCTCAACCGCCTCGTTGATGGCAACCCGCAGTGGAGTCGTGGTCGAGATCACGATCTCGAAAATGGCGATGCGCAGGATATTGCGATCGATGATCGCCATCTGGTCGACAGGCCACTCGGGCGCGTAGCGCTGGATCAGTTCATCCAGCCGCGCCTGGTGTAGAGTCACCCCGTTGACCAGTTCAAACACGAAGGGTCTGACGGTCTCGTCAACCGTCTGGTCGTGCAACCGCTCACCCAGCACCTGCGTGATCGCATGGTTCGCGCAGTCAATTTCGTAAAGCGCCTGCAAAGCCACGCTCCGGGCCTGGCGACGTGCGATAAGCATCAGCGTTTGCCTTCAGCCAACGGCTCAAACAACACATCATCGATATGGACGTTCACAGATGCCACTTCCATACCCACAATCTGGCGAATTGCGCGCGCCACTTCCCGCTGGACGGTGTGGCTCACCTCACGCATATTCGCATCGGCGCTGGTAATGATGAACAGGTCTACGGTCACCGTCTGTCCATTCACCAGGATCTGGACGCCCTCCGCAGTCGGCGTGCGCTTCCACAACCGATCCACGCCACCGGGGACCGCGCTCATCGCCGCCACCCCCTCCACACGCAGCGTCGAAAGGCGAGCGATCGTCAATAGGACATCCGGTGAAACGGTCACATGATCATTTGGATTGCGAGGTGCAACCATGCCTCACCCTGCTTTCTAGTCTCACATCTACCGATGACTCTACCCCATGACCAGACCGCCGTCCACAGAAAGAACCTGTCCGGTGATATAACTTGTCTCGTCAGAAGCCAAAAACGCCACGGCGAGGGCCACATCTTCGAGCGTGCCCAGGCGTTTGATGACCAGCCGTTCGTTCAAAGCCTCAAGAAGATTCTGCGGCAGATCGGCGGTCAGGTCGGTCTTCACAAAGCCAGGAGCGACCGCATTGACCGTGATTCCCCGCGAACCGACTTCGCGCGCCAGGGCTTTCGTCAGGCCAATCAGCCCTGCCTTGCTGGCGCTATAATTGGTCTGACCTTCGTTCCCCGCGATTCCACTGACACTCGTGATATTGATGATTCGCCCATACCGGTTCTTCATCATCGGGCGCACAACCGCCTTGGAACAGTTCCAGGCGCTCTTGAGGTTCGTATTGATGACGGTATCCCAGTCTTCTTCCTTCATGCGCATGATCAAGGTATCGCGCGT
>CAZHMJ010000146.1:0-12110 GCA_964533805.1 uncultured Anaerolineae bacterium | reverse complement strand
AGGGTGAAAGCCCGTCCCGACCTCCAACAGCGATCCCACCCTGCCCTGGATGCGCGCGCGCCCTTCGGTTGGCTCGGTGATGCGCGATAGGATCTTAAGCAGCGTGGACTTGCCGGACCCATTGCGCCCGATCACACCCAGCACTTCACCGGGCTGCACCTCGAAGGAGACATCGCGCAAAGCCCACAGGTCTTCACGGAGATCGGTCGCGCCACTGGCTTCCCCGCGCAGCAAACGCCCGGCCCGCCGGAGCGGAGTCAGCGCAAGATCGGCCAGGGTATCTCGCAGGGTCTTATAACGGGGCTGCCCGCTCCCAATGAAATAGCGCTTAGATAGCCCTTCGACACGAATAACAGGGTCGCTCATGGTCATCCTATACAACATCGGCGAAGATGCGCTCGGTCCGGCGGAAATAGTACAGCCCTGTGATGAGCAACAACAGGGCCACGACCGCCGAGATGCCGATCAGTGGTCCCGGGGCGGCCTCCGAACCCAGCAATGCCCAACGGAATCCCTCGATGACCCCGGCCATCGGATTCAGCGCGAGCAGGGGCTCCCAGCGACCGAACAACCGGCTGGAATAGATCACGGGCGTCATGTAGAACCAGACCTGGATCAGGAACGGGACGACGTAGGTCACATCCCGAAACTGGACATTCAGGGCAGATAACCACAGGCCGACACCCAGAGAGGTGATAACCGCCAGCAGGAACAACAGCGGCAGCCACAGAATATTCACGGTCAGCGGCAGCCCGTAGGCCACCATCATGATCAGGAAGACGCCAAAGCCGATGAGAAAGTCGACAATCCCCGAGGCCACCCCGGAAATCGGGATCACCAGCCGCGGAAAGTACACCTTCTTAATCAGATTGGCGCTGCTGACCACCCCCCCGGAGACGTGAGAGAGCGCCCCGGAGAAGAAGCTCCAGGGCAGAAAAGCTGAGAAATAGAACAAAGGGTACGGCGCGCCATCCGACGGCACCTTCAGGAGCAAGCCAAAGACAACACTGAAGATCAATACCGTGAACAATGGTTGGAGGATAACCCACAAGACACCGACCACAGTCTGTTTGTAACGAACTTTGATGTCACGCCAGACGAGGAAATACAACAGCTCGCGATAGGCCCACACGTCCGCCAGACGCAGGGACACCCAACCTTTCGACGGCTTGATATCGATCACGGGCGCGCGAGAACTGGCATCTTGCGCCCGGTTCGCATTGAAGACCATGCGTCAGATTCCACTTTCCAGTTCGGGGCCAGGTTGTCTCCCCCCGGATAGAGCAGTGGGCCATTATAGCATGCGCCCTATCTCAAAAACAGACTTGCCTGGAGCGGCAAAACAAAAGGCAGGGCACCCTCGCGCCCTGCCCTCGATCACAACAGCCGCGGAAGACAGCTTATGCCACCCACATATCAAAGGTGAAGAGCATCGTCTGCATTCCCAACAGCAAGACGCTGGCCAGTGTCCAGGCCCGGTCGAAGACAGGATGCCTGCCCAACCGGCCCAGCACGATGAACAGAGACGGCACAGCCAGGATATACCGGATCAGACTTTGAGGAGCGCCGCTGGTGAAGGGAATCACCAGGGCCGCCAGCCCAAACAGGGTCAGTCCAGGGTACCGCCTGAGGGTCAGCAGGCAGGCCACCAGCGCCGCGACCACGCTGAGCAGTTCCAGAATGAAGTAAATCTGGGTCTGCGGATTCTCGTTCTGGGCAATCGCAGCGAAGGCCACCTGCCAGCCGTAGATGAAGCGCTCCATATCGAACACGCTCCGGCCAAACCAGTTGTCTTCGATGAGACCAAACTGGGTCCCCAGAAAATGCCGCCAGACCAGATAAGCGGCCAGCGGACTCAGCACCAGCAGCCCGCGCGCCAGTTTGCGCCAGGGGATCGCCTCCATCGCCAGGCCGCCCAATCCAATCTCCCGCGCCCAGGCGATGGCCATCGGCACGATCAGGGCGATCCCGATTGCGCGAGTCCAGGTCGCCAGCGCGGCAAGCAGTGCCGCCCAGGCGAATTGCTTGCGGCGCAGCAACGCCAGACAGCCAAAGGCCAGGCCCGCGAAAAGCCCTTCGGTATAGACCTGGGCCAGAAAAAACGCGGAGGGAAAGATCAACATGTAGAACGCGGCGCGTATCCCCCCGCTCTCTTCCAGTTCGTCGCGGGTGAGATCGTAGAGCGCGAACATCGCCCCCAGCGTGCCCAACAGGGAGACGATCACCCCCGCCAGGGTCGAGGTTGCGATCGGCGTCTGGTTGAGCAACCTGAGCGGCATCGCCACGATCCGCGTCAGCAGCGGATAGAACGGGTAAAAAGCGTAGTTCATGGAGAGCAGCCGGCCAGGGCCGACCTCGACCCAGCGCACGTCCCGGTCGTCATACCCGACCGTTGCAATCGACAGGTAGAATTCCGAGTCCCAGGACACCTGCTCGTTCATGAATGGATCGAGCAGGTAGGGCTTGCCATTCTGGCTGTTGCGCGCGGTCTCCTGAACCGTCCATTCCAGGGCGCGATCCGGCCGGTAAAGTACCAGCCGGCGCTCTATCAGCCCCTGAAAGCCCAGGAGGATGACCGCCCAGGCGATCCAGATCAACACCAGGGTGCGACTTGCACGCGACATGTCGGGTTAACTGGCTCCCCCGGCCGGGACGATGTATAGCGACACCGACCGGGCGGGCACCGTCAGCGCCATGCCACGGGAGATGGACAGAGCATCCACCTGTTCCGCGTTGTGCTCCGCGTCGAACAGCCAGACTTCGGCGGGGCCGCCCGGCTCGAAGCCATTGAGAGTCAGCGAGCGCGTCTGGACTTCATCGTCCAGGTTGACCACCATCAGCGTGAGCGCCCCATCCTCGCGCCGCGCCGCATAGACCGTGACGTCTGGATCGTCGTTATTCGTCGCACCGAGCAGTTCCGTGCCGAACCGCTGATAGAGCTGGTACACGTAGTAGGAGGGGCGAATGTCCGAGAGCCTGCCCAAAAGCCCCCACCCACCGTAGGAATTCGGGCTTTGCAAGGTGAAATGGGCGATCATGTCGACTCTCTGCGTGATCAGCCGGCCCAGCACGTCGGTCAGCCAGATCGCGTTGACGAAGCTGTCTGGCGAGGCCGGCGAACCATAGGCCGAACTCCAATGGGAATTGACCTCGGTCACGCCCACAGGCAGATCGCTTCCCGTGATCTCCCGGACCAGCGCACGCAAATTGGGGATGATCGTGTCCCATTCGGCCGTGGTCGCCAGCAGTTCCTCCGGCGTGGTGGCCTGAGTCGTGACGCGAGGCAGCGGATAGCGGTGGATGGTCACAATGTCGACCATGTCCCCGTTGGCGCGCAGGAACTCGGTCATCCAGTCCCGGCCCTGGCTGTCCTTGGGCGTGGCGGCAAAGTCCGGCGGATACTGGCTCAGTTCCGGCCCCAGCAAGATGATGGAAGGATCGACCGCCAGCATCGCCTCGGCAATCGCTCGCCAGTCGCGGTTGAACTGCTCCGTGTCGTAGTCATCGAACAGGTTAGGTTCGTTGCCGATGGCCCAGTAACGCACGCCATAGCCTTTTTCGATGTTGGCGTAGCGCACCAGTTCGGCGGCCTGTTCAGGCGTCCCATTCTTCAGTCGGACGTGAACGCTCGGCTCCGCGCCCATGAGATTGCAGAGTCCAATGAACGCGTCGAGTTGCCAGGGGGCGATGTCGTTGAGGTCACCCCAGTTCCCCCCAGGGAAGCGAATCCACGTGATCCCGGCCGTTTCGGCCGCCGGCAGCAGTTCCAGGGGGACAGCAGCCCACGGCCCATGATTGGTGCCGTAGACATAAGGACTGATCGGGCCGAGGTTCTGGGTCGCATCCACGACCAGTCCGTCCGGCCCCTGGGCCACAACGGCGGCGGTTCCGGTGATCAGCACCAACAGCAAACCCAACAAGCAACGAAAAACAGGACGGTTCATGGCTGGCCTCCGTATCGAATAAGTATGGCTCGTAAATACTGCCGGGGAGAGATTCAACATGGGGCGGCTCTAGAGCCGCCCCATGGTTCCATCCAGGTGAGTGGTCGTCTTACTTCTCGACGCCGGTGATCACGACACCGCGCATGAAGACCTTCTGCGCCAGGAAGAAGATGACCAGCGGCAGCACCATCGCCATCAGCGAGGTCGCCTGGACCAGCTCCGGGCGCGGGCCATACTGGAAGTTGAAGATTTGCACGCCGACCGAGATGGGCTGCAGATCGGCCTTGCCCAGCAGGTAGATCAAAGGCGAGAAGAAGTCGTTCCAGGCAAACACGAAGTGGAAGATGCCGACAGCCACAATCGCGGGCCAGGACTGCGGGATGATGACCTGGGTCAGGATGCGGAAGGGGCCGGCCCCGTCGATCATCGCGGCCTCGTCCAGTTCCCTGGGCAGCGTCAGGAAGTACTGGCGCAGCAAGAACACGTTGTAGGCATTGGCGAAGAAATGCGGAATGATCAGTGGCAGCCAGCTACCCACCCAACCCAGGTAGGAGAAGAAGAGGTAAGTCGGGATCAGCGTGACCTGCGTCGGCAGGATGATCGTGGCGATCAGGATGATGAACAGAATGCCCTTGCCAGGGATCGGGAAGCGCGCGAACGCATAGGCCACGGAAATGCAGGAGATAATGGTGCCAAACATACCGGTCAGCGCAATGACCAGCGTATTGAAGAACAACCGTGGAAAGTCAATCTTCTCCCACGCCTCGGTGTAGTTTGCCCAACGTGGCTTGAGTTCTTGCACGGCGGTAAGCTGCCGCCAGTTGCCTTCCCACTCAATGATCCCGGCTTCCAGGTTGTTCGGATCAACAAACTCGCTGCTGCGGCGGGTCGCCTTGATCAACGCGAGCTGCCTGACTCCCTCGTCAGTGGGCACCTCGTAGACTGGATAGTCCTCGCCCTCATAATTGATCGTGAGGGGCATCATCGGCAATATCGGCGAATCCTTGGTCTGGGAGAGTGCCGCCCCATCGCGCAGGGAGACCGTCACCATGTTCGCAAACGGCATCAGGTAGACCGTGACCACGATCAGCGTAAACAACGTCACCAGGGACACCGCCGCGAACTTGCGCAGTTGGCGATCGAAGTGGGGAGACCCAGTCGTAGAGATATTGGTCGTCATGGCATCACTCTCCACTGCTGTAATAGACCCACCGGCGAGACGAGGCCAGAACGATCAGGGTCAGGATCAAGGCTACGACGAACAGGAACCAGGCCAGGGCTGAAGCATACCCCATGCGGAAGTACTGGAAACCCTCTCGATAAAGATGCAGGTTGATGAAATTCGTCTCCGGGTTGGAACGGGTCTGGTTGGAGAGGACGAACGGCACCACGAAATACTGCATCAGCCCGATGACCGTCAGAACCAGGTTGTACAGGATAACCGGCGAAATCATCGGGAGGGTGATCTTCCGGAACCGCGTGAATGCTCCCGCGCCATCAACCGTCGCCGCTTCATACAGCTCGGTGGGGACGCCCTGCATGCCGGCCAGCATGGTCAGCATGGCATTGCCGACGCCCCACACCCCGATCAGCACCATGGCGGGGTGGATCCATTCCGAGCTATAGAGCCAGTCCGGCGGATTGACCACGCCCAGCAGACGCAGCAAACGGTTAAACATGCCGGTCTCGCCATTCAGGAAAGACTGCCAGATGAAGATACCTGAGATGGCCGGCACCACATACGGCATGTAGAACAAGACGCGGAAGATGCGCTTGCCCGCCAACTGCCTGGAGTTCAGCAGTGCTGCCATCGCCAGCGGAAGGAAAATGGAGACCGGCAGCATGATCAGCCCAAAGCGAAGGGTCACCCGCAGCGCGTTGAAGGTGGTCGGATCAGAAAAGAGATTCTGGTAGTTTCTGAGGCCGATCCAGTTTGGGCTCTCGCCAACGGTGAAATCGGTGAAACTCAGGTAGAGCGACGCCAGTAAAGGGAATAATGTGAAGATCAGGAACCCGGCGATCCAGGGAGAGAGAAAAACCCAACCCCACAACCGCTGCGTTTGATGCAACGTACGTTGTTTGCGGGGCTTGCCCTGAGAGTTCAGTCCGCCCGCAGTGACGGCTTGGTCTGCCATGATTTGATCCACTCCTTGCCCGCAGAACGATTGATGAACTGATGATACCCTGTGGAGTGATTAGTTCAGAATAAGTTTGAGAATAAGAAAATTCGAGATATTAGGTGAGCTGGGCAGCCACCCTGACGGATGGCTGCCCAGGTGCTAGCTGTCCGGCATGCTACTGTCGTTCAGCGTCTACCCTTGCAGTGCCGTGTCAACGATCACCTGCAGATCGGACTGGAGTTTGTCCAGTTCAGCCGCGAGGTCGATCTCGCCACCGGTGTCGCTGCCGATCATGGTGCGCAGGTCCTGGATACGGATCTGGCCTTCGTTGAAGCCGGGGTACCAGGCCTCGTGGTGCGGATTGGGCGCGAGGGCGATGCTGGTGTTCACCACGTCCCAGTTCTGGACGCTCGGATAGGCTTCGGCCTTGGCCTGAATTGCAGCTTCCTGCAGTTCGGGTAGCGCCGGGTAACCACCGTAAGCGGTCAGCAGGTCGAGCGCAGCGTCGCTCAGCAGGTACTGCAGGACGGTGAAGGCTTCCGCCGGGTGCTTGGAGTCCTTGTGGATGCGGAAGTTGTCCATGTCGATCGGGGCATAGATCGTGCCTTCGTACGCCGGCTGGACAGCCAGGTCCCACGCGGGGGCGTCGGCCAGGCAGCAGGTGTACCACAGCATCGAGCGAGCCATCGCGACCTTGCCGGAGTTGAAGGCGTTGCTGTTGAGCAGGTCACTGGCGATCACGCCGTCGGTCGGGGTGATGTGCCAGGTCCAGATGCTGTCCCACAGCCACTGGGTCTCAGCGCGCCAGTTGTCATGGATCGTGACCTGATTGTCGGCATCGACCACGTAATCCGCGCCGAAGGTGTGCCAGTCAGCACGGAGCGTGTCCCACTGATGAATGAACCCGTACTGCACGATGTTGGCGGGGTCGAACTCGGCCATGGTCGCGTCGTTGCCGTTGGCGTCGACGGTCAGGATCTTGCCGATCTCGGCGACGGTGTTGTAGTCCCACGGCACTTCGGTGCCATCGGGCATCACATACGGCACGCCAGGCTCGGTGGGCGGATAGTTCAGGCCGGCTTCATCGAACAGTTCGACATTGTAGTACAGAACGCCGGGGAAGATCGCGAAGGGCAGGCCCAGCAGTTGGTCGCCATCGCGGTACGCATTGACCAGGTTCTCGGGGAACTGAGCGAGGTCATAGCCGGTTTCCTCGACGAGCGAGGTGATGTCCAGCCACTGGCCGGCGAACTGGTTCGAGCCAGCGAAGCCGACAGGCCCGATGATGTCGGGTGTCTGGCCGGAGGCGATCAGGGTGGCGAGAACGTCGGGGGCCGTCTGATTGCTGCCCGCGATGTTGATGACCAACTCGATGGCGTCCTGGCTGGCGTTGAAGTCGGCGACGACCTGATTCTGGACTTCGATCTGCTGCTCGTTGGTGCCGGTCCCGAGACCGACGAACCAGGTGATGGTGACCTTATCCTGGGCGCTCGAAGGCAGTGCCGCCACGAGCAGGGCCAGAACGAGGACCAAACCAAGCATCTTGCGTGACATAGCGATTCTCTCTTCCTTCTTCCCCGTGAGGGGTAATCAAAATCGAGCGAACAGCCACTAAAAACGGAACTCCGACATCATTTGGGACTGTGTGAACTTTTGTCTACGGCACCTCCTCCTTCTTCGTGACCTGTGGATTAGAAAGTTTCGGCCCCACTCGATTGACGAATAACCAGTTGGGTTGGGAGTAGGATTTGCTTAGGGCCTTTCACCGCCCCTTCCAGCATATCCACCAGCAGGCGGATGGCCTGCCAGCCCTTATGCTGGATGGGCTGTCGAATAGTCGTAAGAGGTGGTTCTGCCATCCGGGCTATCGGCAAATCGTCGAAACCGACCAGCGCGACCTGGTCCGGGACGCGCACCCCGCCCTCCTGCATGGCCTGGAGCGCGCCAACCGCGATGGTATCGCCGTCGGCGAAGACCGCGTCGACCTTTTCACGCAGCAGGGTCTTCATGCCCAGGTAACCCGACCGCCGGGAAAAAACACCCTCGACCACCAGATTGGAGGCAATCGGCAGGTTGGCCATCATCAAGGCTTGCTTGTAGCCCGCCAGCCGATCCTGCCCATCGGAACTGCCCAGACCACCGGTGATGATCCCAATCCGGCGCCGGCCCAGGTTGATCAGGTGCTCCGTCGCAGCCCGCGCGGCCTGGACATTGTCCACGCTCACGTAACTGACTTGCTCGGAAGCATGCAGCGGGCGCTCCAGCATCACGAACGGGATATCATTCCTGAGCAGTTGCTCAATCAGCGGTGTATCGGAAGATGCGGTGATCACCAGGCCATCCATCAGCCTGTTGCGTAGGACCCGCTCGGCCAGGCGAGTCTGATCCTCGTCCGAGTAGCCCATCCACAATAAGGTCGCGTAATCGCGATCCTGGGCAGCCTGGGCAATCCCTTGTAAAAGTTCAGGAAAGAAATACGGGTCTTCGAAAATAACGGCTGGACTGGGACGGATGATGACAATTCCAATGAGCTGAGTTCGCTGGGTGACGAGCATGCGCGCGCCGGGATTTGGGGCAAAACCCACCGCGTCAATGACCTGACGCACTTTTTCCCGGGTATGACGGCTCACGTAGGGGTCATTGTTGATCACCCGGGAGACGGTGGACCGGGATACTCCGGCTTGCCTGGCGATATCTTCGAGTTTCATCTGCGCACGCCATCACCGCTGAGACGCCAACTTGGGAGCGCTCCCAGCCCCCCTGTTCGGGAGCGCTCCCAGATCTTGGCTAAGATCACCAAAAACATCAAGCCAAGATCGCCCTAGAATTCCAGCCATTTTGTCAAGATAACCCAATGCGGTTGTGAGATGTGATGAGCCTTGCGCGCTCAATTGGGAGCGCTCCCAGAATGTAATCTCAGTTTACTCCCAATCTGACAGGCTTGTCAATTAAATGATGCATTGAGATCGCAAATTGACAGACATCAATTTTATCATAACTCAACGCAACGTCCGGGAAATTGAGATTTGTTAAGGTTTACCTTCAGGTTGCCCCTCGCGTTGCAGCGCCCGGCTGCCCTCGGCGTTCCGGGCGTCTCCGCGATCCCTGGTTCCAGATGCGATTCCCACCCACCGCCGCGTTCCGTTGTACAATTTCGACATACTCAGGCCGTGTTCACCCAGAGGAGCATGCATGCATATCCGAGTCGCCTCCGATGTCCAGTTTGTTGAACAGACCGGGCCTACCCTGACCTATCGCGGCCCGGCGGGTGAACGCTTCAGCCTGGATATCCTCGATCACGATCTGATTCGGGTCTGGCACTGTCCCGACGGAACGCCGCGCCTGGATCGCACCTGGCTGGTCGTCGGGCCGGACGGCGACGCCCCACGCGAAGGGCGCTTCCGCGCCGACCGCTCCCCCTTCCCCTGCCCGCCTTTCGAAGCCAATCTGACCGGGCCGATCCAGCACATCACCACCAGAGACCTGCGCATCACGGTTCACACGGAACGCCCGGCCCTGGAATGGGCCACGGCGCGGGGACAGTCCTTCGCCTCTGACCTCCTGCCGCATGCCTATCCCTACGATGCGCGCGGCCAGGCGGTCTGTCACTATTTGAAACAGCGACCCGGCGAGCATTACTACGGTTTCGGTGAAAAAGCCGGGCCGCTGGACAAGCGCGGCCTGCGCCTGCGGATGCTCAATACGGACGCCCTGGGCTACAATGCCGAGAGTAGCGATCCGCTCTACAAACACTGGCCCTTCTACATCACCTATGTGCCGGAACTGAAGCTGGCCTACGGACTCTTTTATGACAATCTGGCGACCACGACCTTCGACCTGGGCAAGGAGGTCAATGGGCTGTGGGGCGAGTACCGATATTACGAGGCCGCAGGGGGCGATCTCGATTACTATCTGATCTACGGCCCCACCATCCCGGACGTGATCGATAAGTTCACCCGGCTGACTGGCCGCCCGCTCCTGCCGCCGCGCTGGTCGCTTGGTTATCTCGGCTCGACCATGGCCTACACCGAACGGCCGGACGCCCAGGCCGCGCTGGGTGAGTTCATCGCCCGCTGCGAAGAACACGCTATCCCCTGCGACGGTTTCCACCTCTCCTCCGGTTACACCACCGACGCGCTGGGCCGCCGCCAGGTCTTCACCTGGAACACGTCCCGAATCCCCGAGCCGGCCCACATGGCCCACGGCTTCCACAAGGCGGGCATTCACCTGGCCGCCAACATCAAGCCTCACCTGCTCCAGTCCCATCCCCGGTTCGAGGACGTCCGGGCGCGGGGCGGGTTCATCCAGGCCGCGGACGGTCTGGGGCCGGAGATGGGCGAGCGCTGGAGCAGCGGCATCGCCCAGAGCGAGCCGGCCGCCTACCTCGACTTCACCAACCCGGCCGGGTACGACTGGTGGATGCAGTCGGCCACGGAGTCCCTGTTGGAGATGGGGATCGACGCCCTGTGGAACGACAACAACGAGTTCGAGGTCTGGGATGACGACGCAATCTGCGCCGGTTTCGGTCGCCCCATCCCGGCCCGGCTGGCCCGCCCGCTGCAAACCCTGCTGATGGGCCGCGCCTCGCACGAAGCCCTGCGCCAGAAATGGCCGGAACGCCGCCCGCTGGTGCTGACCCGTGCCGCCTGCCCCGGCCTCCAGCGCTACGCCCAGACCTGGTCAGGCGACAACACCTCCTCCTGGCACACTCTGCGCTGGAACCTGCCGATGGGCCTGGGGCTGAGTCTGTCCGGCATGCCCAACACCGGGCACGACGTGGGCGGCTTCTTTGGTAATCCGCCGGAGCCGGAGCTGTTCGTGCGTTGGGTCGAGGCGGGAGTCTTCCAGCCGCGCTTCTCGATCCACTCGGTGGGCCTGACCGGCCTCGCCACCGAACCCTGGATGTATCCGGATATACTGCCCATCATCCGTGACTGGATTCGCTTCCGCTACCGGCTGATCCCGTACCTGTACACCCTCCTGTTCAAGTCCGCCCGCACGGGCCAGCCGATCACTCGGCCGCTGGTCTATGCTTTCCCGGACGATCCGCGCTGCCAGACCGAGTCGTTCGAGTTTCTGCTGGGGCCGGGCCTGTTGGTCGCCCCGGTGACGGAGCCGGGCGCGCGCCGCTGGCCGGTCTACCTGCCCGCGGGGACGGACTGGTGCGATTTCTACATCGGGGCGTGGCACGCGGGCGGTCAGGAAATCGAGGTCACCGCACCGCTGGAGCGCATCCCCCTGTTCGCGCCGGCCGGGGCGCTGATCCCGACCGGCAAGCCCATGCGCCACGTCGGCGCGGAGCCGGACGACGTGCGCGAAGTTCTGGCCTTCCCCCACCCGCAGGCTGGCAGCGGCACCTTCACCCTGATCGAGGATGACGGGGTTAGCATGGAGCTTGACTACACGAAGGTCACCCTGCGCATGGAAGCGACCCCGGGGGCAATCCGACTGGCGGTCGAAGTCGCGGGCACGTACCCCCTGCCCTACCCGGAGATCGCGCTCATCCTGCCCCCCGGCGAGGCGCGACCCGTTCACGCCAATGGGGCATCGGAAACCGCCGATCCAGAGGGCCGCCGCAGGATCACCCTTTCCCTGACCTGAGCAAAAGACGGACCGGCGTCTCGCGCCGCGCAGGTCTGTGGATTTGGGTGTATGCTGGGCGTGGTTTGGAGCCTACCGGGAGAAACTCATGAAGCGCTTCGTTCGCCTTACGATCAGCCTGCTCGTGTTCGTTCTACTGGCATCCGCCTGCGCCGCACCGGCCATCCAACCGATCTGCGGCGCAAGCCTGTGCATCAGCGCGATCCGGCCCCTGCGCGTGCAGTCCGGCGCGCTGACCCTGCTCTTCCAGCTCACCGGGCCGGATGGCAGCGTAGACGAAGCCAGCCCGCCAGCCTTTGCTGAAGAGTTGGCTGTGCGTTTCAATGATCAGGCGGGCGAACAGGTGATTTTCGATCGGATATTCGCCCCTGAGGAATTCGTGTGCCTGACCGGGACCAGCGTCCCCGGCGCGGAGGGCACCCTGGCAGCAGCCTGCCTGCTGACC
>CAZHMJ010000145.1:0-12124 GCA_964533805.1 uncultured Anaerolineae bacterium | reverse complement strand
AGGGAGACCGGGTCGCGATCGCGCGGGTCGAGGTCGGGCAGCCGGCCCCGGATTCATAGCCAGTCCGAGCCTGGTCCGGACCGCGCCCGACCTTACAGCCGGGTCGATTTCGTAAGTTGCGCGGGGGACGGGGATGCACTATGCTGCCTGCGTAACGGATTGGGATACTTCACTGCGGGATGCGCGTTGGATAAGAACGGTTTCGATGGCCTGGCTCTGCTGCACGATCTGGTCCCCTTCCTGCCGGTGGACCGCCTGCACGCCCTGCTTACCGGCCAGACGATCCCCACGGAAGCCGAGGGGTCAGCCCTCTTCGCCGACATCAGCGGCTTCACGGCCCTGGCGGAACGCCTGGCGCGCGAACTGGGCCAGGAACGCGGCGCGGAGGAGCTGAATACCCAGGTCAACTACACCTTCGTCGGCCTGATCGACACCACCGACCGCTACCGGGGCAGCGTGCTGCGCTTCAGCGGTGACGGGCTGACCGTCTGGTTCGCCGGCCCCAATCACGCCGCCCGCGCGGTGACAACCGCGCTGGCGATGCAGGCCGTCATGAGCGCGGTCGCGGCGGTGTTGCCCGACCTGCGCCTCAAGGTGGGCGTCGGCAGCGGGCTGGGCCGCCGCTTCCTGCCCGGCGACCCGTCGATGGGCGTCTACGACGTTCTGAGCGGCCCGGCCGTGACCCGCATGGCCGCGGCCGAACGGCTGGCCGAGCCGGGCCAGATCGTGCTCTGCCCGGAGACGGCGCGCGCCTTGAACGGCCAGTTCAACCTGCGTCCCCTGCAGGATGGCTATCAGTTCGTCGTCCCGACCATCTTCGCCACCACACCTTCGGACGCCGGACGCTGGCCGTCCATCCGCTGGCTGAATCACATCGACCGGGCCTGGGACCTGGTCGACGCCTGCCGCCCCTACCTGCCCGTCCCGATCTACGAGCGCCTGGAAGGCGGCCGGGGCGGCTACATCGCCGACCTGCGCCTGGCCAGCCCACTCTTCGTCCGCTTCACCGGCCTGGATGACAGCGCGCCGGACGCCGCCCAGAAGTTCAACGAGATGGTCCGCCACGCCCAGGATATCGTCATCCGGCACGGCGGGTTCCTCAACGAGGTCGGGGTGGACGACAAGGGCAGCGTGCTGGTCGCCCTGTTCGGCGCACCAATCGCCCAGGAGAACCCGGCCCTGCGCGCCGCCCAGGCCGCGCTCACCCTGCGGGAAAGCCTGCCCCACGTCAGCGCGGTGTCATGCGGGCTGACGTGCGACCGGCTTTTCGCGGCGACGGTCGGCAGCCCGATGCGCCGGGCGTATGCCATCATCGGCGACAGTGTGAACCTGGCCGCCCGGCTGATGAGCCAGGCCGGGCCAAACGAAATCCTGGCCGATGTCCGCGCCCGCGACATGGCCCACGAACTGGCCTGGCTGCCCCTCGATCCGATCCGGGTCAAGGGCAAAATCGCCCCGGTGCGCGTCTATCGTCTCCAGGACAGGGAAGCCCGCGAAGAGCTGCCCACCTCCACGGCCAGCGGGTTCGTCTCCCGCGCGCGGGAGATGGAGGCGTTGGAATGGGTGCTGGACGCGACCCGCGCCCGCCAGACGCGAACCCTGATCATGCAGGGCCAGCCGGGCCTGGGCAAGAGCCACCTGCTGGGTGAATTCATCAGCATGCTCCAGGCCAACGGCATCACGGCCCTGATCGGCAGCGGGCGCAGCATCGAGCAGCAGGTGCCCTATCACGCCTGGCGCGACATCTTCTTCGCCTATTTCGACCTGGAGCGTATCCCCGGCCAGGCCGCCCAGCGCGACGCCATCCTGGCGCGGATTGCCAGTGTCGCACCGGAGCGGGTGGCCGAGGTCCCGCTGCTCAACGACGTGCTGGGGCTGGGAATTCCCGAAACCGATCTGACCCGCGCCCTGGAGCCGGCCCAGCGCCACAACGTCCTGGTCCAACTCCTGATCACTCTCCTCCGGGCCTGGCTGGCCGAGGACGGCCTGGCGATCATCCTGGACAACGCCCAGTGGCTGGACGCGCTTTCCTGGGACCTGGCCAACCGCATCACGCACGAGATCACCAGCCGCCCGCTGGCCCTCCTGATCGCCTTGCGCCCGTTCGACCACGAGCCTCCGCAAGACTTGAAGGCCATCGAGGAACGGGAGAACACCCGCCGGCTGGAACTGCAAAAGCTCGACGCCGAAAACTGCGCCCTGCTGGCGGCCGAACAGCTCGGCGTCAACAGCCTGCCGCCCCGCATCGCCCAGATCATCATGCAAAAGACCGGCGGCAACCCGCTCTTCATCAAGGAGATCACCACCGTCCTGGTCGAATCCGGGATCATCCGGGTGGCCGGGGACCGGGTGGAGATCAGCGGCGATCCGGCCGATCTCCAGCTCCCGGACAACATTGAAGGTGTGGTCCGCAACCGGATCGACCACCTGCCGCCCGACCAGCAAACGCTGATCAAAGTAGCCGCCGTGCTCGGCCCCCAGTTCGAGTACCGCGCCCTACGCGATGTCCAGCCGCTCAGCCTGGATGACGCCGCCCTGCGCGCCAACCTGGAAGCATTGGAAGCGCTCGATCTGGTCCGGATGGGCGGGCCGGGCGGCCCGGGCGATGACGAGGCCGAAGGGGTGTACGGATTCCGCTACACCATCACCCGCGACGTCGCCTACCATACCCTGTCGTTCTCCCAGCGCCGCCAGATCCACCAGGCGATCGCCCAGTGGTACGAACAGGAACACGCCGAGAATCTGGGCGCGTACTACCCCCTGCTGGCCCACCACTGGCACGAGGCCGAATCCCCCGACAAGGAGCTGCGCTACGTGCTCCTGGCGGGTTACCAGGCGGCGGCCCAGTACGCCAACGAAGACGCGATCCGCCACCTGCGCCGGGCGCTGGAGCTGCCCCAACTCACCGACCAGGCCGTGATCTACGATATCCTGCTCCGGCTGCAAACCCTGTACCACCTGCGCGGCGAGCGCGAGCAGCAGATCGCGGCGCTCTACCGGCTGTCCGGCCTGGCCAGGGAAGCCCACAACGACGCCTGGCTCGCCACCGCCGGAATCGCCTGGGCGCGCTACCAGGCCAGCGTAGCCGCCTACCGCGACTGCATCGACGCGGCAGCGGACGCTTTCGAGGCCGCCGAGCGACTGCCCGACCTGCGCCTGATGGCCCAGGCCAACATCTACCGCGGCCTGGGGCTGATGTACCTGGGCGAGTTGGAAGAGGCCAGCACCTACCTGCTTCAGACGCTGATCGCCGACGATCCGGAAATCGAAGCCTGGCGGCTGGACGTGCTGGGCCTGACGCTCTCCCAGATGAAACTCTTCCAGGAAGCCGAGGCCATCTACGCCCGCGCGCTGGACAGTGCCCGATCCAGCCACAACCGCCCGGCCCTGGCCCGCATCCTGCATCACCAGGGCGATAATTACGCGGCGCGCGGCGAATACGAGCGGGCCAAGGCGCTGTACAGCGAGGCCCTCGCCATCCGGCAGGCCACCGGCGACCGGCAGGGCGCGGCGGAAACCCTGAGCTGCCTGGGAAACGTCGCCCTGGAGACCGGCAACTACGAAGAAGCCCTGCACTACCTGGAAGCCACCCGGGAAGACTTCCAGGCCACCGCCGACCGGGAGGGCCAGGCCGCAACCCTCAACGCCCTGGGCCGCCTGTCATTTGAGTGCGGCAAGTACGAGGAAGCCCGCGTCCAACTCCAGGAAGCACTGGCGATCCGGCGCGCGATCGGCAACCGGCAGGGCATCGGCATCACCCTGATGAACCTGGGGCTGGTGGAGGTTTTCGCCGGAAACGTGCTCGAAGCCGAGAAGCTCTTCGGGGAATCGCTGGCAGCCGACCTGAACCTGGACCAGTCCACCCTGGCGGCCAGCCAGTACGCCGGGTGGGGGCTGGCCGCCCTCAAGCAGGGCAACCGCAAGGTCGCGCTGGCCCATATCCACAGCGCGCTCGACGCGATCGACTATTATGGCCTTGCCCAGCTTCCCTACCCCTTCACGATCAGCCTGATCTGCGTCGACGTGCTGTCCGCCTGCGGCCAGCACGTGCGCGCGCGGACCATCCTCGAAGCCGCCTACGATCTGCTCATCCAGCGCGCCGATCAAATTCTGGAGCCGGAGCGGCGCGCCCGCTACCTGCTGACCATCCCCACCCACCGCCAGATCATGGCGCTGTACGAGGAAACCGCCCAGCGGGTGCGGTGAAGACAGTGATCAGTTATTAGTTTTCAATTATTAGTAAAATGCAAAAACAAGGGCGGCATGGCCGTTAGCCCCTGGTGGCGGGGTCGTGGGCCAAGAGCCAGCAGCGAACAGCCCATAACCCGAAAAACAAAAACCCCGGCGGGGCCGGGGTTCAAGGATCGGGGCTGTCGGATTACATCACGTGCAGGGCGACCAGCCGCCGCGAGAGCAGGCTGCCATGCCAGCCCTCCGGCATCGTGAAGCGGTAGAACGCGCGCTCCTGGGCCGTCATGTCGACCGGGAACTCCAGGTCGTTGTAGGCCTCGAGGATGCGGTAGCCCTCTTTGATGTAGCTGCGCACGGTGTGCGGGCTGATGCCCATCTCGTCCGCAGCCAACTGGGCCGGCATGCCTTCCACCACGCACAGGCGGATCGCCTGGCGGATGCGCTCGGTCAGCTCCGGATAACGGCGCGGTTCCGGCAGGACCGTGGCCCGGAACAGCCGCCCGTTGAACAGCTCCGCCGCGCCACTGTGGATGCTGCGAGTCACGACGAAGTCGTGCTCCAGGGCGTAGATGATCGCCCAACTGATCTGGTAGCGCAGATCGCTCTTGAGGAAGTAGCCGCGCGCGCCGGCCTTCGCCGCCGCTTCGATCAGGGTCGAGTCGACTGCCTGGGCCAGGCCGACGATGATCGCTTCCGGGGCCAGATCGCGCAGGCGGCGGATGACGTCGCCCAGCACGGCCGCGCCGCCCACATGGTCGGCGTCGATCAGGATCACATCCGGCAGTTCGGCGTCCGGGCTGTTCTTGAGAAACGCCATGAGCTGGTTCAGCCGGTCGGTCGCGTGGATCACGCGCGTCCGGCGGTCGAGCGCCAGGTAGCTGGTGATGGCCTGCAGTGCGTAAAAGTCTGTGTCCAAAATGGCGACAGTCAGGTTGAACATTGCCGCCTCCCCCTTTTCCACATTCCCATCGCAAAACCAATACGCCATTCTGATTGTGCCACGCCTCCGGGCCGTCTGCCTGACCCCAGCCTGACACTCAACCGCCAACCGCCCGTCAGCTTGACGGGCGGTCGAAACCGGCCTGAACTTCGGCCAGGACGTCGAGCATGGCCTGGTGGATCAGGCCGTTGCTGGCCACGATCCGCCCCCCGGCGTACAGGCCATCCAGCGTCCCGGCGTAGTTGGTCACCAGTCCGCCCGCCTCGCGCACCAGGACGATCCCGGCCGTGATGTCCCACGGCATCGGGCCGTTCTCCCAATAGCCGTCCACCCGCCCGGCCGCCACGTAGGCCAAATCGAGGGCCGCCGATCCGGCCCGCCGGACACCCTGTGTCCGGCGCACGAAAGCTGCGTAGGCTGCGGTGTTGTTATCCACGGCGGTGTGGCTGTCGTACGGGAAGCCGGTCGTGAGCAGGGTTTCCACCAGAGTCGCCGCCGTGCTGACCCGCAACGGCCGCCCGTTGACGGTCGCGCCCTCCCCGGCAATCCCGGAGAACAGCTCGTCGAGGTTCGGATCATAGGTCACGCCGACCACCGGCTCACCGTTCGCGTCGGTCACGCCCACGTTGACCGAGAAGCACGGGAAGCCATGCGCGAAGTTGGTCGTGCCGTCCAGCGGATCGATGTACCAGCGGTAGGGCGCGCCGGCCAGCGGGCCGTAGCCCCCGCCCTCCTCGCCGTGGATATAGTGATCCGGAAACGCTTCCCGGATCGCGCTGACCAGGTACGCTTCGGAGGCCTTGTCGGCTGCCGTGACCAGGTTGATCGGGTTGGACTTCTTGGCCTCGGCCTCGGGCCGGGCAGCATGGTCCAGGAGCAGCGCGCCGGCCGCGCGGGCGAACGCTTCGGCCGCGTCTCGAATGGTGTGGAGCATACAGGGTTATCCTTCTGAGTCTTGGACTGAATCCGGGGGAGTTTACCCCGCCTGTCCTCCACAGCCCACTGCCTGGCGCCCCATCGTCTGAGTCGGGGACGATCATGCCAGCGAACGGGCGCGCCGGCACCGCCCAACCGGGCAGTTCTACCCCTGGACGAACGGCCAGACCGGCCACCCTGGCCCCCAAAAGCGGCCCGCCGGTGTGTCTGCGTCACACACCGGCGGGAGCCAGCCAACAAAGGAGAGTCTTGATCAACCGTTGTACAGATAGTTTGCCACGGACCGGGTCGCGCAGCCTCCGCCGGAGGGCCAATCTTGCGCCCCCACTTGCGGCCAGTCTTGCCCCCGGCCAAACGACCAGGTCGCCGCGCCCAAAGCCCAAGGACTCCAGGCCCCCAGGTCCGATAACACAGCAGCGGACGCCCGTCCCATGAGGCATCCGCTGCTGTTGTTTCCGACTGCCTCCGCTAAACAGCCAGAAACCCCTTCAATGACGCTTCCGACTCGCCATGCCTGCAAGGATGGTAAAGTCGAGGTCATATGCGTATCGTCGCATAAAACGACCGAGGGGACATCTGCCCCCCGGCCAGTTCCAATCCTGGCCGAACGGCCAGGTATCCAACCGCAATGGGCTATGCTATGCCTCCCGCGTCAAATGCGCCACGCACTCGATGTGATACGTCTGCGGGAACATGTCCACCGGCTGGACGCCGCGCAGGGTGTAGCCCTGCTGGCCCAGGCGCTTGAGATCGCGGGCCAGGGTGGCCGGGTCGCAGCTCACGTAGACCAGCGTCGCGGGCGCGAGCCGGGCCAGCGCGTCGATCACCTCCGGCTCCAGCCCGGCGCGCGGCGGATCGAGCACGGCCGCGTCATACGGCCCCGCGCCCTCGTCGGCCAAATCCGCCAGCACCGGCCCCACCCCGCCCTCGAACAGGTCGATGTGCTCGAATTCGGCCAGGTTCTCGTCGGCGTCGGTCACGGCCGGGGGATAGCTCTCGATCACGGTCACGAGCGCGGCCCGCTCCGCGATGAAGGCCGAGAACAGCCCCACCCCGGCGTACAGATCGAGCACCGACTCGTGCCCCTGGAGGGCGAGGCGCTCCAGCACCAAATCGACCAGGGTCGCCGCCAGCGGGAGGTTGACCTGGAAGAAGCCGCCGGCCGTCACCCGAAAGCGCCGCCCCTTGACCTCGTAAGTCGAGATGGCGTTCCCGATCAGGTTGACCGGCTCGTTGTCGCTCAGGAGCAGGTTCACGCTGAGCGGCAGGTCCGTCTCCAGCTCCGGCGGCAGGTCGTCGCGCGTGCTGAGGATGAACATGCCCTGCCCGTCCGAGCCGACCTGAACCTGGAGCTCCGTGATCTGCTCGTAATCCAGGCTGAGCGTCTCCAGCAGGCCCATCGCGCGCGGGTCGAGGATGTAGCACCATTCGACCGGCTCGATCCGGCTCGGATCGGTGCTGACGAAGCCCAGCCGCCCCTCCGGGCTGACGTGGAATGTGGCCCGCGAGCGGTAGCCCCACGGCTCCGGGCTGGGGATCGCCGGTTGGACCAGCCGCTCGGCGCGGTCGAAGCCGCCGATACGCCGCAACTGGTCGATCACCACGTCGCGCTTGTAGGCGAGCTGGGCGGGATAGCTCATGTGCTGGAGATGGCAGCCGCCGCAGCGGCCGGGGCCGAAGTGCGGGCACTGGGGCCGCACCCGGTCGGGCGAGGCTTCCAGCAGGGTGACGCCCTCGGCGTTGGCGTAGCTGCGCTTATCTTCCGTGATGCGGGCCGTGATCCGCTCGCCCGGCAGGGCATACGGCACAAAGATCGGCCGCCCCCGGTGCTTGCCCATCACCTTGCCGCCATACACCGCCGCCGTCAGTTCCAGTTCGATCAAGTCATCGTTCTTGGGTGCCATAGAATCCTCGTCCTCCCTGCGGGGAGTATAACGCATCTTCCCCCGCCACCCTCGCCACCGCGCTATAATCGCCCCATGCCTTTCAATTCAACATTCAACATTCAAAATTCAGCATTGCTTTCCGAGCATTTTCCCCCGCGCCCGCGCCTGTACCGCCTGCGCCGGGCCATGATCGGGGCCGGACTGGCCCTGATCGGGCTGGCGCTGCTGGGCCAGGGCCTCCTGCTGCTGGGCGGCGCGCCGCTGCCCCTCCTGCCGCTGATCATGCTCTTCACGGCCATCCTGAGCCTGCCGCTGTGGATCGGGACGTGCCTCAACCCGCCGGTCAGCGCCACCGCCGAGGGCCTGATCGTGCGCCCAATGTTCGGCCGCCCGGTGCATGTGCCCTGGGCGGCGATCGTCGCGCTGCGCCCGCACCTGCTCCTGCCCGCCGACGAAGGGCTGGAGAAGCTGCTCTACGGCCGGCGCACGACCGGACCGCGCAAAGGCGTGTGGGTCATCGTGCGCGGCGCGCTGCCGGTCCGCTTCCGGCTGGTGGCCTGGATCGCCGGGCTGGACAACGTGGCCCTGTTCGGCCTCAGCGCCGAAACGCATACCGGCTACGAGGCGCTGATCGAAACCCTCACCCAGAAAACCGGCCTCACGCCTTGAGCCTCCTGATCCCGCCTTTTCTGGCCTCGGGCCTCTGGTCTCTGACCTCTCTCTGATGTTACAATTTTCCCCAGCATCCGCCCGGCCAGCCGCCAGGACTCCACCGTGACCGATTCGTCCATTCAACATTCAACATTCAACATTCAACATTCGTCTTCGGTTTCGCTGATCATGACCGTCTTCAACGAGGGCGACTCGATGCGCGCCGTGCTGGAATCGCTGGCCCGGCTCGACCCCGCCCCGGACGAGATCGTGATCGTGGACGGCGGCTCGACCGACGGCACGCCCGCGATCCTGCGCGAAGCCACCGCCCGCCTGCCGCTGACCGTGCTGGAACAGCCCGGCGCGAACATCTCGCAAGGGCGCAACATGGCTATCCAGGCGGCACGGGGTGAGATCATCGCCGCCACCGACGCCGGGACGCGCCTGGCCCCGGACTGGCTGGGCCACCTGGTCGCGCCGCTGCAAGCCGACCCGGCCCGGATGGTCAGCGCGGGGTTCTTCCACGCCGACCCGTACACGCCCTTCGAGGTGGCGATGGGCGCGGCCGTCCTGCCGCTGGAGAACGAGATCGACCCGGCCCGCTTCCTGCCCAGCAGCCGCAGCGTGGCCTTCCGCAAGGTCGCCTGGGAGGCGGTCGGCGGTTACCCGGAGTGGATCGATTACTGCGAGGACCTGATCTTCGACCTGCGGCTGCAAGCGCGTTTCGCGCCGTTCGGCTGGGCGCCGCGGGCCTGCGTAGCCTTCCGGCCGCGCCCGACCCTGGGCGCGTTCTGGCGGCAGTACTACCGCTATGCACGCGGCGACGGCAAAGCCGATCTGTGGCGCAAGCGGCACGCCATCCGCTACGCTACCTACCTGGTCGCCCTCCCGATCATCCTCCTGCTGGGGGCGCGGGTCCATCCGCTGCTGTGGGGGTTGCTGCTGGTCGGGGGCACGGCCTACCTGCGCGGCGCGTACCGCCGCCTGCCGGCCGTATGGGGCTGGTATCGCGGCCCGGAGCCGATTACCCGGCTTGACCGGATCAAGGCGATGCTGTGGATTCCCATCATCCGGGTAGTGGGCGACCTGGCCAAGATGGCAGGGTATCCGGCCGGGTGGCGCTGGCGGCTCCAGAATCACCCGCCCGACTGGCGACAGTGAGGCAATCGGCGGGCAGGCGAGATCAATCCTCAGCTCACCGCTTTCTTCACGAGCGCGATGATCCTGGCCTCCTCGGTGGGGGTCAACGCCTTCAGCGCGAAAGAGGTCGGCCACATCGCGCCTTCGTCGAGGTTCGCGGTGTCGTTGAAGCCCAACGTCGCGTACCGCGCGTTGAACTTGTGCGCGCTCTGGAAGAAGCAGACGACCTTGCCGTCCCTGGCGTAGGCCGGCATCCCGTACCAGGTTTTGGGCGAAAGGTCCGGCGCGCTGGCCTTGATGATCGCATGAATCCGCGTGGCCATGCCGCGATCCGGTTCCGGCATTTCGGCGATCTTGGCGAGCAGGTCGCTTTCACCATCCGCCTTATCCTTCTTGGCGCGTGCTTCCGCCTTCAGTTCCCGCGCGCGCTCTTTCATCGCGGCGCGTTCCTCGGCCGTGAATCCCTGGGACTTCTTGACTGCTGCCATAAAGGATTCCTTTCTCCGCGTGAATGACACGCATGTTCTACAAAAACAAGATATAAAATAATACTTAATTAGTCAAGATATCGCCAACTTCCGGCGGCGGTTGGCTTTAGCCAGGCGCCAAAAGCCAGAATCCAATCGCGGCCGGATCGGGTAGAATAGAGGCCATGCGGGCCAGACGCCCACCCCAGCCTGTGCCATCCAGTCAACAGACGGCGGTGCCCTATGGACACAACTCACCCCCTGATCTTTTTGCTCGTGGAAGCCGCGCGAATCGGCTTGATCGTGCTGATCGTCGATTGGCTGGCCCGGCGGCGCGAGCGCGCCAGCCAGTTCAAGACCCGGCTGGTCGCCAAGATGGGATCGCGGGTCAAGGACGTGGCCCTGGAAGCCACCGACCAGCTCCGCGAGCATGGCTGGCTGACCGACGGCACCCTGCAAGAGCAAAACTTCGCCGGGGCCAACCTCAAAGGCGCGATGCTGGACGGGGCCAACCTCCAGCGCGGCAGCCTGGTCGAAGCCAACCTGGAATGCGCGGTCCTGGCCTGGGCTGACCTGCGCAACGCCAGCCTGTCCGACGCCAATTTGGATGGAGCCAGCCTGCTCCAGGCCAACCTCCAGGAGGCGTACCTGCACTCGGCCAACCTGCGCAACGCCGTCCTGCGCGGGGCCAACCTCAACAAGGCCCGCTTGCGCTACGCCAACATGCAGGCCGTCCAGCTTGCCCAGGCGAATTTGCAGGGCGCGCGGATGCGGGTCGCCTACCTGAACGGGGCCGACCTGACCGGGGCCGACCTGACCGGGGCCAGCATCTTCCGCGCCAGTCTGCAAGGGGCCGACCTGCGCCAGGCCAACCTGCGCGGAGTGGACATGCGCGGCGCGGAGTTGGAAGGCGCCAAACTGACCGGGGCCGTATTCGACGGCACGACCGTCCTGCCCGACGGCAAGCCCTGGACGGCGGAGACCGATCTGGCCCGCTTCACCGACCGCGCCCATCCCGATTTCTGGCGTTACGAAGCCCCCTCCGACTGGGCCAGCGTGGTGCTGGAGCGCCGGCGCGAGGAACTTTACGAACGCTACCAGCACGCCGATACCGACTGAACAACCCAGTGCCCATGCCCAATCCGCAGCCTGCCCTCATCCTGGCTTCAGGCTCGCCGCGCCGCCGTGAACTTCTGGCGGCGCTGGGCCTGCCCTTTTCGATCGTCACCAGCGGCGTGCCGGAAGACGTCGCGCCCGGCCTCGACCCGGTCGAAGCCGCCCGCCAGCTTGCCCGGCGCAAGGCCGAGGCCGTCGCCGCGACCCTCGATCGCGGGCTGGTCATCGGCTCGGATACTGACGTGGTGCTGGACGATACCATCCTCGGCAAGCCGGCCGACGCGGCCGACGCGGCCCGGATGCTGCGCCTGCTGCGCGGCCGGACGCACCGCGTGATCAGCGGCGTGGCCGTGCTCGACGCCGCCAGCGGCCGGATCGCCCTCGGCACGGTGACGACCCTGGTCACGATGGCCGAGGCCAGCGACGCCCAGATCGCGGCCTATGCCGCCTCCGGCGAGCCGCTGGACAAGGCGGGCGCGTACGCCATCCAGGGTCTCGGCGGGGCGCTCGTGGCCGGGATCGAGGGCTGCTATAACAACGTGGTGGGCTTCCCGCTGTGCGAGGTGGCCGCGCTGCTGGGCCAGTTCGGTGTCAGCGCGCTCAATGGCGCGTCCCCTCTGTGCGCCCTCCCCGACGGCACCCCCTGCCCGCGTGTCGAGTTGTCGCGTGTGAAAGACACGTTTCAACTCAACACAGATGACACGGATTTGAAGGATTAACACGGCAATGGCAGAAGAAGGGAAAGACGTGGTCAAAAGCGATTTTCGGCACGGCGACCTGACCGGGAAGATCATTGG
>CAZHMJ010000144.1:8385-12203 GCA_964533805.1 uncultured Anaerolineae bacterium | reverse complement strand
AGCGCCAGGTCAGGAGCCTGCTTCAGCAGGGGTTTGACTTCGCAGCCGGGGACTTGAGTCCTCGGCGATCGACCGGCGCGCGATTTTATTGGCACTCGCCCGATTACCGGATTAATTTGTTAAAGTGCATCAGTCCCCGGCGGTGGACCGGCGCGCGACTCCATAGGCGCTCACCCGATTACTGGATTAATTTGTTAACCTTCATCAATCCGCCGCTACGTCTCGATCGCATATCATCTGCCTGGATCGGCCAGGAGCATCCGTTCCGGCCGATCGCGCCCGGAACGGATGCTCAATCCAGCTCAACGTACTCCAGTTCCATGCTGGGCTGGGTAACCTGGGTGGAGACAACAGCCGGGCGGGATGACGCAGCCGGGCGGGATGACGCAGCCGGGCGGGATGACGCAGCCGGGCGGGGTGAAGCAGCCGGGGCCGGGCGAGTCCGGATCGAGCTGGCGCGTCCGGCATAGCTCCGGCTGGCGGCCGCCGCCGGGAATACCGGGTCCGGCCGGGCCGGTTCGGACCGGACAGGCTCGGGGCGGGGCGGTTCATCGCGCACGGCGGGGACGGTCTGGGTGCGGGTGATGTCGGCCCCTTCGCGGGGCGTATCGCTGGCCCACAGCGACGTCACGCCGCTGCGCCGCAGGTCCGGCTCGCTGCTCTCGGCCGCCTGGGGGCGCGAATCGCTCCGGGTGGGGTCACTGGCGCTCGCGGCCGGTTCGGAGCGGGTGATCTCGGCATAGGTGGGCGGCGTGGGCACGCTGCTGGCATAGCTCGTCCGGGTAGTCTCCCCGGCCCCGCGCCCGAACAGGCTGCGGTTCGACTCGTAGGTCCGCCGCTCGGAGGTTGTGTCGGCAGCGCGGGCGTAGGCGGACGAGGCCAGCGGCTGGCTGAGAGCCGGGACAGGCGTGGGCTTTGGAACGGCGCGTGCTTCGCGCTGTCCGAACAGGCTTCGCCGCGCCTCCCGCGGGCGGGAGTCACTCCGCCCCACTGGACGGGCCAGGCCTTCGACGTAATCGCTCGCGCGCCGGTCGGCGGTGGTGAAGATGTGATCCCCGGCGAAGGCGAACGTCCCGATGATCAGGATGCGCGTCACCCAGACCAGGACGGCAATGAAGATCGGGCCGTAGAGCAGGACATCCTGGCGGGTGAGCAGCTCGTTGCCGAGGGCGGGATTTTCCGAGAGGGCGCTGCCGACGCCCCACCAGGTCATCAGGGCGTTCATGCTCGCCCCCAGGAACCAGGCCCCGGTCAGCAGCCAGATTTCCTTCGGCTCCTTGCGCCCGGTTTCTGGCGTGAACAGGCGGGCCAGCCCGGCGAAGTCGATCCCACAGAAGGCGATTGCCAGGACCTTGGCCCAGGTCGCCACGCCCAGCGCATCGCGCGCCCCGAACAGGGTTTGCAGGGCGAATTCGGTCGTGGCGAAGTTGAACAGCTCGAACGCCACCAGCGCGCCCAGCAGGATCAGGCCGAACCACAGGCCGCGCGCGCGAATCCGGCGGCGAAAATTACGAAAGGATGTGAACACATTCGGGTTGAGTTCGATCGTCGTGGCCATCACCCACACTCCTGATCGGGTATTGAACATTTGTTCTATTCCTAGTGTATGAGCGAACAGGCGTTCTGTCAAACATTCAACCCCCTTCTGCAGTTAGGAAGTGGTTAGAATCCGGCGGGGTGGATCAGCGCCGGCGCAGGAGGGCCAGGATCGGGCCGTGCAACAGGCCGACCGTGCCGCCCACCAGGGGGGCGCCGGGCAAGCACACCAGCGTCATCAGGAACGCGGCCTCCAGGCTGTCGAAGATCCCGGCCATCAGGCCGATCATGCCGCCCATCATGATCCCCAGGGCAAGCCGCCACACAAAGCCCTCGAACAGCAGGCTCAGCAGCCCGAAGATCACGCTGATCAGCAGGCTGATCCCCAACGCGGCGACGGTGACTTCCGTCCAGTCGACGACCAGGACATCCAGGATCAGGGCCGTGAAGCCGACCGCCAGCCCGGCCGCCAGGATCACCACCCCGGCGAAGATCGGAAAAGGATAGGCATGGCGCAGCTCGGCCGCGTACCATATGGCGGCGACGGCGGCCAGAATGAGCAACCCGATCCAGGGCGCGCCCGCCCCGGAGAGGGCGACCCGGTGGGTATCCAGGCCGGGCATCAGGCCGAACAGGGCGCTGCCCAGCCCAAGCACGAGGATCAGCACGATCGCCAGCGGGATCGGGGTCGCCAGGGCCTTGCCGAAGTCCATCCGCCCGCGCTGCTTGTACCACCAGTTGCTTTGTCCCAGTTGGCTGATGGGCCGATTGGAGTCCATCGCATCGCCTCCTTCACCGTAAGATACCCCCAGGGTCCAGACGAGACACAGTTCCGGCGCTTGATCGTTCCAGGGGGCGGAGGGGGATGTGGCGGCGTGATCACGACGAGGGCTTGCGGGGAAGCAGCGCCCCTGGACCGCAGTCCGGGGTCTGGACACCAGTGTACTGAGTCTGGCGGCCGGCCACAACCGGCCGGGTATCGGATCAAACTGGAAAGCGCCTCTCACCGCGGAGGACGCAAGGACCGCAGAGGGAGAAGCGGTTTCTTGGGGTCCTCCCCGGCGGTCTGGTGCCCTGGGTTTTTCTCCGTTTGGCCTTTTTCCTTGGCGTTCCTGGCGGTGTGGCGGTTCAACCTGCTTCTTGACGTGATGGCCCTGCAGGTGGATCAAACCGGAGAGGCCGGGTATGCTGGATGGGCACGCAGACAGGAGACTCTCATGCACAAACCGACTTTGATCATCACCGGCGCGTCACGCGGGCTGGGCGCGGCGGCGGCCCGGATCGCCGCCCGGATGGGCGCGCGGCTCGTACTGTCCGCCCGGTCGGAGGCCGACCTGGTCGCGCTGGCGGCCGAAATTCGGGCCGGCGGCGGCGAGGCCCTGGCTGTGCCGGGCGACGTCACCCGCGCGGAGGACAACGCCCGGCTGATCGCGGCGGCGGTGGAGACCTTCGGCGGGCTGGACGGGCTGATCAACAACGCGGGCGTGATCGAACCAATCGCCCGCCTGGCCGATGCCGATCCCGATGCCTGGGAGCGTCTGCTGCGCGTCAACCTGATCGGCCCGCTGCGCGTGACGCGCGAGGCCCTGCCCTACCTGCGCCGGTCCCAGGGCCGGATCGTCAATGTCTCCAGCGGCGTGGCGCTCACGCCACGGGCGGGTTTTGGCGCGTATGCCGCGTCCAAGGCGGCGCTCAATCTGTTCACCAAATCCCTGGTGCTGGAGGAGCCGCTGATCACGTCGGTGGCCTTCCGACCGGGACCGGTCGATACGGCCATGCAGGATGTGATCCGGGCGGCCGGTCCGGCCCGCATGTCCGAGGAAGCCCATGCCGAATTCATGGGCCACAAAGCGCAGGGGACGCTCCTGCCGCCGGAGGTGCCGGGGCGCGCCCTGGCCGTGCTGGCCCTGTATGCCACCCGCGAGATCGAGGGCGAGCTGGTGAGTTGGAGGGATGAGCGCGTCGCCGCGCTGGTGGCCCGCTACGCGCCGGGAACTGAGTAGAGACAAGAGGCAAGAGTCAGAGAGGCAAGAAAAAGCGTCCAGGCGTCGAAGCGGCAAGCGGCAAGCGAACCACGGGCGCGGGAAGCCCGGCCCGGACAATGCCGCCGGTCCTGAGCTATCTATGGCTTTGGCTGTCCGCTGACGGCCAGACGCTGTGATCCGGAGGAGAAGTAAATGCGCCGAGTCAAAGACTTTCACCGCTGGTTGTGGGTCGCGCTTGTGGCCGCGCTGCCGATCGGACTCGCTGCCTGCCAGGGATTCACGGGCGACACAAGCTGC
>CAZHMJ010000144.1:7978-8375 GCA_964533805.1 uncultured Anaerolineae bacterium | reverse complement strand
TGGCGTGTGACGCTGCCTCCCAGCGCCGGAGAGGTAGAGGAACGCTGCGCCATGAATCTGGTCAATCCCAGTTACACTGCGACCTTCACGCTGTCCCCGGACGACCTGGAGACGTTCCTGAGCGATACCGGGGTGCGCGACTGGCAGACCGAGGCGGCGGAAGCCGTGATCTTCGCGGACGAAGCGGCACAGATGGACTCGCTGCTGCTCGGCCGCTCCATGGATGGAATCGTCTCCCTGGAAGTGGTCATTGACACCAGCGATCCTGGGTTGTACCGCGTCTTTTACGACGCAACCTACATCGACTGAAGTCAGGCAACCGAGGACGGCTTTTCTTCCGGCGGGGGCGGGGTGGGCGGACCGTCCTGCTTCTCCTGGGCGGCGCGCCGCTCCTGCC
>CAZHMJ010000144.1:0-7968 GCA_964533805.1 uncultured Anaerolineae bacterium | reverse complement strand
TCAGGACCAGCAGGCTCAGCGTGCCGACCGCGATGGCGCCGTCCGCGATGTTGAAGACCGGCCAGAATTTGAAATCCAGGAAATCGACCACATACCCCTGGCGCAAACGGTCGATCAGGTTGCCCAGCGCGCCACCCAACTGGAGGCCGAGCGCGATCCCGATCAGGGGCATCTCGTGTGCCGGCAGGGTGCGGTAGAAATAGATCACGATCCCGACCACGATCAGGGCGACCAGGGCAAAAAACGCCCCGCCATCCGGGAAGAGGCCAAAGGCCGCCCCGGTGTTATGCACCCGCGTGACCGTGAAGAGGTGGCGCAGCGATTCGACCGGCGCCCAGGCTTCGTACAGGGCCAGGTTGGCGACCACCAAAGCCTTGCTGATCTGGTCGGCGACGACGATTCCGATGGCGATGGCGAGCAGGGAAAACCACTTGCGAATCCGGATCACGGGCAGGGAACCTCATGCTGGGTGTCTTCGACAGGCGGGGGTGTCATGCGCCAGAGGAGGAAGGCCAGGGCCAGGACTCCGCCCACGATGGCGATATCGGCGATGTTGAAGATCGGCAGGCCCCGGATGTGCAGGTAATCGACCACGTAGCCCAACCGCAGCCGGTCGATCAGGTTGCCCAGCGCGCCGCCCATCTGCACGCCGACTGCCAGGCTGATCCACCAGCCGCCATCGTTCAAGCGGTGGTAGAGGACCAGCAGCACGCCAATCATAACCAGCGAGACCAGGATCAGGAAGGCGTTCGAATCGCGCAGCAGGCTGAGGGCCATGCCCGTGTTGCGCACGTAGGTCAGGCTGAAGACCCCGTCCAGGGCCGGGATGGGCGCCAGGCTGGTGTTGACGGCCAGGGAGGCCACGATCAGGGCCTTGGCCACCTGGTCCGCGGCAACAATACCCAGCGCAAGCCCGGCCATCAGCCGGGCGCGAGGCAGGCGCGGATGCGCAAACGGCGCCGGGGCAGGCATCACGGACACCGTCAGCGCCGCCGATATTCGCGCTCTTCGGCGCAGGCCAGGCACAGCGGGGTGTAGGGGATCGCCTCCAGGCGGGCCAGATCGATTTCCTTGCCGCAATTTTCGCAGCGGCCGTAGGTGTTGTCCTCAAACCGGGCCAGAGCATCTTCCACCAAGCGGAGCTGCTTCTGGCTGCTGGTGCGCAGGGCCAGGTCCTTGGCCTGGTCGAAGGCCTGGGTGGCGTCATCCGCCTGGTGATTGGTGTAACCGGTGCCGTCCAGGGCCTGGGTATCCTTGAGCCGCTCGACCTTGACCAGCAGGTCTTCGCGCATCTGGATCAGGACCGGTTTCATTTCGTCAGCAGAACGGATCATCTTCCGCCCTCCTTGGCAGGCGCAGCATGGCGAGGGCAGGCTGCGTAACCCAACGATGACCCCACATTCTACCGGATGGGGCGTGGGGCGACAACCCACGATCGAAAAGGCAAGAGACCAGTGGCAGAGAGGCCGGAAAAAGCGCCAAAGCGGCAAGCGTCGAAGCCGCAGGAAAAACAGAGACCGGGAGGCAGAGAGGCCGGAAAAAGCGCCAAAGCGGCAAGCGTCGAAGCCGCAGAAAAACAGAGACCGGGAGGCCGGGAGACCAGAGACAGGAAAAGGCACCGGCCATGCAGCCGCGTTGCGCGGTCGCTGGCCTCCCGGCCTCGACGCAATGCGGCGCGGCGAGCGCCGCGCTACAGGCTGTCGATCAGGCTCAGCATCTCGGCGTTGGGCGGGATGTCGGACATGCTGTGCCCATAGTGGACGAAGCGGGCCACGCCCTGCTTGTCGACCAGGACCTGGGCGGGCATCCGGCCCAGCTTGAACAGGTTGACCTCCTGCCCGTACAGCTTGAGGACGCTGCTCTTGGGGTCCGGCAGGCCGACATACGGCAGATCATGCTCTTTGAAGTACGCCTGGAATTTGGCGGCGTCTTCCGGGCCGATCACGACGATCTCGGTGTCGCGGCGTTCGAATTCGGCATAGTCTTGGCGCAACTGCGCCATGTGCGCGCGGCAGAACGGTCAGACAAACCCCCGGTTGAAGACCAGCAGGACGTGCCGCTGGCCCCGGAACTGGCTCAGGCGGACCGGCTCGCCCCGGTAATCGGTCAGGCTGAAGTCCGGCGCGGGCTGGTCAAGGGACACTCTGGGCATGCGATTCTCCAAAACATGCGGCAAAACCGACTTTTGCCGGAGGATTACTCCGATTGCGCCAAAAATAACAAATCGCGGCGCAAAAGAAAAGGGCGCCGGGTCCGGTCTCATCGACTTCTCATGCTTCGGGTGCAGAGCGAATGCCCGGTAATTGCCGGGCGGTTCTCAATCAAAACGCGGTCATCAATCGCCTTGGCCTACTCCGCCGCGATGCAGTGGGCGCTGACCCAGGTCTGGGTCGTGGGGTCGATCTGGCGGCGGGCCAGCTCGCACTGGATGGCCATCAGCCCGGCCAGGTTGCGATCGAATTCGCTCTCCGTCCAGGTTTGCAGCTCAACCGTGATCGAGGCGATGCCCTGCCCATCGACCCAGTTGGAGGCGTCGCCGGTCACGTCGTAGGACGTCCAGACCGCGTCGTAGGGATAGGCCGCCGCCTCGCCATAATACCGCCCCAATACCTGCGAGCCGTGATCGCCCTCGCACGCGCCGGGGAAGACTCCCCCCGCCGCGCTGTGATAGAACAGGACCGCCACCGGCTGGCTGAACAGGATGTGATCGGCCAGCGCGGCGCTCTCCGGCTCCGAGAACGGCTCCTCCCCCCCACTCACCAGGCGGTCCTGCCAGATCGCCTCGGCCGACCAGTCACAGCTCCAGTTGCGGTTCAAATCGACGCTGTGGGCGTTCAGGCGACCCTCGGCGGTCCGGCCGCGCAGCAGGCCGTCCGGGTTGAGGGCGGGGATGATCTCGATCGCCAGACCGGGCGCGACCGCTTCCGGGTGTTCGGCGAAGTACGTGATCAGCTCGTTCATCAGCACAACCGAGTTGACTTCCCAGCCACCGTGCGTGCCGCCCACGAGCAACAGCGCCCGTGACCCGCTGCCGAAGCGCCGGGCGAGGATGGCCCGCCCTTCCGCCGAGCGCCCGATCAGGGTTGTACCGGCGGGCAGGTGATCGGCGCTGTCCGGCGCGACCTGGGTCAGCAGGGCCGGATCGACCGTGCCGGGCGGCGGGGCGTCGGTGCTGACCAGGGTGGGCAGGCGCGGGTTGGGCGTGCGGGTCAGGGTCGGCGTCAGGGTGATCGTCGGCCGGGGCGTGGGCGAATGGATCGGGCGGGGAGTCGGGCTGGGGCGGCGGGTGGGCAGCGGCGTGGCCGTGACCAGTTCCACCGGGGCCTCCGGCGTCAGCGGATCGGCGGGCTGAACCACGCAGCCGGCGGCAGCGAACAGGAGCAGGAACAGCGGAAGCAGCAGCGGGCGGAGACGCACGGGGCAGCGGCCCTTCTCGGAGACGGTTGGCACTGCGCGCATTGTAGCATATTCGCCCCCGCGCGGACGACCCGGCGAGTTGCCGCTTCGACACGATTCAACTCAACACAGATGACACGGATTCAAAGGATTTTCACAGGTGTGTATTGGGAAAAACCGTGCTTATCCGTGACATCCGTCCAATCCGTGGTGAATTGAAACGTTATCAAACGGAGACTTACCGATCGTGCGTGGGGGCGGACAACCGGACGGGACGCCGGGCCGCATAATGAGTCAGGAGCGACCAAGGAGGAACCCTGCTCAGCCAACTCCATTTTCTGCTGACGTACCGCTGCATTTTCGAGTGCGATCACTGCTTCGTCTACAGCGGGCCGGGCGCGCCCGACCGGGCTTTTAACCCGGACCAGGTCCGGGCCGTGCTGGACGAAGCGCGACGGGTTGGCACCATCGACACGGTCTATTTCGAGGGCGGCGAGGCCTTCCTGCTCTACCCGGTGCTGCTCGATTGCATCCGGCTGGCGCGCGAGCGCGGGCTGGAGGTCGGGATCGTGACCAACGCCTACTTCGCCACCGACGAAGCCAACGCCGAGCTGTTCCTGCACCCGCTGGTCGCGCTGGGCATCTGCGACCTCAGCCTGGCCCTCTCCCGGCAGGGGGAGTATTTCAAGACCATCGGGGATTTCCTGACCGGATCGTGATCGCCGCCCGGCCCTGGGGCCAGCCAGTTCGAACCATACGACCCGATATTGCGCGGTCATAGGGGCGGGCATAGAATGATTGTGCACCGCCCTCAATCTTCCCCTGCATTGCCCGTGCTGTGCCTGTATCTTCGCAGTCAACACCACCTTTCCCACACACCGACCCGTGCTGCCTGCGCCTGATCAAGGAGACGTTCGAGTATGTCGTCGTCGGAGCAAGTTCGGAACGATGTGGAACAGGTCCCAGCCGCGGAATCAGGGCCGTGGATCGCCGCCCTGCGCGAGGGGAATCAGAATGCGCGTGTTGAGGCCCTCCAGCAACTGGCCAAGATCGGCGACGCTCAGGCCCTCCAGGCGATGGGCGCCGCTCTGAAAGACCCGGACGAGGTTGTTCAGAAAGAAGCCTCGGTCCAACTGATGATGCTGGCTCTCACCAATCCAGATGCCGAGGTCAAGCAGCGCGCGGCGGCTGTGATGCGCCAGTGGGCCGATCAGCAGCCCGGCGCCAAACCACGCCGCGATCCTTTTCCTCAGGCAGGTGCCCAGACTGGCTCCGGTAGGATCGTGGGCCTTGTTCAGGCGTTGATCCTGGGGGTGATCTTGTGGGCGATCCCGGTGGTGGGGGGCGTCTTGGTCGCCTCGGCTTTCACCAGCGGGGGGTCTGAGGTTGTGACCATCATAGCGTCGATCGGACTGATTCTGCTTCTCCTGATCCCGGCTTCGTGCGCCATGCGCGGCTGGGGCTGGATGCGCCAGTATGGCAGCGGGACCTACGGAGAGGCGTTGAAGATGTTTGTGATGGTCATTATCGGCCTGACAATCATCGGCCTGATCCCCATCGTCTACTGGACAGGCAAGGGCGGGCTGGAATGGCTGGCGGAGCGGGGAATCCTCAATCGCTGACGGTTGCTGCCCGACAAACAGCACCGGCTCCCGATTGACAGGGAGCCGGTGTTTTGATTCAGGAGGGCTACTCCCCGCCGGAGGCCTTGACCTGTCTGGCCATCCCGGCCCGCGCCTTCTCCGCGCCGCGTTGGATGGCGAGCTTGACCTCGCCGATGGCCCGTGTGACCTCGATCTCGCGCGGGCAAGCGGGCGTGCAGTTGTAGATCGTCCGGCAGCGCCACACCCCGTCCGGCGCGGCCAGGATGTCCAGACGCTGCTCAGCGGCCTGGTCGCGGCTGTCGAAGATGAAGCGGTGGGCCTGGACGATCGCCGCCGGGCCGACGTACGAGCCGCTGGCCCAGAAGGACGGGCAGCTCGTCGTGCAGCACGCGCACAGGATGCACTTGGTCGTGTCGTCGAAGATCGCCCGATCCTGGGGCGACTGGCGGCGCTCCCGGCCGTCGGCGGGTGGGGCATCATTGTTGACGAAATAGGGCAGCACGGCCCGGTAGTGGGCGAAGAACGGCTCCATGTCCACGATCAGGTCCTTGATCACGGGCAGGCCCAGGATCGGCTCCAACTGGATTTTGACTTCCTCGGCATCCTCCGGGGCCAGGCTCTTGACCAGAATCTTGCAGGCCAGGCGGTTGATCCCGTTGATGCGCATCGCGTCCGAGCCGCACACGCCGTGCGCGCACGAGCGCCGGAAGGCCAGCGTGCCGTCCTGCTCCCACTTGATGCGGTGCATCAGTTCCAGCACGCGGTCGCTCGGCTCGACATGATCGAGCGTGAATTCCTGCCAGTAGGGTTTGGCGTCCTTGTCCGGGTCAAACCGCCGGATGCGGAAAAGGGCTTTCATGGGCACCTCGGTTCTTGGTTCGTGGTCAATGGTTGGTGGCTGGTGGCTCTTAGCTATTGGCTCTTAGCTATTGGCTTTTAGCTGTTGGCTAAAGGCAAAAGCTGATTGCCGGTCGCCGTGTCTGGTCTCGAACAGTCCCACGCTTTGGGCCGCCGGATCGGCGCGCCCCGGCTCAATCCTCAATAGACGCGCTCTTTCGGCTCGTGGCCCAGCGACAGGTCGACCTTGCGGGAGGTATCCAGCACGATCGCGCCGTCTTTTTGCTGGGCGAAGGTGTGAACGAGCCAGTTCGCGTCGTCGCGCTTGGGATAGTCCTCCCGGCTGTGACCCCCGCGGCTTTCGGTGCGATTGAGGGCGCTCTGGGCGGTGACTTCGGCCACGTCCAGCAGCGCGCCCAACTCCCAGGCTTCCAGCAGATCGGTGTTGAACTTCTGGCCGGGGTCGTCGATGCTCAGGTCGGTCTGGAAGCGTTCTTTCAGTTCGCGCAGGCCGTCGATCGCCTGTTGCATGCCCGCCGCCGTGCGGAAGACCCCGACGTGATCCATCATCAAGGTCTGCATCTTCTGGCGGAGCTGGCCGGGGCGCGTCTTGCCCTTGCCATTCCGGATGCGAGCCAGCTCGGCCTGGACCGGGCCGGCCGGGTCGTCCGGCAGGGCGGGCAGATCGGCCTGGCGGGCGTATTCGGCCGCCTTGCGTCCGGCGATCCGCCCGAAGACGATCAGGTCGGTCAGGCTGTTGGTGCCCAGCCGGTTCGCCCCGTGGACGCTGACGCAGCCCACCTCGCCCGCCGCGTACAGCCCCGGCACGATCGTGCCATCGGCCGCGGCCAGTACCTCGGCGTCGATATTGGTCGGGATGCCGCCCATGCCGTAGTGCGCGGTCGGCGCGACCGGGATCGGCGCTTCGACCGGGTCCACCCCGGCGTAGACTTTGCAGAAGTCCATGATGTCGGGCAGCTTGGCGTGGACGTACGCGCCGTCGATCCGGCGGCTGTCCCCGGCCTCGGCCAGGTAGCGGTTGACCGTCTTGGGGGTCACATCCAGGTGAACGTAGGGCTTGCCCTTGATCCCGCGCCCTTCCTTAATCTCCAGGTAAATCGCCCGGCTGATCACGTCGCGGCTGGCCAGGTCCTTGATCGTCGGGGCGTAGCGTTCCATGAAGCGCTCGCCACGGCTGTTGAGCAGGATGCCGCCCTCGCCGCGCACGCCCTCGGTGATCAGCACCCCCAGGCCGTACAGGCCGGTCGGGTGGAACTGGAAGAATTCCATGTCCTCCAGGGGCAGGCCGCGCCGGAAGAGCACGGCCGGGCCGTCGCCGGTCAGGCTGTGGGCGTTGCTGGTGACCGACCAGACCCGGCCCCAGCCGCCGGTCGCCCAGATCACGGCCTTGCTGTGGAAGACGTGCAGCTCACCCGTGCCCAACTGGATCGCGACGATGCCCGCCGCGCGCCCATCGGCGCTGAGGAGCTGGTCGACGGCGTGGAACTCGTCGAAGAACTGGATGTTGTTCTTGATGCCCTGCTGGTACAGGGTTTGCAGGATCATGTGCCCGGTGCGGTCGGCGGCGTGGCAGGCCCGCCGCACCGGCTGTTTGGTCTCGTTGTTGGTGTGCCCGCCGAAACGGCGCTGGCTGATCGTGCCGTCCGGGTTGCGGTCGAAGGGCAGGCCCATGTGCTCCAGCTCGATAACTGCGCTGACGGCTTCCTGGGCCAGCACCCGGACCGCGTTCTGGTCGGCCAGATAGTCGCCGCCCTTGACCGTGTCGAAAGCGTGCCATTCCCAGCGGTCTTCTTCCAGGTTGCCCAGCGCCGCGCCGATCCCACCCTGGGCGGTGCCGGTGTGGCTCCGAGTGGGATACAGCTTGCTGACGACGGCGACCTTCGCCCCGCCCTGGCTGGCATACAGGGCCGCCATCAGCCCGGCCCCGCCGGCCCCGACCACAATCACATCAAAGGTATGGGTTTGCATGGTTGCACTCTGCTTTCAGCGGCCGGCCATCCGCCGGCGGCGCATGGCGACCCGTAGATTCTGTTTGAAAAAGGCGGCTCTCGATCCACAAGGGGCTTAAGCCCCTTGTCTGGACTTTGGCCTTTTGTGACAAGGGGACTGA
>CAZHMJ010000143.1:0-12448 GCA_964533805.1 uncultured Anaerolineae bacterium | reverse complement strand
GGACAGCGGTGTCTTGCCCCCAACGGGGATGTCGGCCAGGGCTTTCTTGGCGAGCATCACGGAGTTGGTCGGCGGCAAGACGAGCGTGGCGCGGTCCTTCTGGAAGACGACCAGTCCGACCCGGTCGCGGCGCTGGTAGGCGTCGGTCAGCAGGGACATGATCGCGCCCTTGGTGGCGGTCATGCGCTCCGCCACGGCCATGCTCCACGAGGCATCGACCACGAACAGGACCAGGTTGGCGGCCTTGCGGACGCGCACCTTTTCCTGCAAGTCCTGGCGCTGGATGGAGTAGGCCAGGTTGGTGTGCCCGGTGGCCCGGCGGCGCTTCTGGAAGGGGGCGGCGGCGCGGATGGTGGCGTCGAAGGCCAGGTCGCGCGGGCGCTCGCCCTGATGGAGCGGGCGGGCCTGGATGTAGCGCCCGCGCTTGCGGTTGGTGCGCGTGCTGGAGCGCCGCCCGGATGTCCGGCGGGTGAGCCTGTCCAGCGGCGTGTTGAGCATCCGGGGGCTGAATTCCTGTCCGGCCTCGACCTTCTTGCCGCCTTCCCACCAGTGGGCGTCACTTTTGTCAAAGACCGACTGCGGCATCGGCTGGGCCTCGCCGTGGTCGGGGGTTTCGTCGGTGCCGTCCGGGCTTACGGCGTCACTTTTTTTTTAGCGGCCGTATCGTCCGAATTAGGGTCCGGCTCGGTTTCGTCGCCCTTCCAGTCGGTGCTGATCTGCTCGACGCGCTCCTCCAGCTCGGCCACGCTCATCTTGATGTCCTGGAACGGGCCGCGCTTGAGGCGGTGCGGGATCGCCAGCTCGGTCGCCAGCAGGATGTCGCGCTCGTTGACCTGGGTCCGGCCTTCGAACGCGGCATGGGCGCGGGCCGCCTTCAGGATCACCAGGTCGGCGCGGTGGCCGTCGATGTGCAGGGAGGCGGTCAGGGTGGCGATGGTATACAGGTCGCGGCTGGTGTACTGCACCGTGTCGACGATTTCCTGGGCGCGGCGGATTTGCTCGCCCAGTTCGCGCTCCTTGGGCAGCCACAGCTCGCGGAAGCCGGTCGGGTCTTCCTCGAAGGCGATATGGCGCTGGAGGATCATCATCCGGTCGCGGGGTTCCTCCAGGCCGCGTACCTCGACGGAGAGGGCGAAGCGGTCCAGCAACTGGGGCCGCAGGTCGCCTTCCTCGGGGTTCATCGTGCCGACCAGGATGAAGCGGGCCGGGTGCTGGAAGCTGATCCCCTCGCGCTCGACCACGTTGATGCCCATCGCGGCCGAGTCGAGCAGCAGGTCGACCACGTGGTCGTCGAGCAGGTTGACCTCGTCCACGTACAGGATACCGCGGTTGGCGTTGGCCAGCACGCCCGGCTCGAAGTGGCGCTCGCCCTTCTGGATCGCTTTTTCGATGTCCAGGGTTCCGACGACCCGGTCTTCGGTGGCGCTGACGGGCAGGTCGATGAACGGCGTGCGGCGCTTCTTGGCGGGCAATGTTTCGCGCCTGGCGGCGCGCTCGCGGCATTCGTCGCAGAAGTATTCAGGCTGGTACGGGTCGCAGCCAAAGCGGCAGTCGGCGACGACATCGACATCCGGCAGCAGGGCCGCCAGCGCCCGCGCGGCGGTGGATTTGGCCGTGCCGCGCTCGCCGCGGATGAGCACGCCGCCGATGCGCTGGTTGACGGCATTCAGGATCAGGGCGCGCTTCATGCGCTCCTGACCCACAATGGCTGTGAAGGGATAAATGGCTGTCCGGTGCATCGCGTAACCTTCTTGGTGTTGTTCAGCAACCCGTTCCAATTCAAATGCGCACGGGATTATACCACCCGCCGGAGTAATCGCATCAAATGCGGAGACAAGAGGCCAGAGGCCAGGAGGCCAGAGAAAAAACAGCTAGGCGTCGAAGCGGCAAGCGCCAGGCGAAAAGCAGAGGCAAGAACAAACGGCCCGCTACGGAGATCGAACCCGCCGGACCGGTTTGTGGTCTGACCAGGCACCAATCACCGCGAACCGCTTTCTGATCGCTGTTTTCCCCGATTTGGAGGGCCGGTGGGATCGGCTTGATTCAGGATTGGATACTTTAGCGTTTGATTGTCTGTGCAGCACGATGTTATAATCACTCTGTTGCCCGATTCCGCCCTGGAGTGCCGTTAATGTCTCTCAATTCCGCCCAGTCCAATCAAGATGAACTGCCGGTCAACGAAACCGGCCCTGTCACCCCGGACACCGACACCGAAAGCCTGACGGTTCCGGCCGAACAGGAGTCTGCCCCCCCTGTCGTGGAAGAAGCGCCGGCGGTTTTGCCGGTCGAGGAAATTGCCGCTGCCGAGGTCCTGGCGGCGGAACAGCCGGCGGTTGAAGCGCCGGCCGCTGAACTTCCCGCAGAGGAAGCCGAAGCGGACTTCGACGACGTTTCTGGCGACGTCGAAGTGTTCGAAGGGGGGACCGCTGAAGGCGAGGACGAAGTCGAGGAAGAGGTCGAAGCCCCGGCGCCGGTTGGCGAAGAGCGGCCTGCTTCCAAGTATCGCCGTGGGGATATCGTGGAAGGCACGGTGGTCGCCACGTCGCCCATGGAGATCGTGGTTCAGTTGGATGAAATTCAGGGGATCGTCTCTGGCCGCGAGCTGGCCCGGATGGATCGCCAGGGGCTGGACGAGTTGCAGGTGGGCCGCCCCATCCTGGTGTACGTGCTCAATCCCATCAACCGCAGCGGGCAGGCTGTGCTGTCCCTGACCCGCGCCCTGGAAGAACGGGATTGGCGCCAGGCCCAGGAATACCTGGAGTCGCAGGACATGTATACCGGCAAGGTGTCCGGCTACAACAAAGGCGGCCTGATCGTCCGCTTTGGCCGGGTGCGCGGCTTTGTGCCGGCCAGCCAGGTCCGCGAGGAGCGCCGGGTGCGCGCCGTGGGCGGCAGCCCGATGGAGCGCTGGGCCTCGATGATTGGCGAGGATATCTTCGTCAAGGTGGTTGAGGTCGACCGCAACCGCAACCGGCTGATCCTGTCCGAGCGCGCGGCCGCCAAGGAAGTCCGCGACCAGGCCAAGGCCGATCTGCTCGGCCAGCTCAAGGTGGGCAGTGTCCTCAAGGGCCGCGTCGTGAGCCTGACCGATTTTGGCGCTTTCGTCGACCTGGGTGGGGCTGACGGCCTCGTCCACCTGACCGAGCTGTCCTGGAAGCACGTTACCAAGCCGCAGGAAATCGTGTCGGTGGGCCAGGAAGTCGATGTCAAGATCATCAGCCTGGATCACGATCGCCGCCGGATCGGCCTGAGCATGAAAGCCCTGGAGCAGGACCCCTGGGACCGCGTGGTGAGCAAGTTCCGGGTCGGGCAGTTGGTGCGCGGCAAGGTCACCAAGCTGACCAAGTTCGGCGCGTTTGCCTGCCTGGATGACGCCCCGGAGATCGAAGGGCTGGTCCACATTTCGGAGTTGTCCGAGCACCGGGTCGCCCACCCGCGCGAAGTCGTCAAGGAAGGCGACGAGCTGACCTTGCGCATCGTGAAGATCGATCGCGTCCAGCGCCGCATGGGGCTGAGCCTCAAGCAGGTGGACGCGGTGGAGTACCTGGAGATCGATCTGGCGACCTACGACACGGTCGACCAGTCGCCGGCGGTCGATGCCGTTCAGATGGGCGACGAAAGCAAGCCGGACAAGTCGTAAACTGGCTGCGAATGGACTTCAGGGCTGACGCTGCGTAAGAAATTGATTAAAAGTTGACAGCCTCGCTCCAAAATGCGAGGCTTTTTCCATTCTGTGTGTATAATTAAATCGTCATCGGTTAGGCCGCTGGAAAGGTCACCACGATGCACAAGTCGGAGGCGGATGGTTTTGGAGATTTTTCATGGCAGTGCCTGTTCAGATTGGGTAAAGTGTTTTTGAACAACCGGAACCAGTGTGTAGTGTTAGAGTCACCCGGAACGAGCGTTTCTGAGTTGTTTGGATGCGCAGCAGCGGGTGAATCCTGCCGTCGGTCATGGAGGACGGTGTGATGCCTAAGAGTAGCATGGAACGTTTCACGCAGCGCGCACGACGGGTCTTGAGCCTGGCTCAGGACGAAGCGGAACGGATGCGTCACGAGTATATCGGTACGGAGCACCTGCTGTTGGGTTTGATTCGCGAGGAAGGTGGGGTGGCCGGCCGCGTCCTGCGCGACCTGGGCCTCGATCCCCGCAAGGTGGAAGACCTGGTCGAGCGCCTGACCCGTTCGGGCGACCGCTCGACGGAACGCCTGGAACTCTCCCCCGGCACCAAGAAGGTGCTGGAACTGGCGGTCGACGAAGCGCGCCGCCTGGGTCACCATTACATTGGCACCGAGCATCTGCTGCTCGGCCTGGTCCGCCAGCCGGAAGGCGTGGCGATCGACGTGCTCAAGCGGCTGGGAGTCAGCCCGGAGGAGATCAAGCGCCACACGCGCCGGGTCCTGCAGGAAAGTCCCTCCTCCACCCAGACTCCCCGGCGCTCGACGCCACCGACCAGCGAGACCCCGCCCGGCGGGGAGACTCGCGCCCCGGCCAAGCGCCGCGGGGAGAGCAAGACTCCGCTGGTCGATCAACTGGCGACCGACCTGACGGCCAAGGCCGAGGCGGGCGAACTCGATCCGGTGATCGGTCGTGACACCGAGATCGAGCGCGTGATCCAGATCCTCAGCCGCCGCAACAAGAATAACCCGGCCCTGATCGGCGAGCCGGGGGTCGGCAAGACGGCCATCGTCGAGGGCCTGGCCCAGCGGATCATCCGTGGGGAGACGCCGCGCTCGCTGGAAGGCAAGCGCGTGCTCCAGCTCGATGTGGGCAGCCTGGTGGCCGGCACGATGTACCGCGGCCAGTTCGAGGAGCGCCTCAAGCGGGTCATCGAGGAACTGAAATCATCGGACAGCATCCTGTTCATCGATGAAGTCCATATGCTGGTGGGTGCCGGCTCGGCGGGCAGCAGTGTCGACGCGGCCAACATTCTCAAACCGGCTCTCTCGCGTGGGGAACTGCAATGCATTGGCGCGACCACGTTCGATGAGTACCGCAAGCACATCGAGAGCGACGCCGCTCTGGAGCGCCGTTTCCAGCCGGTGAACGTCGACGAGCCGACGGTCGATGAGACGATCCAGATTCTGCAGGGGCTGCGCCCGAATTTCGAGGAGCACCACAACCTGGAGATCAGCGACGACGCAATCGACGCGGCCGCGCACCTCAGCGCCCGCTACGTGACCGAGCGCTTCCTGCCGGACAAGGCGATCGACCTGATCGATGAAGGCGCGGCGCGCGTCCGGATGTATAAGAGCGCCGAGTCGATGCGAGTGCGCAACATCCTCAGCCGCATGGAGGAACTGCGCAAGGAAGTCAACAATCCTTCGGAGGATTACGACGCCGATCAGCTCACCGACATGAGCAACGAGATCGATGAGCTGGAGCACCAGTACGAGAATTACAAGGTGCACTGGAACCCCGAAACCGGCAAGTCGCGGATGACCGCCGAGGATGTGGCCGAAGTCGTCTCCATGCTGACCGGCATTCCCGTGACCCAGATCGCGGGCGAGGAGAGCGAACGGCTGCTCCACATGGAGGAGCACCTGCGCACCCGGATCGTGGGCCAGGAAGAGGCGATCGAGGCCATCAGCAAGGCCGTGCGCCGCGCGCGGGCCGGTTTGAAAGACCCGCGTCGCCCGATTGGCTCGTTTATCTTCCTCGGGCCGACCGGCGTCGGCAAGAGCGAGCTGACCAAGGCCCTGGCCGAGTTCCTGTTTGGCAGCGAGGACGCCCTGATCCAGCTCGACATGAGCGAGTTCATGGAGCGTCATAACGTGGCGCGGCTGGTTGGCGCGCCGCCCGGCTACGTCGGCTACGAGGAAGCCGGACAGCTCACCGAAGCGATCCGCCGCCGCCCGTACAGCATCGTCGTGTTCGACGAAATCGAGAAGGCCCATCCGGAAGCCTTCAACATGCTCCTCCAGATCATGGAGGAAGGCCATCTCTCCGACGCGCGCGGGCATGCGGTCGACTTCCGCAACGCCATCATCATCATGACCAGCAACATCGGCGCGGACACCATCCGCAAGGGGCCGTCGCTGGGCTTTGGTCTGCCGTCCGACCAACAGGTGGCCGAGGCGCAGGGTTACAATGAGATGCGCAAGACGCTGATGGATCAGCTCCGCAAGGCGTTTCGCCCGGAGTTCCTCAACCGGCTGGACAGCGTGATCGTCTTCCGGCCGCTGAACAAGGACGACATCTTCCAGATCGTCGATCTGCGGCTGGTCGAGGTGCGCGAGCGGCTGTTGGAACATGCCATGCTGCTCCAGGTCTCCACGGCCGCCAAGGAATTCCTGGCTCAGGAGGGCTACGATCCCGACTATGGGGCGCGCCCGCTGCGCCGCGTGATCACCAACCTGGTTGAGGATCGCCTGTCGGACTTCATCCTGGGTGGCGGCTTCCCGCTGGGGACCACGATCCTGGTTGACTTTGACCCGGAGGCCAGGGAACTGACCTTCCAGGCGGTCGAGGAAGGCGAGCGCGAGCCGCAGGCCTGAGCCGTCCACGAGAATCGAACCGATTGATCCGCGCCCTGCCGCACCGGCAGGGCGCTTTTTTGTTCGGACCCGGGGTTTCGGTTACAATACGGATATTCTCATCTCGGCTCCAGGACTGGATGACGTGGACTCACTGCACTGGAGAAGGCTGGACCCCGCGCAAGCCTTCTATTCCTATCAGCCCCAGTTTGGCAATGAGATCGGTGGAGCGCTGCGGCCCCCGGTGATCTTTTTACAGCCTCGCTTGCTGGAACATGGCAACGCGCTGGCCGAGCTGTTCCGCGAGGATGGCTTCGCGGACATCTACGCCTACACGGTGCGCGACACGGATGACCGGGCCGCCCAGGCGCTTGGCCGAGCCGTGGACTGGTTGCTGGCCGAACACCACCCCCATCATCAGCGGGTCATCCTGGTCGGCTGCGCGGGCGGAGGATTGCTGGGCCGGCGTTACGTGCTGCGCGGCGGCTGCGCGCGGGTGGCTTTCCTGTTCACATTGGGTAGCGCCCACCGGATGAGCCTGCTCTCCCATCTCGAAGGCGCCGTGTTCGAATCTCAGATCGAGGGCGAGGAGCCCCTGGTCGCCGCGCCGAGCCTGGGCGACACGGTCATGGTCAACGTTTACAGCGACCTGGCGGCGGTTGGCCCGGCGGGCGGTGGGCAGGGCGTCCACTTGCCAGACGCGGTCAACCTGGCCCTGCCAGTTGGCGCGGAGGCGTTGTGCCGCGATCGGACCGCCTACGAGCACCTCCGGCGTTACATGGCCGGGGACCTGTGGCTGGTCACGGTTCGCCTGCGCAGCCTGCTCATGCAGGGCGAGTCCGAGGATGGATATACCGGCCCCTTCTGTTTCGAAGTGAACGGCTGGCGTGCGCCGCTGGACGGAGTGTTTCGGGTGGCGCTGGAACGCCGTTTCGATTTCAACCTGGAGCACACCTTGCTCGGCACGCTGACCTTTCCGATGACGGCCGCGGGCCGGGCGGTCGATATCGACTTCCGCTTGAAAGACCTCTCCATGCGTGGGGGGCAGCGGCGCAAGCTGCTCACGTCCCTGCATACGCCGCTGCGGGCCGGGCTGGTCAGCGAGCACGTCTTGCAGGATAGCCTGGGCTCCGAAGTGGGCATCCAGGTGCGCTGCGACCGGCCCCAGACCCTATCGATCGACGACTATGATTGATCTCGAAGCGCTGGTTGGACATCTCTTCGTGGTAGGCGGGCGCGCGGTCACCGCGCCGCCGCCCGGCGCGCTGGTGCAGCTCGCGCCCAAGCGTTCGCCCCGCGTGCGGGAGCGTGACGCGCTGTTCGTGCTGGTGCTGCCCGCCAAAGAGACGCACGCCAAGGCGGTCTTCTACGAGGAGATGGCGCGGACGATCGCCCAGCGCTACTTCGAGCAGGAAGGGCCGGTAAGCGGGGCGCTGCGCGCCGTGCTGACCTCGGTCAACGATGACCTTTTCAAGCACAACCAGGCCCACCCGCGCGCGCCCTTCTACGCCGAAGTGGGCTGCCTGGTTCTGCGCGAGCAGCAGGCAACCGTGATCCGCACGCCGGGGACGCTGGTCACGCTCTGGCAGACCGGGATTTGCCGCACGCTGCCCGACCCTCCCGAAGCGCCCGCCCTCTCGGAAGACCGGCCGCTGGGCATGTTCACGGAGTTCGATCCGCCGATCGAGAGTCTGACGGTCGAGCCGGGCCATCTGGCCGCGCTGAGCGATCCCAGTCTGGCCGCCGTGCCGCGTGCCGCCCTGCATATCGTCGGGCTGCAATCCACGATCCAGGCGGCCATCAGTCGCCTGAAGACGCAGGACATGGTTTCGTCAGCGGTCCTGATCATGCAATTTGTTCCGCCGGAACCGGAGGCGGTACCAGCCCAGACCGGGCCAGAGCCAATCCCTGCCGAAACGACTGCGGCCAGGCCGGCCCAGGCGGAAGCCGTCCCACCAGCCGCGCCCGCGCCCGAACCTGCGCAGACGACGACTCCGGTGGAGCCTGCCGCGCCGCCACCCATCCAGCGCGCCGGACCTTCCGGGGGATTGTTGGGCAGGCTGCGGCGCGGCAAGGACGCGGACAAACGCCCGCCCGCCGTGCGGCCGCTTTCCGAGGCGACGGAGAGCGCCGAGAGCAAGACCGGCGCCCGGCTGCGCGGGCTGGTGGCGCGCGGCAAGGCCGGAGGGACGGCCCTGGTGGGCGCGGCCGAAGCGGCCCGCCCGGCCCTGAACAGTCTCCAGACCGAGAGCCGCAACATATTTGTGCGGATCGCGCGCCGTGTGCTGGCCTGGGTCCGGCGTTTCCTGCTGCGGGTGGCCTCCGGGCTGGGCGGCTTGCAGCGCTTCGTGGGGCGTATGCTGCCGGAGCCGGAGCCGGGCCGCCCGCCGCTGCTGCCCACCCCGGTCGCGGCCGGAATCACGATCCTGATCCCCGTGGCGGTGGCCCTGCTGGTGGTGGCTTTCGCCCTGACTTCGCAGGATGAAACCGCGTTCGAGCGCTGCCTGACCCAGGCGCAGACCGCGCAGCAGGTCGCCCAGAGTATTCAGGACAACGCGTCGGGTGACGCGCAGCAGGCCTGGTATGGGGTGATGGAAGCGGTCAACCTGTGCATCCCGCGCCGCCCGAACGACCCGGTCCTGCTGGCGATCCGAGATCAGGCGCAGCATGCCATCGACCAGTTCGCCAACGTGGTGCGCTGCCCGCTGGTGCTGCTGCGCCGCTACGATTCGGGGGCGAGCGTGCGCGGGCCGATCCTGCGCAACGGCGTCGACCTGTATACCCTGGACGTGACGCGCAGCGCGCTGTACCGCGACTCACTCAACGATTCGGGGACGGCCCTCAACCGCCAGTCCGAGGTGTTGGTCCAGCGCGGCTCGGCGGTGGGCGAATACGTGGTGCGCAGCCTGGTGGACATCGCCTGGTTGAGCGAAGGCGCCGCGCGGGGCAATGCCCTGCTGGCCCTGGATTCGCGCGGTCTACTGGTGACGTACCAGCCGACCTTCCCGCCGGCCACCGCCCAGGCCCTGATCGGGGCGGACCGCTGGGTCCGGCCGGTGGCCATCGAAACCTGGCAGGGTCGCCTGTATATCCTCGATCCCCCGGCCAACCAGATCTGGCGCTACCAGTCCACGGCGGGCGAATACCCGGCCGCGCCCGAAGAGTATTTCGTGGGCGACAACCACCCCGATCTCACCCATGCCGTCGATCTGGCGATTGACCAGTCCGGGAACGTGTTCGTTCTGCGGGATGATGGCTCGGTGCTCAAGTTCTATTCCGGCGAGGAGCAGTTGTTCCAGTTCTCGAATCTGCCGGGCGGGGGGATTGGCGCGCTGGGCAGCGCCAGCGGCCTGGTCCTGGACATGGGCCTGATCTCGCCGGGTTTCTACGTCCTGGACGCGCGCAACCTGACCATTCACGAGACCACCATTGGCGGGACGTTCATCCGCAGCTACCGCGCGCCGGATGATACCAGCTTCCGGGACCTCAGCGGGCTGGCGGTGGACTCGCGAGCAGAGGGATTGTACATTGCCGCGCGCGAGGCGCTCTATTACGTGCCGAAGTGCGGCAATTGAGATCGTGACGCTGCGTCTTTGAAGGCGGGGAAAACCGTCTGGCGTAGGGTGAAACAGCCATGTTGATGTTCTGGTCAGTCGGTCTGCTGGGTCTGATCGCGTTAGGCGCGGTGCTCTACTACGGGGCCATCGTCGGCGGGCTGTACAAAGACTCAATGATGGCGATCTTCCGCCAGTACGGCGAAGAGCAGAAGGTGTATCCCCTGGTCCGGCTTGCCCTGGCGTTGGGCGTGTTCTGTCTGCTGCTGGCTTTTCTCGTGTCGGGCATGTTGCTGCGCACCAGCGCGACCGCCCTGGGGGTTTTTGCCTTTATCTGTGCCTATGGCATCAGCCGGGTGGAAACGCTGCGCACGAGCATGCCGCGCTGGTACTTCAGCATGCTGCATGAATCGAATCGCCAGGAGCGCCGGGCGATTGCCTATGCCTGGCTGCGCTTGCCGTTCAGGACGCGCCTGCGCCTGAACGGCGATGGCTACGCCTTTCGCGTTTTTGTGGACGAGATCCGGCTGACCGTGATCTACGGCGCGCGCGATCCCGACGATCCCTGGGCCGCCTGGCAGTGACTTGCCGGAAGCGCTGGTCGGCTGGTGGTGTGCGCGTCGTCAGGCGAGCGTGGGGAAACGGTACAGGCGCGCCGGCGCGGCCGGGGTATAATACCCCGCTTGACGAGATGCCCCGCTTGACTGACGGCGGGGCCGGATAGAGATGGCGTTCACAACAGGGTAGACGAAAGTATGCGTGGTTCTCCATGGCGTATATTGGCCGTGATCGTGCTGATCGCGGTGTTGACGGTTGGAGCCGGGATGGTGGCGTATGCGGCGGTGCGCCAGCTCACCATCGAAGCCGGCGAGATCGCCGAACTGCCGGTCTTCGACCCGCTGGGGCTGCGGCCGTCGCCGACGCCGCTCGGCCTCTTTGCGACGCCCGTCCCGGTCACGCCGCCACCTGTCGCGACGGCGGCGGGCGCGACGCCTATCGCCGCGTCCGAATCGGACGCGACGGCGACCGCCCAGGCGGTGGCCGATGCCGGCCTGGGCACGGTTGAAATCTGGTCCGACCCGGCGCGGGTCACGATCCTGCTGCTGGGCATCGACCAGCGGCACGGCGAGGAAGGCCCCTTCCGCACGGATACGATGATGATCCTGAGCGTTGATCCTGTGCGGCGCACGGCCGTGATGCTCTCCATCCCGCGCGACCTGTGGGTGTCCATCCCCGGCTTCGAGCCGGGCCGGATCAATACCGCCAACTCGATCGGCGACGCCTATGAGTATCCGGGCGGCGGGCCGGCCCTGGCGGCGGCGGCGATCCAGGCCAACCTGGGCCTGCGGATCGACCACACGGTGCGGATTAACTTCGATCTGTTCCTGACGGCGGTCAATGCCGTCGCCCCGGTCGAGATCTGCGTGGCGGAGACGATCCACGACGAGGCTTACCCGGACGGCAGCTATGGCGTCATCACCGTCCATTTCGATCCGGGCTGCCAGGACATGAACGCCGAACAGCTCCTCCAGTACGCGCGCACCCGCCACACCGAAGGCGGCGACTTCGACCGGGCCGCGCGCCAGCAGCAGGTGATCACCGCCATCCGCGACCGGGTCTTGAGCCTGGGCGGGGTGCAGGCCCTGCTCGGTCAGGCGTCTCAGCTCTGGGCTTCCGCCCGGCAGGACATCCAGACCACGCTGTCCTTCGAGGAGATCGCCAGCCTGGCCCTGCTGGTCCAGGATATCCCCAAGGAGAACATCACCCAGGCCGTGCTGGACGCGCACTACGTCAACTTCGAGACGACCGCCACCGGCGACCAGGTGCTCCGTCTGAACGGCGCATCGGCGCGCAACCTGCTCCAGGACCTGTTCAGCGGCACGCCCATGACTCAAGACAACCTGCGCGCCCTGGCCGCCAGCGAGACGGTCACGCTCAGCGTGGCCAATGGCACCGCCACCCAGGGGCTGGCCGGGCTGGCCCGCGACTGGCTGGTGGCGCAAGGTTTCACCGTGGGCGAGGTGGGCAACGCGACCGCCTCGGACACCCGCGAGACGATCATCAAGGACTACACCAACCATCCGTATACGGCCCGGCTGCTGGCTTCGCTGCTGGGGCTGCCGGTGACGCGCGTCCAGCCGGGCAACGACAATGCCACGGTGTACGATATTCAGATCGTGGTCGGCGAGGATCTGATTTCGCTGCTGACCGCGGGAAACTGACGCTCCGGGCGGGGCGGGGGAGGGATGCCATGCGAAGGCTCAACAGGATCATGACGATCGGTCTGGCGGCGGTTATCCTGCTGGCGGGCTGCACGTCCGCGCCCGCCGTGCCGACCGCGACTCCGACCCCCGCGCTGCCCACGCAAACGCCGCCGCCAACGGCTACCCCGCCGCCGACCGCCACGCCCGGCCTGCC
>CAZHMJ010000142.1:0-12528 GCA_964533805.1 uncultured Anaerolineae bacterium | reverse complement strand
GCTCGACCGAGGCCTTGATCTTGTCAAAGTGCCGCGCTTTCTGTTCATCGGTCATCCGGTCGTAGCGATTCTGCAGCAGGAACGTGGAGGACAGGATCGTCGTCAGTGGCGTGCGGAACTCATGGGAGGCGGTCGACACGAAGCGCGACTTCAACTCGGCCAGTTCGCGGGCCTGTTCCAGGGCGGTTTGAAGCTGAGCCTGGGCCTCTTTGTGGGCCGTGATATCGACCAGCCCGCATACCACGCCCAGCAGGCCGGCCTCGCCGTGAACGGGCGCCAGGGTGACATCCGAGTCGAAGGTAGTGCCATTTTTGCGGCGGGCGACCATCTCCAGGCGCACCGCTTGAGAGGCCTGTCTGAGTTGATCCAGTGCGGCTTGCAGGCGCTCTCGATCGCTCTCCGCAGCAACCTCCAGCACCGACTCTCCGAATTTTTCGTCGATGTGGTAGCCGAACTGGGTATTGAATGCCGGATTGGTCTGGCGGATGTAGCCGCCTGGGTCGAGAAACAGGATGGCGTCGCCGGTGTTGTTCAGGATGATTTCCACGCGCTCGCGGACGCGATCGAGTTCCTGGGTCCGGGCCAGAATCGCCTGTTCCAGCGCCTCGTTGTAGAGTTCCAGGTCCTGGTACAGGCGGGCGTTCTGGATGGCGAGCGCAGCCTGATCGGCGAATGTGGCCAGCCGCTCGGCATGCCAGTTCGTGAAAAAGCCCGGCTCCTGGCTATCCAGATTGAGGAACCCGATGATCTCTGAACGGGCGCGGATGGGCACGCCCAGGTATGAGCGCGTCAGGCTGGTTTCCTCGCGCTTGATCCAGCCTGGGAAGAATTTGGCATCCGGGATGACGACCGGCAGCCCGGTGGTCAGCATGTCCTGCATGTTGGGCGCGGTGAGTGACATCGAGCCTGTCTTGAAGAACTCCTCGAACTCAGGGGGATAGCCTCGCCAGTAGGCGAAATGGACCTCATTGCCGGAGATCAAGGCGATGTTGGCCGCGTCGTGGGGCACGACTCGCCCGACGTTCTCCAGGATGTGCTGGAGGAGGACATCCAGCTCAAGCGTGCTGGAGAAAATGGCCGCCGTATCGCGCAAGGCCTCGGCCATCTCGCGCTGGTCGCGCTCGGAGGCGTACAGCCGCGCGTTCTGGATGGCGATGGCGAGCTGGTTGGCCAGGGTCTCCAGCACCAGCACGTCATTCTCGCCGAAGGCATTGGGCTGCATGCTTTGGATGTCCAGGACGCCCAGCAGCTCGTTGCCGAGCTGGATCGGGAGGCTGATCTCGGCGCGGATCGGGCTGTCCGGGAATGGGTTATGGTAGCGCGGCTCCAGGTTGACGTCATTGGCGAGCAAGGGCTGACGGTGTTGGGCGACCCAGCCGACCATCCCTATCCCGATCGCCAGACTGTGGTCTTTCGGGAACTTGCTGGCGTAGTAGCCCGCCCGCGCCCGCATGGTCAAGCGGTCTCCCCGGTCGTTCAACAGGAACAGGCCGACATGTTCCAGCGCGAAGGTGTCCTGGATCAGTCCGGCGGCATGTTCCAGCAGGGCGTCCAGATCGAGCAGGGCGGTCAGTTCCCGGCTCAGCGCGTTGAGCAGGTCCATCTGGCGGGCGCGAGTCCGCAGGGCTTCTTCTGCCCGTTTGTGGTCCGTGATGTCGCGGACGATGGCGCCGGCCATGTGACCCTGTTCGGTCTGGATGCTATACACCGAACTCTGGATGATCCGCAGGGAGCCATCCGGCCGCAGGATTTCGACTTCCTGAATGAGCGTTTTTGCCGGACTCGCTTCGGCAAAACTCTGAGCGTACAGACGAGCCCGTTCCTGATCGAAGCGACAGCGTTGTTCCGGTGAGATGATCTCGTTCTGGACTTCCCAGATGGGGCGGCCGATGACACTGATGCTGGAATGGCCTGTGATCTGCTCCATGGCCTGGTTCCAGGCCACGATCAGGCCCTGCTCGTCCACCATTAGAATCCCATCCGCGGACTGGTCGATGAGATTGCGGAGTTTGCGTTCGCTGTCGCGCAGGGCGGCTTCGGCCTCCTGACGTTCCACGAGTTCGCGCTGGACCTGCTGGTAAAGCGCCGCATTGGCCATCGCGGCCGCGACCTGGGGAGCGAACGCCTCCAGGAAATGCAGGTCATCCCTGGTGAAGGCATCCGGACGATAGCTCTGAACCTGGATCACCCCCGTGACCCGGTTCTCCAGGGTCAGCGGAACCAGCAGCGCCGAGCGAGCTACATTGTCGTCTTCCGGCTGCTCATCCTCACCGGCCACACTCCCATCCGGCCGGATGTTGTAGGCAACCGGGGTAGTCCTGAGCTGGGATTGCAGGTCTGGCAGGATCATCGACCGGCCGCTGCGGATGACCAGGCTCTGCGTGCCCGTGCCTTCCGGGGTCAAGGGCACTGGCGGGAACTGGCTCGTGTCGATCGGCTGCTGCTCCATCCAGGCGGCTTGACAGGTGATCATCCGGGTGGCGGGGTCGTAGGAGGAGACAATCAGCGCGTCGCAGGCCATTGTGCGGGAGATGACGCTGTACAGCGTGTCGTAGATGGCGGACAGATCGAGCGTGCTGCCCATCTGCCGGCCGGCTTCACAGAGCATCTGGAGTTGTCCACCGCGTTGGTGGACGGCCATTTCCAGCACTTTGCGGGCGCTGATGTCGGTGATGAAACCCGCCAGCCAGCCGGGTTCGTCGGGCGCGGAGCCGGGTACGTGAACGCCCTGTTCCCAGACCCATTTGACCGCGCCGCTGGCCGTCTGTATCCGGTATTCGAAGCGGTACGGGCGGTCGTGTTGGATGGCGTTCTGGGTTTCTTCCCAGATCTTCTGGCGGTCTTCCGGCAGGATCAGGGCCTTGAAGGAGATCTGCCGGTTGTGGAGCAAGGCAGCAGGCTCGTAGCCGGTCAGGGTCTTGCAGCCCGCGCTGACGAATTCCATCGTGTAATCGGGCGTATTCCGGCAGCGGTAGGCCATGCCGGGCAGGTTGTCCACCAGGGCGATCAGGCCGGATGTATCCGGAAGCAGCAGCGCGGCGAATTTCTCCAGGGTGGGTTGGAACGGTGCCCGTTCTTCCAGGGATAGCGCCGCGATCTGGGCCTGGAAGTCTTCCAATTGAGCGAGGAGGGATGTCATGCTGGGTTTGCCTGTGAAAAGCACGCTCGGCGTGAGTCCAACTGGGTGCCATCCGGCCTAACTGGCATGGGTGAGGGATGAGGAGCCGATCTGGCGGGCGGTCAATGACCCTTTCGCTGTCTCGCAGTCCATCGCCACCAGCCATAATTGATTTTTTAGTAAAGTAAAATGAAGAATCAATCTTAAGACGAGTGTATCACAGATTGTGATCGTGTCTAGTTTGAATTTCCATCCCTGGTCCCAGGTCCTCATTCAGAAACGAAAGCGGCGGCCGTTTTCATGCGTGAATTGAGCAGTCTGACTTAATGGAATATTCCGCTATTCTCTTGATTTTTTCCGCATAAGCCGTGATAGAGTCAAGTTGAACGTTCACTTGAACGTTCAACTTCGTGGCGGGAGGCGGTATTGAGCAAACCACCCACCATGCGCGACGTGGCGGAACTGGCCGGGGTTTCGGTCCAGACCGTGTCGTGCGTCGTCAATGAGACGGGCCACATCTCCCTCAAGACGCGCAAGAAGGTGCTCCGGGCGATCGACGAGCTGCGCTACCGCCCTGACCGTATCGCTCGCATCATGCGCACCGGCCAGACGCGCCTGATCGGTCTCCTGATCCTCGATATCACCAATCCCGTCCATTCCCTGATCGCCAGCGCGGTCGAGAGCGCGGCCTATGCGCGCGGCTACAAGGTCGTGCTGTACAACGTCGGCATGAGCGCCGAGCGCGAGCGGGAGTGTTTGGAAGCCGCCGCCGAAGGGCTGGTGGACGGCCTGATCCTGGTCAATACCGTGGACCGGGATCAGACCTTCCAGTTTGTCCAGCACGAACGGCTGCACGCGGTACTGATCGACTGCCTGAGCGAAGCCGAGATGCCCGTCGTCTCGGTCGACAATTTCCGGGCCGGGTATCTGGCGGCGGAACATCTCATTGCGCTCGGCCACCGTAGGATCGCCCACCTGGCCGGGTCGGACACGTTGTGGATCGCTCGCCAGCGTGTGGACGGTTACCTTCAAGCCCTGGCCGATCACGGGCTGGATTATCAGCGCGTGATGGTTGCGCGCACAGGCCGCTGGGATTCCGAGGCGGGCTACCAGGTCATGTCCGAGCTGCTGGCCGATGGCGAGCGGCCCACGGCGATCTTCGCCGCCAGCGACCTGATGGCGATTGGCGCGTACCGGGCCATCGCCGAGGCCGGCCTGCGCGTGCCGGATGACCTGTCCGTCATCGGCTTCGATGACATCCCCCCGGCGGCGTATACCCTGCCGCCCCTGACCACCATTCGCCAGCCGTTCGAGTCGATCGCGCTGACCGCGGTGTCGCTCCTCCTCGACCTTTTCGCCGGGAATAGCCCGGCCGAGAGCCAGTGTACGCTGGCCCCGGAGTTGATCGTCCGCCAATCGACTGCGGAGGTGTCTCATGCCCGTCCGACTCGGACTGGAAGTGCTGCTGGAAAGCCAGCTTGACCGGATTCAGGGCGGCCGGATGGGCGTGGTCGCCAGCCCCAGCAGCGTCGACCGCGATCTGACCAGTGTGGTCGAACGCCTGTGGCGCGCGCCGGGTGTGCGTCTGACGGCGCTTTTTGGGCCGGAGCATGGCCTGCGCGGCGCGGCCCAGGCCGGGGATGAGGTCGGCACGGTCACCGATCCCGCGACCGGCCTGCCGGCCTACAGCCTGTACGGCGACACCAAGAAGCCCACTCCGGACATGCTGCATGACGTGGATGTGCTGGTAGTCGATCTCCAGGATGGCGGCGTCCGCTTCTATACCTACCTGTACACCCTGGCTTACGTGATGCAGGCCGCGGCCGAACAGGGCAAACGGGTCATCGTGCTCGACCGGCCTGCGCCGCTGGGCGGTCTGCGGGTGGAAGGGCCGGTGCTCGACCCGGCCTATGCCTCGTTCGTGGGCCTGTACCCGATCCCGATCCGCTACGGGATGACTATCGGCGAGATCGCGCGGCTGTTCAACGAGGCGTTCGGCATCGGCTGCGATCTGGAGGTCGTCTGGATGGACGGCTGGCGGCGCGCGATGTGGTTTGACCAGACTGGGCTGCCTTTCATTTCGCCTTCGCCCAACCTGCCGACTCTGGATTCGCTGACGGTTTACCCCGGCCTGTGCCTGTTCGAGGGGACGAGCCTCTCCGAGGGGCGGGGCACGACCCGGCCCTTCGAATACATCGGCGCGCCCTGGATCGACGCCGCAAAGCTGGCCGGGCGCATGAACGATCTTGCTCTGGCGGGCGTGCGCTTCCGCCCGGTGTATTTCGTCCCGACGTTCAGCAAGCACCAGGGCGTGCTTTGCCAGGGCGTGCATGTGTTTGTGACTGACCGGGAGGCCTTCCGCCCGGTTGACGTGGCTCTGCATCTGCTCCAGCAGGTGAAACGAGCCTATCCGGAGCAGTTCGCGTGGCGGGAACCGTGGCGATCGGACGGCCATCCCCCGATCGACCTGTTGACCGGTGGCAGCCGGGTGCGAACTCACCTGGATGCCGATCAGCCTATCCCTGCGCTGGTGGACGGATGGGGGGCGGAACTGCGTGACTTTGACGTGCAACGTGCCTGCTTCCTGCATTATCCGGCCTGACCCAGCCATACAGGACCCGTCTTTGTTTTCTCCTTGCAGAGAGATTTGTTTGTCAGGAGGTCAAGATGCAAAAGCGGAACCTGGCGATTGTGTTGATCCTGACCCTGTTGCTGGGTGTGATGGCCCCGGCGACCGCAGCTCAGGGGGAGATCAAGCTGACCGTGCTGACTCACTGGGGCGAGGAGCGGTTGCTCACCGCCCAGCAGGCCATGTTCGACGCCTACACGGCGGCCCATCCGGGCGTGACCATCGAGCTTCAGACCGTCCCCTTCGAGGAACTGCTGACCCGGATCGTGACCTCGCGCACGGCGGGGACCAGCCCCGACATCTACCACATCTACAACCTGTGGCTGCCGGAATTCACCAACAGCGGGCTGCTGGCCCCGCTGCCGGAGGACATGGAGTCGTTCGTGGCCGATGGCGCGGCGGCGACTTCGGTGGTGGGCGTGACCTACAACGACCAGATGTGGGGCGTGCCGACCGAGGTCAACACCTATCTGCTGATCTACAACAAGACCTTGCTGGCCGAGGCCGGCTTCGACGCGCCGCCCGCGACCTGGGACGAAGTCCTGGAGATGGCGCCCCTGATCACCAAGACCGATGACACCGGCGCGGTGACCCAGGTCGGCTTTGGCGTGATCACCGGCTGGGACTCCGGCGTGGTGCATCCGTTCATGGCGCTGCTGTATTCCAACGGCGGCCAGTACTTCAGTGACGACTTCAGCACGGTGGCGTTCGACAGCCAGCAGGGCCTGGAGACGCTCCAGTTCTACCAGACCCTGGTGGAGACCGGCGGCATCAACCAGAGCGTGGCCTGGTCGGAACTGGTCAATGGCAACGTGGGCATGCTGATCATGGCCAACTGGTACCGGGCCAGTCTGATGCTTTCCGAGAACATCGACTATGAGACCGAGATCGGCGTGGCCGAAATCCCGGTCGGCCCCAGCGGCACGGAAACCGCCACCCTGGCCTACAACTGGCTGTGGAGCGTGGACGCTGCCTCTCCCAACCAGGAAGCGGCCTGGGACCTGATCGAGTGGATGAACACCGCGGCGGGTGAGGGTGAACCGTCGCCGATGGGCAACTACCTGGTTGCCGAATTTGGCGGCATCCCCAGTATGCTGGCCGATCAGGAAGCCTTTGCCGAAGAACTGGGCGATCACTTCCTGGCCCCGTACGTGGCTTCGACGGCGTATGCCCGCCAGGAGCCGGTGATCGGCGGCAGCCAGGAGATCAAGACCCTGCTCCAGACCGAGATCGAGGCGCTCTTCACCGGCATGAACGATGCCCAGGGCGTCCTGGACTTCGTCGTGCCGCAGGCCAATGCCATTCTGGAAGAATTCCGCGCCCAGTCGGGCGGCTAACCCTGGCCTTGTGGCTCTGCCTGACCGGGGAGATGCCGTCTTCCCGGTCAGGATCGCGCGTTTCTGAAGCTCTTGGGCCGAAGACGTGCAGACAAATCAACCGGACAACGCCGGATCAGGTCGTAGGGATGACCGGCCGGTCGCCCCTACCGGCGGATCGCTCCCCTTGTTCGGGAGCCGGTTTGCACGACTTCCCCCAGGAGCCGCGTGTTCGCAGGCGACATTCAGGACAAGTGAGGGTAGACAGTGAGCGCCACCAGGACTCGCAGACGCTCTACGGCGGGCTGGCGGCCCGCCTCCTGGCCGGCCAGCGGGCTGGCGCGACGGCGCATGATTTGGGCGTATGTGTTCATCGCCATCCCGGTGATCTGGCTGATGGTCTTTTCGCTCGGCCCGATTCTGTTCAGCGGATGGGTCAGCCTGCACCGCTGGGATATGCTCTCACCGGTGGCCGAGATGCCCTGGGAGGGCCTGGAGAATTACCGCTTTCTGCTGACGGAAGACGGGGTCTTCCCCAAAGCGTTGGGTAACACGTTCCTGTTTTCGATTGGCGGCGTGACAACCAACGTGGTGCTGGGCCTGGCCTTCGCCCTGCTGCTCAACAGCCGCATCCGGGGGCGGACGCTGTGGCGCGTGATCTACTTCCTGCCGGTCATCACCGCGCCGCTGGCCCTGGGCGTGATTTTCGCGTTTCTGTTCAACCGCAACTACGGGTTGGTCAACAGCCTCCTGATCCTGCTGGGATTGCCGCGCCAGGGCTTCCTCAACGATCCCAACCAGGCCATGTTCGTGCTGATCGCCATCGCCGTCTATCAGTACGTCGGGTACTACGTCGTGATCTACCTGGCGGGCTTGCAGGATATCCCCCAGGACTACTACGACGCGGCGCGGGTGGATGGGGCCAGCCACTGGCAGGAGTTCCGCCATATCACCCTGCCGCTGCTGCGCCCGGTGACGCTGTTCGTCGTCGTGACCAACACGATCGGGGCCTTGCAGGTCTTTGACCTGGTCTTCGCCACGACGGCCGGCGCGCCGGCCAATGCGACGATGACCGTCGTGCTGTACATGTACAACACCGCCTTCAAGTTCTCCCGGATGGGTCGGGCTTCGGCCATGGCGTTCATCCTGTTCGGGATCATTCTCGCGATCACCATCGTCCAGCTTCGCCTGTTCCGCGATCGGACGGCGGCGTAGAGGAGCGCGCGCGATGACCGCCACAACCCAGAAATCCGGCGTGAAGCTCACCACGATCCTCAAGTACCTCATCCTGATCGTGGGCGCGCTGGTGATGCTCTTTCCGTTCGCCTGGATGGTCGATTCCTCGTTCATGACCACCAGCGAGATCCAGCGCCGCCCGCCGCCCCTGCTGCCGGAGCAGGCCCAGGTGCAGAACTTCTCCGACCTGATGGGCGTGCTGCCCTTTGGGCGGCTGTACCTGAACAGCGCGATCGTCACCGTCTCTGTGGTGTTCGGCGTGCTGTTCACCAGTTCGATCGCCGGGTTCGCCTTCGCCAAGTACCAGTTCCCCGGCCGGGAAGTGCTGTTCTACCTGATCCTGGCGACGATGATGATCCCGTTCTTCGTGACGCTGATCCCGGTCTTTTTCATCGTCCGCCAGTTGAGCTGGATCGACTCCTACCAGGGCTTGATCCTGCCCAGCATCACGTCGGCCTACGGCATCTTTTTGATGCGCCAGTTCATCATGTCCATCCCGGATGAACTGATCGACGCGGCCCGCATCGACGGCGCGCCGGAACTGGTGATCTACTGGAAGGTGGTGATCCCGCTGATCCGGCCCGCCCTGGCGACGCTGGGCACCTTCGTTTTCATCGGCTCGTGGAACGCCTTCCTGTGGCCGCTGCTGGTCATCAACAGCCGCGACCTGTACACCGTGCCGCTGGGATTGAACACCCTGCGCACCTTCGCCGCGGAAGCGCGCAATCTGAACCTGCTGATGGCCGGGACGGTGCTCTCCGTGGTGCCGACTCTGATTCTGTTCCTGTTCTTGCAGCGCTACTTCATCCAGGGCATCACGCTCACCGGACTCAAAGGATAAGCGCATGGACATCAGACCCTACCGGGGCACCGACGAGGCCGATCTGCTGGCGGTCTGGCAGGCCGCGCTGACCCACGACACCCTGAGCGCGGACCAGTTCCGCACCCAGGTCTTGCTTGACCCGAACTTCCTGCCGGAGCATCTGCCCGTGGCGGTCGAGAACGGGCGGGTGGTCGGCTTCGTGCTGGGCCTGACCCGCCAGGTGCCCCTCTTTCTGCAAGGCCTGGAGCCGGACAAAGCCTGGATCACGGCTTTCGGCGTCCATCCGGACTCCCAGCGGCGCGGGATCGGCCGGGCGCTGTTCGACGACCTGCTGGATCGCTTCCGGATCGAAGGACGCAAGACGGTCGATCTCGCCCCCTACACGCCCAACTACTTCGTGCCCGGCGTGGACGTGAGCGCCTACCCCGGCTCGATCGCCTTTCTCGAACAGGCGATGGGCTTCCGCACGCTGTACCGGGCGATCAGCATGGGGGCCGACCTGACCGGCTTCCGGATTCCGGCGGACATTCTGGCCCTGGAGCGCAAGCGCGAGGCCGAGGACGGCGTAACCATCCGCCCGGTGACTTCAGCCGATCTGCCCGATCTGATGCCGTTCATCATCCAGCACTTCGGGTGGGACTGGTACCGTCATGCCCAGCAGTACTTGCTGGAAATCTTTGGGGACAGCCCCAGCCAGATTTGTTTCCTGGTGGCTCGCCAGCACGGCGAGGTGGTCGGTTATTGCCAGCAGCGCCGCGAGCGCTTCGGGCCGTTCGGCGTGCGGGAGGACAAACGCAACCTGGGCATCGGACGGCTGCTGCTGTTCCGCTGCCTGGAGTCGATGGTCGCCCAGCATGTGTACTTCGCGTACTTTCTGTGGACGGGCGAAGATGCCGCCCGGCTATATTCGCTGGCCGGGTTCAAGCGGCGGCGCGAATTCGCCGTGCTGCGCCGCGACCTGTAGCGGCCGCATTTCTGTGTGGAGCGCGGATTGATCCACCGCCGTGAGGTTTGGGTCTTGGCCAACAGCTAATAGCCAATAGCCAATAGCCAATAGCCAATAGCCAATAGCCAATAGCTATTGGCTGTCCCTGGGGCAGGGCGCGTAAAACAGCCGAGATTGGAGCAAAGGAGCCTTTAATGAGTCATCTGATGGTGGTGGGCGGGCACATTTCCGACCCGGAGAACATGGCCGGGGCGCTGATGCTCAAACACAAGCGGGCGGGCTGGCAGATCACGATCGTGGCGGCCACCCCCGGCGAAAAGGGCCACCCGACCCTGTCGGCGCAAGACTACCTCAAGATGCGTCTGGCCGACGCCGAGGCTTCCGCCGAATTCATCGGGGCCAACTTCGAGTTGCTGCCCTATATGGACGGCGAGTTGCCCGTCAACGAGGAAAGCACCTGGGCGATGGCCGACCTGATCCGCAAGCACCGGCCCAGCGTGATCCTCACCCACTGGCACGGCAGCATGCACCAGGATCACAATAACACCAACGAGATCGTCCACAAGGCGCTCTTCAAAGCTGGACTGCCCGCCTTCCAGCGCGAGTATCCGGCCCACAGCGTCCAGGGGGTGTTTTATCCCGAAAACTGGGAGGATATGGAGAACTATATCCCCGACATCTACGTGGACGTGAGCGACGTCTTCGATGATTACCTGAAGCTGCTCAAGACCCACGCCCTGATGCGCGAGAACTACGCCAGTTTCCGCTACTACGACTACTACGAGGCTCTGGGCCGGACGCGCGGGGCGCTGGCGGGCTTCGACCGGGCGGTGACGCTGATGCGCTCGCACAGCATGTACACTTACGAGCGGCGGCGCGGGCTGCTGCTGGACTGACCATGAACCTGCTGGCGGTCGACATCGGCGGGACCAAGATCGCCGCCGCGCTGGTGACGCCGCAGGGCGCGATCCTGGCCAAAGCCCGCCTACCCACCAGCCAGGCTGGGCCGGAAGCGGTCGCCGCCCAGGTCGCGGCCCTGCGGACCGAAGTGGCCGGTTCGGGACCGCTGGCCGCGGTGGGCGCGGCCGTGCCCGCCGCGCTCGACGACCCGGTCACCGACCGGGTCAAGTGGGCGCCCAACCTGGCCGGCTGGCGCGACGTGCCCTTTCGCGAGCTGCTGGCCGAGCAACTGGGCCTGCCCGCCTTCCTGGAGTTCGATGGGCACGCCGCCGCCCTGGGCGAGTGGTGGGCCGGGGCGGGGCGCGGCTTCCGCAGCCTGGCCTCGGTCATCATCGGCACGGGGATCGGCGGCGGGTGCGTGGTCGAGGGGCGAGTGTGGCCCGGCCGCGACCGGCTGGCCGGGGCGGTCGGCTGGTTCCCGATGACCGGCCCGGACGGCCTGGCCCACTGGGAAGACCTGGCGGCGGGGCCGGCCATCGCCCGCCGGGCGCGGGCCTTGATCCAGGCCGGGGAGCCGAGCAAGCTCGACCCGGAGACGCTTTCGGCGCGGGCCGTGTTCGCCGCCGCGCGGGAGGGGGATGCCCTGGCCCGGCAAGTGGTGGACGAGGTCGCCCGTTTCATCGGGCAGGGCGTCGCCATGATCATCAGCCTGACCAACCCGGAAATCGTCGTGTTGGGCGGCAGCGTTGGCCAGCAGGGCGATCTGCTGCTGGTGCCTGTCCAGGCGGAAGCGCGGCGCTGGGCCCAGCCGATCGCGGCCCAGGGCGTCCCGATCGTCAGTTCGATCCTGGGCGAGGAAGCCAGCCTGCTCGGCGCGGCCTATACCGCCCTGCACCGTTTACAGTCCTGATCCGTTCTTGAGGAGGCCCTGCCATGTCTGCACATGAATACTTCACCAAAGCCGCCGCGCTGCTCGACTCCATTCACGCGACCCAGATGGAACCCATCCAGCGCGCGGCCAAGGCCTGCGCCGCGTCGATCGCCGCCGACCGGGCCGTGCACTTCTTCGGCTCCGGCCATTCGGTGATCCCGGTCATGGATATGTTCCCGCGCTACGGCTCGTACGTAGGTCTGCACCCGATCATGGACCCGCGCCTGATGTGGTTCAACATCACCGGGCCGGGTGGGGCGCGCGAGCTGTTGTGGTTGGAGCGCACCGAGGGCTACATCGACCAGGTACTGCTCTCCCACCACCTCGATCCACGCGATTCGCTGGTGGTCTATTCGCACGGCGGCCTGAACGCGGCCCCGGTCGAGATGGCCCTGGCCGGCAAGGCGCGCGGCCTGACCGTGATCGGCGTGACCTCCGCCGCCAACCACAAGATCAATAAGCCGACCCATTCCTCCGGCCAGTCATTGTTCACGGCTTCGGATATCGTGATCGACAATTGCTGCCCGCCGGAAGACGCGCTTGTCCCGGTGCCGGGCCGCCCGGAGAAGGTCGGGGCCAGCTCCACGCTGGCGGTGATCGCGATTACCATGGCCCTGCTTTCGGAGATC
>CAZHMJ010000141.1:0-12575 GCA_964533805.1 uncultured Anaerolineae bacterium | reverse complement strand
GTTTTTGCTCACGCCCTGATCCTTGAACAGGTTGCCGATCCACGCGTCCAGTTCGGCGATCAGCAGAGTCAGGACGACCAGCAGGACGATTCCGGTCAGCAGACCGGCCCAGTTCGTGCGCGCCGGGGCGGCCGGATGGGTGGTTTGATTTGTACTCACGGGACTCCCCCCTTATTTGAACAGGCCGAACACCGGCCAGGGCAGCACCGGGGCGGTCTTCAGGGTCAGGCTGACGGCCGCCTCGCAGTCATTCTCCAGGCGCAGCGACGCCTTGCCCGGTGCGGCAGCGTCCGCCTCGACCACGTCAGCCTGGGCCGCCAGCGTCCCACGACCGCAGACGTAGGTGTACCCGGCACGGTCGCTCAGGACCGTCCACGCGCCAAGGACCTCCGCTTTTTCGCCGCCCACCTGGGCGCTGACACGCCAGCCGCCGATCGCCAGGGCTTCCGCCTCGGCGGTCTCGCCCGGCTCGGCCGTCAGCGTGACGGTCTGCGCGCCCGGTCCCAGCAGGCCGAATCCGATCACGGCCACGATCAGCAGGCCGGCGATCGTCGCCAGCCAATCTTCCGACAGTTTGCCCAATCCCACCCCTGGTTGACTCATCAGTCCCTCCCCTAGAACTGCTCTAGGAAACGCAGATCGTTGCCCCAGAAATAGCGAATGTCGTGGATGCCGTGCTTGAGCATGGCGATCCGCTCCGGCCCCAGGCCGAACGCGAACCCGCTCCACTGGGTCGGGTCGTAGCCGCCGTTCTGGAGCACGACCGGATGCACCATACCGCATCCGCCAATTTCCAACCAGCCGGAATATTTACAGACCTGGCAGCCCGTCCCGCCGCACAGGATGCACGAGACGTCCACCTCGGCGCTCGGCTCCGTGAACGGGAAGTGCGAGGCGCGGAAGCGCACCTGACGGTCCGCCCCGAACATGCGCCGCGCGAACTCGGTCAGCGTGCCCTTCAGATCGGTCATGCGAATATTGTGGCCGATCGCCAGCCCTTCCACCTGGTGGAACTGAATCTCGCTGCGGGCCGTGATCTGCTCGTAGCGATAGCACATCCCCGGCAGGATGACCCGGATCGGCTGCGTGCCGTTTTCGCCGTACTCGCGCATGGCGTGAATCTGGCCCGGCGAGGTGTGGGTGCGCAGGATCACGCCCGGCGTGACCGTGTAGAACGTGTCCCACATGTCACGGGCCGGGTGATGCTGGGGGATGTTGAGCAACTCGAAGTTGATCTCGTCCGTCTCCACATCCCGGCTCTTGTAGACCTGGAAGCCCATCTCGGCCCAGATCGCGTAAATCTCGCGCAGCGCCTGGGTGGAAGGATGCAGCCCGCCGGTTGGCAAACGGCGGCCGGGCAGCGTCACATCGATCTGGCCTTCCTCCATGGTGCGGGCCAGTTCCTGCTCCTTGATCAGCTCGGCGCGGGCTTCGAAAGCCGCCGTGAGCTGGTTCTTGATCTCGTTGGCCCGCTTGCCAAACGCGGCACGCTGCTCCGCCGGGAGCTGGCCGGTCTGGCGCAGGAGCAGCGTGATCTCGCCCTTGCGGCCGATGAACGTCCGCTCCCAGGCTTCCAGCGCCTCCGAGGACGCGACGCCTTCCAGCGCCTGCGCCGCCTGCTGGTACAGGGATTCCAGTTGTTCGAGCATATCTGCCTCCGGTGAAAATAGTGATCAGTCGACAGTGGTCAGTAAAGGCATAGGGCAGGCGCAACGAGCACAAATCATGATTTCTCGCCCCTCTTTGTCTGTCTGCCGCTTGCCTCGATTTTCGCTTGCCGCTTTGACGCCTCGACGCCTTTCCGCCAACAAAAAGACTCCCGCCCCCGGTCAGGGACGGGAGTCGGATTCTCCCGCGGTACCACCCTGTTTGCCACGTGCCAATCTATGGCGCGCGACCACTCTCGCACCGGCATCTTTGTTGCCACGCAACGTCGAGACCGGCTGCCCCTCTAACGCTGGGCCTGCGGAGCAGACTACACAATCGGACGAGGAACGTCCAACCTTCCCCTGTCGGCTCAGGAGGGAATTTCGACGAGGGCCACCGGCGCGCGCTTGCAGTCCGTGGCGCGCACTCCCTGGGCGGCGATCACCCCGCCTACTTGTCTCCGTCACAGCCTTTATACCCGGCATTATGCCGGACAAAGCGGGGAGTGTCAATAGCCATCCGGCCAGTTGCAGGCGTCCGTCGCGCCAGATACCTCTAGATACGTTTTGATAACGCTATTTGATTCTTGACACCAGTCTTCAATCCGTGATACGCTAAGAGGGGTGTCATGAGGAGTGTGAGCAATGACGCGATCCAGGCTGGCGATCGAACCCGATGCGATTTATTCGCGGCAAGACGCTGCCCGCCTGTTGGGGGTCAGTCTCAGCACGCTCAAGAAGCTTATCGACCAGGGACACCTCCGTGTGAGCAGGCCGCCGGGGATGCGGCGCATCTTCATCAAAGGCGAAAGTATCCTGGCCATGCTCGAAGCAACCATCGTGGAGAAGGCGTAATGACGGGCCGGACATTACTGCATTCGGAATTCAACTCAGACAGCCGCATTCCAGAGACGCTGAAGCGCTGGAATAAACGCAACTTCCTTGCGTATGCTGTCGCCAACCGGCCCGGTGCAATTGTGGAGCAGTCTCACCCCGTAGCGGGAGGAGCGCGATCGAACTGACGATGCGCACCCTATCCCAGGCGGTTTTCCAAGGGCGTGAGACACACAGACTCACGCCCTTGTTTTTTGGGCGCTCGTGGAAGTCGCAGTGAAGGAGGTATCGACGTGACGGCACGCAACTCAAATCTTGGCAAAGCCGCGCGGCGCAGTTCAGGACTCGGGCACTCCGATCCCGGTCCGGACCTGCCCGTACGATCCAGAACCCAGGCGCGGCCAGACATTCGCTGACCAGTCGTCCATCGACCACGACCCGATTCGGGCGAGATGGCGCGGCTGGCCGCCAGGACAGCAGGACGCACTCTCAACCGAATCGAACAACGCACGATTACGCAGACAAACACGGGACACACGTTTACAGTTATCAAGCGCACACGGGATACACGAAACATAGGGGACGACGTACGACAGGCTTTATTCCAATGGATGACCAGCGGCCCAGAAAGTTGGGTGCGGCAACTTAGCCCGGTGTTGGCTCCTTTCTGGGCCGATCCTTGACCGCGATGCGGGTCTCGTGAACTAATCGAGGCCCGGCGAAATGATGAAAAAGCGGCTGTGAGCTTTTAGCTCTTTGCTTTTGGCTAACAGCTAAAAGCCAACAGCCAAGAGCGCTTTTGAGGCCTTTATGACCCAGATGCACGATGTCAGCCGGGTCGCGCCCTACAAGGTCTGGGGGCGCGAAGCCATCGACCCGCCCACCCTGCACCAGATGGAGCAGGCCGCGCGGCTGCCGATCACTCTGCGCGGGGCGCTGATGCCCGACGCCCACGTCGGCTACGGCCTGCCGATCGGCGGCGTGCTCGCCACCCTCGGCGCGGTGATCCCCTACGCCGTCGGCGTGGACATCGCCTGCCGGGTGCGGATGACGATCTTCAACGCCGCGCCGTACCTGATCGACCAGAAGCGCGAGAAGCTGCGCGACATCATCGAGACCAACACCCGCTTTGGCACGGGCGCGGAGTGGGAAACGCCCCAGGCGCACGAGGTTCTCGACGACCCGGCCTGGCGCGACCTGCCCATCGCCCGCCAGTATCAGGACGTGGCCCGCCGCCAGTTGGGCACCAGCGGCAGCGGCAACCACTTCGTCGAATTCGGCGCGCTGGCCGTCCGCCAGCCAGTCGGATCGATCCCGGCCGGCAACTACATCGCCCTGCTCTCGCACAGCGGCAGCCGCCGCTTCGGGCTGGAGATGGCCGAGCACTTCACCGCCGTCGCCAAGCGGATTCACGAAGGCCGCCTGCCCAAGGACATGCTCAACCTGGCCTGGCTGGAACTGGAACGCGAGGCCGGGCAGGAATACTGGGCCGCGATGGAGCTAGCCGGGCGCTACGCCAGCGCCAACCATGCCGTGATCCACCGGCGGATCGCCGCCGCCCTGCGGATGGAGGTGCTCGGCTCGGTGGAGAATCACCACAACTTCGCCTGGAAGGAAACCGTGGACGGATTAGAGGCGATCGTCCATCGCAAGGGGGCGACCCCCGCCGGGACCGGCGCGCTGGGCGTCATTCCGGGCAGCATGACCGCGCCGGGTTACATCGTCCAGGGCAAAGGCAGCCCGGAGTCGATGAACTCGGCGGCACACGGCGCGGGCCGCCAGATGAGCCGGGGCGAAGCCTTTCGCACCCTCGACTGGGACAAGGTCGAGGCGCGCCTGGACCGGGCCGGAGTCGATCTGATCTCGGCCGGGCTGGACGAAGCACCCAACGCCTACAAGGACATCCACCTGGTGATGGCCGCCCAGAGCGATCTGGTCGAGCCGCTGGCCGAATTCCAGCCGAGGATCGTCAAGATGGCCGACGAAGGCAAGGGCCGGCGCGGCGGGGGCAAGAGCAAGAGCCGGGATCACAAACGCCGCCGGTAGGGATTTGATCACTTATGAACGAACTTTCACGCGACTTTTACAGAGTGTTAAAGCAGGATGCGTATAATAAGGGATGGATCGTCCGATCTTGGAGGTCGTAGAGAGGAGCCTCTGGCGTGTACGGGCGAGTGCTACTTTTAAACGGGAACACGTGGGAGCCGCTGTCCGTGATCAGCGTCCCGCGTGCCATCAACCTTCTGCTGGCCGGCAAGGCGCAGGTGATCGAGGAGAGCGGGCGCTTCCTGCGCACGATCTGCTCCGAGTACCCGGTGCCGTCCGTGATCGCGCTCAAACGCTACATCAACGTGCCACGCCGCAATGCCGCCTGGAGCCGCAAGGGCATCCTGGCCCGCGACGACTACACCTGCATCTACTGCGGGGTGCGTCCGGGGGATATCCAGCGCTCTCAGATGCTGACCCGCGCCGATTTCACCGTCGACCACATCCAACCCAAATCGCGCGGCGGCAAGGATACCTGGGCCAATACGGCCTGCGCCTGTTATCTGTGCAATCATCGCAAGGGCGGACAAACCGCCAGCGAAGCCGGAATGAAGCTGAGATGGGAGCCGAAGACCCCCCGCACCAGTTACATCATCATCAGCATGGGGCACGGGCCGGATACCTGGAAGAAGTACATCGAGATCAAGGCATGACGAGGGGGCGCGGTCCACGAAAATGACCTTGCCCCCTCTACCAGAACAGCGATCAGCCATCAGCTTTCAGCAATCAGCCAGAAGCAAAACAGCCCGGAGCTGCGGCATGCCCCTCTCGTTTTTCGCTTAGGCGCCTGCCGCTTCGACGCTACCAGCAGGCCATCCTCAAGTAGCCGCAGGCTTTTTCTGGCCTCCGGCCTCCGGTCTCTGGCCTCTAGTCTTGTCTCCTGCCTCTTGCCTCTTTTTAGTGCTGGTGGATGCGCCGCGCGTCGTGATCGAGCGTGCCGTCCAGGTAGCGGGCCAGCGCGGCATCGATCGTCTGCTCGCGAGTCAGAAAGACCTTGAGGCCCATCCCCTCGGCATGGGCCAGCGCCGGGCTGCCGATCCCCCGCACGACCATCACGTCGCAATCCCGCATCGCCGCGAACTTGCCGCCATGATCGCGCTGGTGATGGTCGTGGTCATCGGTGTGAGTGTGCTCGCCCGGCTCGTGCAGTTGCACACCGTGTTCGTCGTGATGCTCACCGCTGCCGTGCGCTTCCTTCTGCCGGACTTCCCGCCCGACCTCGGCCCCGTTCTCCACGCTGACCACCACGACATACGGTGCGCGCCCGAAATGCGCGCTCAAGCTGCGCTCGTCATCCGCCACGAATGCGATCTTCATCGATAGCTCCTTGTGCCTAGCGGAATTCCGTTAGTTAGATGCCGCCTGACCTCACTCGGGTTCCAGCCGGGCCAGGTCTTCGACCGTTTCGCGCCGCCGGATCAGGCGCGCGCGACCGGCCTCGACCAGGACTTCGGCGGGCCGCCCCCGGCCGTTGTAGTTGGAGGCCATGCTGTACCCGTAAGCTCCCGCCACGCCGATCGCCACCCGGTCGCCGGGTTGGAGGGGCGGCAGCGCCGCCTCCGGGTGGAGCACGTCGCTGCTCTCGCAGATCGGCCCGACGACCTGGATAGGCCGCGGCTCGCCGGAAGCCTCGCGCAGCGGCCAGATCGGATGGCGCGCCCCGTACAGCGCCGGGCGGATCAGGTCGGTCATGCCCGCGTCGAGCACGACCGTCGCCCCGCCACGCTTGACGTACTGCACCTCGGCCAGCAATAGCCCGGCCTCGGCGATCAGGAAGCGCCCCGGCTCGAAGCTAACCGCCACCCCTTGCCCGGCCAGGACCGGGATCAGGGCCGCGGCGAAATCCTCCACCGGCACGACCGTCTGCCCGTCGTAAGCCACCGGGAAGCCGCCCCCCAGGTTAACGTGCCCCAGCCCGAATTCACGCGCCAGGTCGAGCGCCACCCGCGCCGCCTGGGCGGTTTCATCCGGGCGGCCCAGTTGGGAGCCGATGTGCATGTGGATTCCGGCCACATCCAGGTGAGGGTACTCCGCCCGCCGAGCCAGCAGGGCGCGGGCCTCCGCCAGCGGGATGCCGAACTTGGCCCCTTCGTGCCCGGTGGCGATGTGCTTGTGGGTATCCGCCATCAGCGCCGGGTTGACGCGCAGCGCGACCCGCGCCGTCCGCCCGGCCTGCGCCGCCAGTTCGTCCAGCCGGGCCAGTTCGCCCGCGTTTTCGACGTTGAACCAGCCGATGCCCTGCGCCAGCCCGTAGCGGATCTCGGCCGCCGTCTTGCCCACCCCGGCGAAGACGATCTTGTCCGGCGCGCCGCCCGCCCGCAGCGCCAGGGCGATCTCCCCGCCGCTGACCACGTCGCAGCCGCAGCCCGCCGCGACCAGCGCGCCGACCAGGTAGCGGTTGGCGTTGGCCTTGAGACTGTAGTGAAAATCGGGGCGCAGCGCCGCGAAGGCCGCCTTCAGGCGGTCAAGCTGGCCCAGCATCCGGCGCAGGCCGTAGACATACAGCGGCGTGCCGAATTCGTCGGCCAGGGCCGCCAGAGACACGCCATCCAGATGCAGTGACGCAGAAACATAAGACAGGGTCGAATCCGTCATGAGTTTTCGTCCAGGCAAGATTGGAAAGAGACGCGGGGATTGTACCGCTTTCCCCGCCGAAGACCATGCCGCCATCAGGCAACATCCCCGCCGGACGAAACTTGCCGTTAAGTTCTGCGTACATTCTGGTAGCATAGAAAAAGAGACGCCGCCTGCCAGCGCCTCAGATTCGAGTGATACACGCACCGCAGTACAGCACACAGCAATACTCAGGGGGAATGTGGTATGCCATCCATCATTCAGATTACGGACTTAAAGAAGCAATACAACCCTCCGGACGGCGCGTGGGCCGTCAAGGACGTGGACCTCGAGATCGAGGCGGGCGAGGTCTTCAGTCTGCTGGGGCCGAACGGCGCCGGCAAGACCACGACCATCTCGATGCTGAGCGGGCTGCTGACGCCTTCCGGCGGCACGGCCATCATCGACGGGCACGACATTGCCCGCGAGCCGCTGGCGGTCAAGCAGATCATCGGCGTCGTGCCGCAGGAGATCGCGCTCTACTCGCGCCTCAGCGCGCGCCAGAACCTGCGCTACTTCGGACAGCTTTACGGACTGGGAGGGGCGCAGCTCAACAAGGCCATTGACGAGGTGCTGGACTTCATCGACCTCAAGGATCGCGCCAACGAACCGGTCGAAAAGTATTCGGGCGGCATGAAGCGCCGCGTCAACATCGGCGTCGGCCTGCTGCACAAGCCCAAGATCGTCTTCATGGACGAGCCGACCGTCGGCATCGACCCGCAGAGTCGCCGCCGCATCCTGGATGCGGTCGTCCAGCTCAAGAACGAATACAAGATGACGGTCATCTACACCACCCACTACATGGAAGAAGCCCAGGAACTCAGCGACCGGGTGGGCATCATCGACCACGGCGAGATCATCGCCAAAGGCACGACCGGCGAGCTGATCCAGCTCGTGGGCGAAAAGGACACCCTGCGCCTGCGGGTGGGCGAACAGGAAATCGCGCCCGCCGTGCTGGACTCCTTCAAGCAAATCGAAGGCGTGACCGAAGTCACCCGCGCCGACGGCGACATTACCGTCACGGCCACGCGCGGCCGCCGCGCCCTGCCGGAGCTGATCATGGCCGCCAACCACGCCGGGGTGGATATCCTTTCCGTCGCCGTGCATGAGCCAGACCTGGAAGCGGTGTTCCTGCACCTGACCGGGCGCGCCCTGCGGGAGTAGGCCCATGCTGCGAAAAATTCTGACTATCGCCTGGAAAGAGGTCTACCTGACCTTCACCGACCGCAACCTGCTGCTGATCATGATCATCGCGCCCCTGGCCATCTCCGCGATCGTGGGGCTGGCTTTCGGCGGCGCGGGCGGCGGGAACGTGGCCATCGGGAACATCCCGGTCGCCATCGTCAACCTGGACACCGGCGCCGAGCAGCAGGGCCAGGCCCTGAACTACGGCGCGATGTTCACCAGCATGCTCATCCCGTCCGCGACCGAAGGTGATCCGTCCGACAGCGAGGCCAACGCCTTCGGCGGTGACTGCCCGCTGGTCGAGAACGAACCCGAAGCGACCGGCGGCGAAAATACGGCCGGCGTCTCTCTGGACTCGCTGTTCAACGCGGTTGAACTGACCGATATCGACGCCGCGCGCGCCGCGGTGGAAAGCGGCGAGTATGCCGCCCTGATCATCATCCCGGCCGACTTCAGCGACCGGCTCTCCCCGGCCATCAGCTTCGGCGAGACGGCCGACTCGGAGCCGCCCGCGCCAACCACGGTCGAAATCTACGCCAACGAGGGGATGCCGGTCTCGGCGTCGATCGTGCGCAGCGTCGTGGAGGGCTTCACCGACCGGATTGTGGGTGGCAATATCGCCATCGCGGCCTCGATCAATACCCTGATCGCCACCAACCCGCTGGCGGCGCTGGCCCTGGGCACCGACAGCGAGGCCACCGCGGTCTTCGCCTGTGCCTTCAGCGGCGCGCTCAACACCGTCACCATCGACCGCCAGGCGCTCGCCGCCGAAACCGGCGCAGACGCCGGCCCGAACTTCACCCAGACGACGATGATCCTGGTCCAGGTCGGCACGGCCCAGGCCGCGTTCTTCGCCCTGTTTACCGGACAGTTCGGCGTGCTGGGCATCATCGAGGAACGCAAGACCGGGACGCTCCAGCGCATGGTCGTCTCACCGACGCCGCGCGCCGCCATCCTGGCCGGCAACCTGCTTGGCACATTCGTGACGGTTGTCTTCCAGATTTCGCTGCTGCTGCTCTCGCTGACCCTGATCGCCAGCCTGATCGAAGGCGAGCTGGCCATGATCTTCGGCACGAACCTGCTGGCGATAGTTGCCCTGGTCCTGGTGCTGAGCCTGACCGTCTCGGCGCTGGGCGTGCTCATCGCGGGCATCGCCCGCACGTCGGAACAGGCCAACGCGATCGGCACGGTCTTCAACCTGGTGACCGGTATGCTGGGCGGCACCTTTGGCTTCGCCATCGGCGCGCCCCTGTGCTACCTGTCGATCATCTTCTGGGGCCGCGACGGCTTCAACCAGTTGTCGATGGGACGGCCTGACATCGGTCTCAACCTGCTGGTGCTGGCCCTGCTGGGCGTTGTCCTGTACCTGATTGGGTTGTTCATGTTCAACCGCAGGCTGGACATCTAGGGAGGCCCGCCATGCTCAAAATCATCCAGATTGCCTATACCGACCTGCGGGTCTACCTCTCCGACCGGATGAATCTGTTCTCGCTGACCCTGATGCCGATCGTCCTGGCGCTCATCCTGGGGGCGGTCTTCAACCAGGGCGGCGGGCCGGGCCGCATCCGGCTGGACGTCATCGACCAGGACGGCAGCGCGACGTCGGCCGCGTTCCTGGTCGAACTGCGCGCCGCGAATGACTCGCTCCGGCTGTGCGGCGTGGACGCCGCCGTGGCCGAAGACTGCGGGCTGCAAGTCGGTGACATCCTGACCACGGAGGACTCGATCGAGCGCGTCCACACCAACGCCACGTCGGCCCTGCTGGTCATCCCGGCCGGCTTCGGCGCGGCCCAGGAGGCCATCACGCCGGTCGCCCTGCCTTACTACTCACTGGCCGACATGACCACCGGCGACGCCGCCCTGACCGCCATCGAAGCCGTGCTCCAGCGCACCAACGGCGCGAACGTCGCGGCCCAGGTCGCGGCCGGGCTGGGCGACCGGATCGCCGGCGGCCTCTTCGCCGACGAAGCCGCCCGGACCGAGTTCGCTGGCCAGGCCTACGACAACGCCATCGATCTGTGGCAGGACCGGGCCGTCGTCGTCGAATACCGGGTGGCGCAGCAGGAAGTGGATGACAGCCAGCCGGCCGCTTCCGGGTTCAGCCAGTCGGTGCCCGGCATGGCGACGATGTATGTTCTGATCACGGTCCTGGGCGGGATCAGCCTGATGCTCCAGGAGCGCAAGCAGTGGACGCTCCAGCGGCTGGCGGTGATGCCCGTCACCCGCGCCCAAATCCTGGCCGGCAAAATCCTGGCCCGCTTCACCACCGGCATGATCCAGTTCGCGATCCTGTTCGCGGTGGGGGTGGTGGTCGGGCTGGACTTCGGCAACGATCCGGTCGCCCTGCTGGTGATCATGGTCGTCTACACCCTGTGCGTCACGGCGCTGGCCTTCGCCCTGGCCCCCATCATCCGTACTGAAGGCCAGGCCGGCAGCCTCATCACCATGCTGTCGCTGGTGCTGGCCGCCCTGGGCGGGGCCTGGTGGCCGCTGGAGATGGTGCCCGACTTCATGCAAAAGCTTGGCCATCTCTCGCCAATCGCCTGGGCGATGGACAGCTTCAACAGCCTGCTCTTCTACGGCGGCGGGCTGGCCGAAATCCTGCCCAACATGCTCCTCCTGGGCGCGTTGACGGTGGTCCTCTTCGTCATCGGGATTCGCAGCTTCAGGGTTGAGTAGGATCGGCCGTCCTGGCCGGTCAAATCACAACCGGGTACAATAGCTTGCAGGGGGAACCTCACTGTTCCCCCTGTTTTTATCCGGCAGTCGCCTGCGAGGCGCATGAACGCAACCGCCGATCCCACATCCCTGGCTCCCTCCACCTCGCCCCGGACGGGAGGCTGGCCGAGCCTGCTCAAGCGCCTGCGGGTGCTGATCCTGTGCGCGGGGCTGCTGATCGTGCTCCAGTTCAGCGTCCCCCCGCCCGACGACCTGTACAGCGGGGCCGGGGCGCTGGCCCGTGACAGCCTGTTCAACTACGTGGCCTGGGAGCTGGACGCCCTGGCCAGTAAATTGTTCGCCAGCCTGTTCGGCGTGCAGGCCTACCTGCCGGAAAGCGCCCGGTCCGACCTGGCGCGGGCCTACTTCGCCGATTTGAGCGAGGCACTGGCCCTGGAAGCCCGGATCGACGACGCCTATAGCGACCCGGCCATCGCCGACCCAGACGCGGCGACCGCCGAACTCCGCGCCGAGCGCGACCGGCGCCGGGCCGGCCTGAGCAGCCGCCAGGGTGAAATCGAAGCTATCCTGGAGGAGCAGATCAGCAGCGTGCTGGTCGATCAAGGGCTGGGTGTGCTGGGCCAGGTCTTGCCGCCGGTCGCGGCCCATATCACCCCCCTGCCCGACGTGCTGATCATCTCCCCCCGCGACGAAATCCGCGTGACCGCCTCGCTGACGCTGGACGCGCTGCCGGTCGAGCGCCGCGCCAGCCTGGAAGACGCGGTGGACGCCCGGTTCGACGTTTCAGCCCTGGTGGCCGATATCGGCGGGATGGCCCTCTACCCGGCCATGGTCGCCGAGTACGATCACCTCGCCTGGACGATCGAGACGATCGCCCACGAGTGGGTTCATCACGCCTTGTTCATCCACCCGTTGGGGCTGAACTACTTCGACGGCGGCAACCCGGACACGCGCATCATCAACGAGACCACCGCCGAACTGCTGGGCCAGGAGATCGCCCTGGCCGTCTACCGGCGCTACTACCCGGAGCTGGTCCCCCCGGAGCCGCCAGAGCCGCCCGCCGATCCGGCGCCCACGCCCACCCCGGACCCCGCCGCGCCGCCGGTCTTCGACTTCGCGGCGGAAATGAACGAGACCCGCGTCACGGTCGACGAGCTGCTGGCCGAGGGCCAGGTCGACGAGGCCGAGGCCTACATGCAGGCAAGGCGCGATGTCTTCCACGCCAACGGCTACCCGCTGCGCAAGCTCAACCAGGCCTATTTCGCCTTCTACGGCGGCTACCAGGCCGGTGGGGCCGACCAGGGCGCGGCCGGAGAAGACCCGATCGGCCCGGCGGTGCGGGTCGTGCGCGACCACACGGGGACGGTGGCCGATTTCCTGGCCGTGATGCGCACCATCACCACCCGCGAAGCCCTGCTGGCCCTGGCCGAGAACATGGCCGCGAGCGAGTGAGCCAAACAAAAGGGCAGGGATGCCCCCCGCCCTTTCATGCTCACGACTTTGTTTTTCGCTTGCCGCTTAGTGGTTCGTCCGGCAAATTCCCGAAGGTATGTTTGGGTAGGGGCGACCGGC